>CAMLSA010000176.1 GCA_946482655.1 uncultured Sphingomonas sp. | reverse complement strand
TCGCACCTACGCATCATGCCGCCAATTACTGGCGCACGGAAAGCAAGGCGGGGCGCCAGCCGGACGCCCGTGTCATCAACACGACATCGCACTCGGCCCTGTTCGCCAACATCGGGCAGGCAAACTATGCCGCCGCCAAGGGTGGCATTGCGAGCTTCAGTCAGGTCGCCGCACGCGAGTTGCAGCGGATCGGCGTCACTGTAAACGCCATTGCGCCGCGTGCCGAAACCCGCATGACGGCAGGGTTGCGCGAATGGACGCCGGAGCAGCTGGAGCGCCGCGACCCCGAATGGATCGCGGGATTTGTCGCCTGGCTCGCCAGCGCCGAGGCAAGCCAGGTCAGTGGCCGCGTCTTCGAAGTTTGGGGATACGGCATCACCGTTGCCGAAAGCTGGCAGCATGGCCCGAGCTGCGAAGCGTCGAAGGACCCGACCGTGCTCGGCGAACGCGTCTCCAAGATTTTGAAGTTCGCGCGCTCGAACGCCGGGATCAACCCGGGCGAATGGCTCGATCCCTGATAGCAGCGTGACGGCGGCGGGCCGTCGAATGTCCGCCGCCTCTTTGGATGGGTAAGCTCGCAGGAATATCGCAATGTCTCTGGACGCTTTATTTGAACCACTGACGATCGGGTCGCTGGACATTCCCAACCGGGTGGTCATGGCGCCCCTGACCCGTGCCCGTGCGGACGACCGGCACGTGCCTACGCCGCTTCAAGGCGAATATTACGCCCAGCGGGCGGACGCAGGCCTCATCATTTCAGAAGCGACTGCGGTCGATCCGCTCGGCATGGGCTGGTATCGCGCTCCGGGCATTTGGTCGGATGAGATGACCACGGCCTGGAAAGCCGTCACGGAGCGTGTCCATGCGGCGGGCGGGCGCATCTATTGCCAGCTTTGGCACATGGGCCGGTTGGTGTTGCCGGATTATATCGGTGGGCAGCAGCCGATTGCTCCATCACCCCTCGCCGGGGAAGGCGAAACGATGGCGCCGCCTCCTGACGATTATCAGGGCGGGTTCCTGCCGATGAAGCCTTATGTCGTACCGCGTGAAATGACGCAGGCCGATATAGGCAAGCTTGTCGCCGCCTATGGCCGGGGAGCAAGAAACGCGAAGATCGCGGGCTTCGATGGCGTCGAAATCCACGGGGCCAACGGCTATATCATCGACCAGTTCCTGCAATCGAAAAGCAACCATCGGCAGGATGGCTATGGCGGCAGTGTAGAAAACCGCGTCAGGCTGTTGCGGGAGGTGATCGATGCGGTGACGGCAGAAGTCGATCCTGCCCGAGTGGGCCTTCGCGTCAGTCCCACCAGCGAACGCAAGGGCATGGGCGATGCCGATCCGGGCGCTTTGACGGAGGCGATCGGCTGCATCACGCAGCAGAGCGGGCTCGCCTATATTCACCTGATCGAGCCCATCGCGTCCGGCTTCATGGAAAAGCCCGATTACCCGGTCATCGAGCGGTTGCGCGCCGTCTTTTCAGGGACAATCATTCAGAATGGCAGTTTCGACGGCCCCGCTGCGGGCGATGCCATTGCCAAGGGCAAGGCGGACGCTATTTCCTTTGGTCGTCCCTACATCGCCAATCCTGACCTCGTCGCCCGGATAAGGCGCAGCCTTCCGCTTGCGGAGGCGAATTTCGATTATGCCTATGTCGGCGAGGAACGAGGTTACACGGACTATCCTGCTTTCAGCGCATCGGGGTGCTCCGTCTGAGAGATAAATATCATGGCGATGGACGTGGACGTCGTTCATTCGCCACCATGTTAAATCGATCGTCTTCGGCGTCACGGTAGCGCCGCCCAAGGAGAAAATATCATGTCGACTGAAATCCTGCTGCCCAAGCTCGGCTTTTCCATGAATGAAGGGCTGCTGTCCGAATGGCTCGTGGCCGATGGCGGGGCAGTGACGGCCGGAGAGCCGCTATTTGCCCTGGAAAGCGACAAGTCCACCCAGGAAGTGGAAGCACCCGCGTCGGGCACGCTGAAGATTTTCAAGGAAATCGGGGAGACGTACCCCGTAGGCACTGTGCTGGGCGAGATTATCTGACGAATTATTGATAAAAACTGTCATCTCTGGAGAGGCGGCGCAAAGCCGAAAGTCATATGAAACGCACTGACAAGGTCATCATCACCTGCGCCGTCACCGGGTCGATCCATACGCCGAGCATGACCCCCCATCTGCCAATCACTGCCGACCAGATCGCCGCCGAGGCGATCGCGGCGGCAGAGGCAGGGGCCGCGATGGTTCATCTGCATGCCCGCAATCCCGAAACCGGGCAGCCGTCCCAAGATCCCGAACTCTTCCGGCAGTTTCTCCCGCGGATCAAGCAATCGACCGACGCCATCGTCAACATCACCACCGGCGGCGGTCTGGGCATGAGTTTGGCTGACCGGCTGGCGCCCGCGAAGATGTTCCGACCCGAAGTCTGTTCAATGAACATGGGATCGGTGAACTTCAATATTTCCGGAGCCGGGGCCAAGATTTCGGATTGGCAGTATGATTGGGAACTGCCCTATCTGGAAATGACCAAAGACTTCATCCTGTCGAACACCTTCGCCCAGATCGAGCAGGCGATGACGCAAT
>CAMLSA010000175.1 GCA_946482655.1 uncultured Sphingomonas sp. | reverse complement strand
CCAGCCGTGGAAAAAGCGCCTCGTTGGCTCGAAGAGAGCTAGAGCGATGAAGATCGGGCCAAGTGCGATAATGATCGCCAACGCAACTTTGGCAAATATCGTAATGGCGAATCCTACGGCTGCCGAGAGCCCAGCTAATGCTTTTAGCCCCAGGCTCAGAGTATAAAGGACCAGTTTATATGGGTTAATGTCGCTGTACGTTGCGGCTTCAGTCTCTATCCGCGCAACTATAGCATCACTTTGAGTGTAATAGTCGTCGAAGGCCTCTCCCACTGTATCGATCGTCTTACCGGCGAGAGCTTGGGAGATCGCATCGGGCATTCCGTGAAAGAGCGGCGTCGTGATCCAATCGGAATAGGCGACCGTCGTCGCAGCAACATACAGCAGACAGAGCTTCACCATCCGATAGAAAAGCTCGCCCCAAGGTTCGCTGATGATGCCCCGCATCACCATGTAGCCGAACAGGGCAATGTAGATGACCAGTCCGACCGCAAGTGGGCCGCGAACAACCTCAACGACATTTTGGAGACGCTCGTTCAGGAACAGGTCGAGCTGATTGTCGACCTGCAGATAGAAATCATTGAAGAGAGTAGAAGCCATCGAGAATTCGCCAGACGTCAAAGAGACCGTTTGAGGTCATCAAGATCTTTTACATCTTGCGCATTTGTGCACTCTCGGGAGCTCAGATGGGTGCCGTTCGCGCAGTTCCGGAGGGTTTCGTTCCTCAGGTTAGTATCACGGCGATACTCATCCTTCCCGGTCGGCTGTTTGCAGCCCACTAATGCGGACGCCAAAATAGCGCTCGCGACAATCGTGCGGAGCATCACTCGCCACCCAAACTTGTCGTCAGGTCGGCCAGGTCCTGTTCGTCGTCACGTTGAATCTGAAGCCGACGTTGCGACTCTTGCCGCATCCGCAGCGCCTGCAATTGCAGAGCATCGTTCTGGATATGGGCATTTTCGACCCCTACCCTCGCCTGGATATCCATGACCTGCTTGGCGTCCGAAGCCGTATCCAGCGAGGTTCTCAGTTCTTCGAGCCCGGCGGTGCGCTGAGCCGACACGCCATAGGCCGCCTCCGCGATCGCGGCATCGCGCGCTGCGAGGTCGCCGTTCCGCAAGAGGTTGTCGCGGGAAGCGCGCTCATACGCCGACGCACCTGGCCGCAATTCCGGCAAAGCGATACGGTTGGCGTCCCGGATACGGGTCGCGGAGCTCCCGAGCGAACCCAGGCTGGCATTGTCCGACGACATCAGCCGGCTGATGTCACGGGCCTCCCGCGGCAGTAGATGGCGCATGGCGTCCGTGGAAAGCGACGAGGCAATACCGTTGACGTCAGTGACCTGGTTGAAGCTGCCATAGAGCTGCTTCGCCTCGGCGATCTGCTCCTTCCCCTGATCGATCATCGACAGGGTGTTCTTCACCGTGGCCAGCGCCTGCAGATAGCCGGAGCTGTCGTAGACGGGGATACCTTGCGCGACTGCAGGCCCCGCCATTCCAAGGGCGATGGCGCCAAGTGCTGCGTATATACCCTTACCCATAGCTCATCCTTTCCTGATCGATGCAGACCGACGCTGCTGGTGAAAAAGAGGCAACCATTTCGCCGGGTCGTCGCCGACATCAGCGCGAATGGCATCGAGGAGCGTCACGGTTTCCGTGGTGCCCGAGAGCACCGCGAGCTCGTCGGAGAGGCCGCCCAGGTCCAGTTCCACCACGATCGAGTCATGACCCTGCTTGATGAGGAAGCGGCGAGACTCGGGGTTCAGGTCGTGACGGACGAGCTTGAATTCCGCCTGGGTCAGGCCCAGCCCGTCGATATAATCCGTTTCACGCCCATAGGGGTTGGGCAGCAGGATCTTGGTCGCGACCTGCTCCATGATACTGTGCGAGATATCCGAGCGCAGCGCATCGGCCGGGCTCTGCGTGCCGAAAACCAGGAAGGCGTTCTGCTTGCGGTAGGTCTTCAGGCCATCCTGGGCAAAGGCGCGGAAAGCGTCATCACCCAGCGCCTTCCAGAACTCATCGATGTCGATCACCAGTCGGCGGCCATCCAGAAGGCCGTCGATGCGATGGAACATGTACATCATGATCGGCGTGCGAACTTCCGGATTGTCGAGGAAGTCGGTCATGTCGAAGCCGAGGAACGGCGCATCGAGCGACAAAGCATCGATCTCGTTGTCGAACACCCAACCCAGCGATCCGCCCCGCGACCATTTCTCAAGCCGAGCGCCGATGCCTTCCGGATCGCGCTGGCCGAGCAGCTGGCGCAGGGCCAGAATGGATCGGTTCTCCGGTGCGAGCCGCCCGAGCGACGCCAAGCCTTCGTCGATCATGCGCTCCTGGGTGACGCCCAGCGTGCCGCCGGGCGGCGTCACCAGCTGCCGGATCAGACGACCGAGAAAGACGAGGTTGCGCGGCCCATATTCGAGCGCCCGCAGCGGCGCGAAGCCGGTTGGCTCCCCGTTCTTCAGCGTCAGATAGATCCCGCCAGCAGACCGCACGTAGATCTCGGCGCCGCGATCCTTGTCGATGAAGATCTGCTGCGCGCCCGTCTTCTCGAGCTGCGCCATCAGGAAGTTCTGAACGACCGTTTTGCC
>CAMLSA010000174.1 GCA_946482655.1 uncultured Sphingomonas sp. | reverse complement strand
GGCCGATGCACATCCCAGGCATCAACGTCCGGCCACCAAGGTCGTAGACGGTGTCCTCACCGAACATGCTCACCCCGGCGCTATCGGCTACAGTTGTGATGCGACCATTTTCGACAACCACAGTGGCGTTTGGTCGCGACGGGCTGACACCATCCACGACGTTCGCATGTGTGAAAATGATACGACTCATAATGCCTCCTTCGCCGCTCCTGTGCCGCCACTCCCGAACTTTGCGGGGCGTGAACGTCAGTATCGCGGGAATAACCGGCCGCTTCTTTGATTAAGATCAAACCGGGCACTCTATTCGGAAAGCTCTTCCAGTTGCTTGTCGGCGGCACGAGCCGTGGTGAAACAGAAAATCCTCCTTCAGGAGCGCCGGTACTCCGTCAGTTTTGATCTCCGTCAATTTCCCACCTGTTGCCCTCCCATACGAAGTCCAGGCGAGGAGTGTCTTTCCGGCCGCGACAACCGAGTTCGTGAAACCAACAAAATTCTATTGGGAACGAGATAATGGGTAATATGGATGTGAGCAGGCCAAGAGTGGTGATCATAGGTGCGGGTATGTCGGGCGTCCTGACTGGACACCGGCTACTGCAGGCGGGAATCGACAATTTCACCGTCTACGAAAAAGCAAATAGCGTTGGCGGAACGTGGCGGGAGAACACCTATCCGGGGCTCCACTGCGACGTCCCTTCGCACCATTATTGCTATTCCTTTGCTCTCAATCCGGATTGGAAACTCAAATTCGCAACTGGCGGGGAGATCCGGGAATATCTCGAGAGGCAGTCGCAAGAACTTGGCGTGGCACCCCACATCCGGTTCAACAGTGAAGTGGTCGATGCTCGTTGGGACCGTGCGCGCTGGAATATTACGCTGAAGGACGGCTCGAGGGACAGCGCTGACATCCTCATTTCGGCCACCGGCTTTCTCCACCAGATCAACATGCCCAGCATTCCCGGACTCGACAGGTTCAAGGGCGTGAAGTTCCATACCGCGCGGTGGAACCACTCGGTGCCGTTGGCGGACAAGCGCATCGGCATTGTCGGTACGGGTTCGACTGCCGTGCAGATCGTTTCGGCGCTCGCCGGCGAGGTGAAGCACCTATCGTTGTTTCAGCGGACCGCGCAGTGGGTGCTCAATGCGCCACAGGAAGAATACAGCGCCGAACATCGCGAGGAATTCCGCCGCAGGCCCGAACTGATGCAGGCGCTATATGACGAAACGGGGGAGATGACGAAGCTAATGGCCCGCGCAATCATGGGCCTGGACCCTGGGGCACGCGCCGAGATGGTGCGCAACTGCCAGGAAAATCTCGCACGGGTGAAGGACCCGGCGCTGCGCGCCAAGCTGACCCCGAATTATGAGGTCGGCTGCAAGCGACTGGTAATGTCGCCCAATTTCTACGAGGCGATCCAGCGCCCGAATACCGAATTGGTGGTCGAAGCTATCGGCCGCATTGTACCGGATGGCGTCGTGACGAACGACGGCCGGCTGCACGAGCTGGACGTCCTGGTCCTCGCAACGGGCTTCAACGCGACCGCCTATGTCCGCCCCGTCAAGCTCACGGGCGAGGACGGCGTCACGCTCGATCAGGTGTGGGCAAGGCGGCCGATATCCTTTGAATGCATCACTGTCCCATACATGCCGAACTTCTTCATGATCGGCGGGCCCTACAGCCCCGTTGGCAATATCTCGCTGATGCTGATGGCGGAATGGCAGGTCGACTACATCATGCGATGCGTCGATCGGGTCGTGAAAGACAAAGTCGCAATCTGTCCTGCGGAGCCAGCAACGGACGCCTTCATTTCCGACATGCGTGAAAGAGCGTGTGACACCGTCTGGGCCAGGGGCAACTGCACCAGTTGGTATCTCGATGCCGAGGGGGTTCCCGCCATCTATCCCTATCCGGTGGAGCATTTTCGCGATCAGACCTTAAGGGGGCCGGATTTCTCGAAATTCGATGTTAGGCAATTGCGGTCGGCCACACCGGATTCGCCCCTCACCGCGAAGACGCGGCTTCGCAGTCTGGAGGAAGAGTCGGAGATTTCACGCGCTTGAGGCTGACAGAGTGTCTAGGACCGGTCGACCTCATGGGCCCGCCCTCAATCCGCTTGTGCCCTCAGCCGATCGCGGTCGATCAGCGTCACGGCCCGGCCTCCCGGCAGTGCGATAATCCCTGCCTTCCCAAGCGCGGTCATTTGACGGCTTACCGTCTCGATCGTGAGTCCCAGCACGTCGGCGATCTCTCCACGCGCGAGCGGCAGATCGAAGGTCAGCGGCCCATCGGGAAATGGGCGACAACCGGCAGAAGCGGCGCGGTCGGCCACGTTGATGAGAAAGCCGGCCACCCTCGCCCCAGCCGTTCCTCGGCCGAGGGTGATGATCCGCGCGCGCGCTTCATCCAACGCGGCATAAACGCGTTGAAGCAATAGCCGCTCCATCCGGCCGTGATCGGACAAGACACGCTCGAAGGGCTCGCGGGGAAAGAGGCAGAGCTCGGCGTCGGTCAGCGCCGTGATAGTATAGCCAACCTTATCCGCGAAGGGCTGACCCACAAAGTCGGCGGGATAAAGCAATCCGACGATCTGCTCGCGCCCGTCAGCCGTGCTCGCGCTCAGCTTGAGCACGCCCGACAAGAGATTGGCGCAGACCAGATTGTCGTCGCCGGCCCAGGTGAACGCCTCGTTGCGAGCGATACGGCGGCGGCGGCCGAGCCGGTTGAGCGATTCGAGCTCCACGTCGGTGAGGCTGCCGCACAGCGCCTGATCACGGAC
>CAMLSA010000173.1 GCA_946482655.1 uncultured Sphingomonas sp. | reverse complement strand
CGGGCACCGTCAACGGCAATCCGGTCCCCGGCCCCACGGTTCCGACAAAGGCCGAATGGAAAGAGCCGACATACCGCATCGTCTACGACCACGCGGTCGCGCAGGGCGTCATGCTCTACGCAAGCTATAATCGGGGCTTCAAGAGCGGCAACTACAATATCATTCCGGCAACGACCAGGCCTTATAATCCCGAAAAGCTCGATGCCTTCGAGGTGGGCGCAAAGACGACGCTGTTCGATGGACGAGCGCGTCTCAACTTCGCGGCATTCCATTACAAGTATAAAGATCTTCAGCTGACGGTATCCAACGACACGTCGGTGACCACGATCAACGCGGCTTCCGCCAAGATCGACGGCGGAGAATTCGAGCTGAGCGCCGAAATACTCGATGGATTGACGATCGATTTGGGCGGGTCATATGTCGACGGCACATACTCATCCTTTCCGGGCGCTGAAATCTACGTTCCCAACCTGGACGCGAATGGCAATCCGGTGGGCGGGAACCGACGGATCGTGGGCTTCGACGCCAGCGGAAAGCGCCTCATCCGGACGCCGCGCTGGACGGGCTCGGCGGGGGCCAGCTACACATATGCGATGGAGCGCGGAAAGGTCGTCGGGACCGTCCGGTCAGCCTATAATGGGAGCTTCAACTGGGAGCCGTCGGGCCGCGTCCGTGAGGGCAGCTATGTGCTTCTCAATGCAAGCCTGGGTTATTTTTCCGACGAAGGCTGGGGCATAAGCGTGCAGGGCAAGAATATCGGGAACACCAAATACTCGATCTACAGCGGCGCGACCAACCTGTCCGATTTCTACGCGGCCGCCGATCCCGCCACTTACTCGGCCACTCTCAGTTTCCAGTTCTGACGGAGCGCCGTGCTGGTTCAAGCGTCGAAGGCCTTGCATGAACATGAAAGAAGCGATCGCGCGGGAGGCCATCCGGTCCACCGTACACCGATATTGCGGAATCGTCGATGAAGGGCGCTATGAGGATCTCGGCCTCGTCATGGTGATGCAGGCCAGGCTCATGATCAGAGGCGGCCCAACGATAGAGGGCCTTCCTGCCATCATCGCGGCCCTGACCGCGGGAGCCATCCGGCGTCGGGCGGCCGCAGCGGGAAATTTCCAGCGCCACAACATCACGAGCGCACCGGCCATGGTCATCGGCCCCGATACCGCGACCGCCCGCCACTATCTGATGGTGACCAGCGAACTGGGCCTCGATCATTGCGGCACCTATGAAGATCGGTATCAGCGGCATGGGGACCAATGGCTGATCGTCCAGCGCGTGGCCGGCCTCGACTGGGTCCATCCGGGCTCACGCTTCTTCAGTTCGACGAACGCCGGGTGACGCGGAGCGCCGCCGACACTAGGATCGATCGGGGTCGGGCATCCATCCGGCGTTCGAGAGGGCAGGGCGCCACGACCTGATGAAACGAGCTTCACCTCTCATCCGCACGTCCCCCTGGTACGCCGTATCGTTGCTGTGCATGCTGGGGATCATGTCCTACATGGACCGGCTGGCGCTCAGCCTTCTTATCGACCCGATCAGAGCCGATCTCGGCATTTCGGATCAGGAAGTCGGGCTGCTGATGGGGCCGGCATTCTCGGTCGTGTTCGCCGCCGCCGCGCTTCCCCTGGCCTGGGGGATCGATCGCGGCAACCGGAAATGGATACTTGCGGCGGGTGTCTCGGTCTGGTCGCTCGCCACGTCCGCTGCCGCTTTCGCCCCGGATTTCTCCACTCTGTTCCTGCTTCGCATGGGCGTCGGCGTCGGGGAAGCCGTGCTCAGTCCGGCGGCCGTCTCGATGATCGGCGACCTGTTCACAAGGGAGCGGCGCCCCACTCCCATGGCCGCCGTGCTCGCCGCTCAGACGATCGGGGCGGGTGCATCCTTCATCATGGTCGCGGCAATCCTGACATATGCTGCGGGATTGGCGGGCATGTTGCCGTCGGCGATATCCGGCATGGTGCCCTGGCGAACCACGTTGCTGGTGATCGGCCTGCCCGGCCTCGTCCTTGCTGCCCTGCTGCTGCTTACCGTCGCCGAACCGGTGCGTGGCGCAACCGAGCCGCAGAAAAGGGTCGACGCGCCCCAGGCAGGCGCTTTCCGCTCCCGGGGGCGATCGATCTCGTTTTTCCTGGTGTTCCTGCTGGGGGGAAATTGTGCCACCACGCCGCTGTATATCGCGGCGATGTGGTATCCCGCGCACCTCATACGCACGTTCGATCTTCCTGCCTCAACCATCGGCTTCGCATATGGGATAGTGGCGTTGACATGCGGCAGCGCCGGCGCCTTCGGGCTTTCCGCGATCGCTGAACGTCTCGCCCTGCGAGGCCGGAAAGATATTCTCCTGCGGCTGGCGACGGCGGCGATTCCCCTGGCCCTGATGCTTTTCCTGGCGGCTTGCAACCTGAACAGCTTCGGCCTGGCTTTGGCCGCCGCGGCGCTGTTCCAGCTCCTCGGCAACGGCGTCGGCGCGATTCCGTCAGTCGTGATCGCCGGGCTTGCGCAGCCCGGCGAACGCGGACGTCTGACCGCGCTTCATATCGTTTTCCAGGCGGCCATTCCCTCGGCACTGGCTCCATTCGCCGTGGGCTATCTTTCGGACACGGCTTATCGCGGCGATCTCGGCCCCGCTCTCTCCACGGTCGCCCTGGTCGCCTATCCGCTGGCGTTCGTGCTCTTTCTCCGTTGCCGGAAGGCCTATTCCGAAGCCACCCTTGGCCGCGGCTAGGGCAACCTGCGTTAAATCAGAGCCATCTGTACCCCGGCGCC
>CAMLSA010000172.1 GCA_946482655.1 uncultured Sphingomonas sp. | reverse complement strand
GGGTGTCTGACACCGGCGTCGGCATCGATGGCGATACGCTGGACAAGGTGTTCGACCCTTTCTTCACCACCAAGCCGATCGGGCAGGGTACGGGCCTGGGCCTGTCGATGGTCTATGGCTTCGCCAAGCAGTCGAATGGCCTGGTGCGCATCAGCTCGACGGTGGGCGAAGGAACGGTGGTCAGGATATTCCTGCCGGTTGCGGAACAGCAAGTTGAAGCCGAAACCTTGGAACATGCCGCCATTCACCATGGTGACGGCCAGTCGGTGCTGCTGGTCGAGGATGATGAGTCCGTCCGGCTCCTCGTGCGCGATGTGCTTGAGGAACTGGGCTACAAGGCGACAGAGGCCGCCGACGGACAGCAGGCGGTGCGCATATTGGAGTCCGGGCGGCGTTTCGACCTCATGATCTCGGATGTTGGCTTGCCGGGAATGAACGGGCGGCAATTGGCGGAAATCGCGCGAGCGCATTTGCCCGACCTGCCTATCCTGTTCGTCACGGGCTATGCGGAAGGGGCAGCCGTGCGGGGCGGCTTCCTGTCCAACAACATGCAGATGATCACCAAGCCATTCCAGATCGAAATGCTCTCCGCCCGCATCCGTGAAATGCTGGAAAGCTGATGGGAAGCTAGCCCGTTACTCCGTGGAACGTCCCGTGTGCGACTAATGGGCGGCTGGGACGTTTATCGGCAGGGCTTTGGAGAAGCACGACATGTCGGCTATCGGCTGGAAAATCGATGAGGCCGAGCGCTTGTCCCTCCTCCGCCGCTTCCCGCCGATCTGGCCGGATGTCGTGGCAGATCACATTACGCTGAAATCCGGCGTGGCAGAGGATGAGCCTTTGCCCGATCTGCAGCAGGCGGCGATTGTCGGCAGCATCAGCGACGGCGAAGGGCTCCAGGCTCTGATCGTTGTCGTAGGCGGTCATAGTGGACGGCCAGATGGAGGCACCTTCCACATCACCTGGTCGCTCGACCGCAGCCGGGGCCGGGAAGCAGTGCAAAGCAATGACGTCATCGAGGATTTGGGGTGGCGGCGTCTCCCCGAACCCGTTCCAATCAGGGTTAGCCCGGCGCGCTTCTAGAGAAAGCCTGCTTTCTTCGATCAGAGGGTGGGCTGCCCCTGATAATTACCGACGACGTTGGTGCCAGCCTCCTGATTATTCTGCAATTCTTCCCCATGCCACACGTTGCGACCGATGAAGAGGATTGCGATGATCACGGCTATCGCCAGGACGATCAAGGCAGCCGCCCGTCCTGTATTACGGGGCGGTGGTGGGTCGATGTGGTTCATGGCACGTCAGCGGTTTCGGTCGATATAGTCGGCTACCGCATTGACGCTATGGCCGACCTTTTCCACCGCTTCCTCCAATTGGCGCCGAGATGTCTGAAAACGCTGGGACCAATATTGTACCTCCATATCCTCCTTTAGCGACACATGTTTCAGATCGCGGGGAACAGGCGGGGCATTGCTCTGGACTTGAGGTTGCAGATCTATCGTGGACATGGCGATCTATTTTCCTGACGAGAGCTCCGGTCTTCAAACGCGCGTCAGTGTTCTCAGAACCTGCCCTTGGAGCAGCTAAATCGGGGGCTGACGCCGCTACTCTCTGTGGTAAGAGCGAGCACGGCAGGATGATGTTCCGGTGCCACTGGTAAAGTTCATAACCTGCATTATGCAGCTCGGAATTCATCGCGGCCGGGGGAAGTCGGCGGCGGTGCTCCCCTTGGGTCAATAGAAGGAGCAGACGGTCAGCCGATCGCGATCCAGGCGGCAAGGCTCGCCGCTGCCGCTGCAAGAGCAGCGAACAGCGGTATTGCGGCTCTCATGCCGCCGTGGCCCCAACCGATGCCCGCCGTCATGACGCCTTTGGCCAGAGTGTTGGCCAGAACCGCGCCGCCCAGTACGAAGCCAGCGGTTTGATCATCGATCGCATGTGGCGGGAGCCCCGCCATCGTCATCACGGCGGCGTCGACGTCCGATATACCGGTGAGAGTCAGGACGACTGCCATGCCCTCCTGCCCAAAATGTTCCAATGCCCAACGCGCGGCGAGCGACAATCCCGCGACAAGGGCAGCCAGCAGGAGCGCAGGGGTAAAGCCCAGGGGATTGGCGACGGCGGCTCCGTTGCCGCCTTTGCCTTGGGCACGCCATGCGGTCAGGGCGAAGGCGACGGCTACAAGCGCTGCCGGAGCCATGGTCAGAGCCAGAGAGGGCAGCGCGCGGGGAACGAGAACGAGTGCCACCAACTGCACCCTGACGAACATCACGATGGATGCCACCGCAATTCCGGCCGTCAATAATCCTCGGCCATCGGGTTCGTCGCGGAGCCGCCTGGCATAATCGGCGGTGACGGCGGTGGACGACACAATGGCCCCGGTAAGCGCGACCAGCAAAACGCCGCGATCGCGGCCGAAGCGCCTGGAGATTGCATAGCCGGCGAAGGATAGTCCCATCACGAAGACGACCACCATCCAGATCTTCCTGGGGTTCCAGGCGTCGTAAGGGCCATAGGAGGCATCTGGCAGTAGCGGCAGGATGATGAGAGACACCAGCAGGAAGCGGGACACACCCTCAATCTCGCTCTCATCCATTCCCCGGAGCAGAGCGTGCATCGATTGCCGTGAGCTCAATATCGCAAAGATCGCCGCACCTGTTGCGAGGCCCAAAGCAGGCGAGATGCGCGTGGCGCAGAAACCGGCGCCGAAGGTCAGTAGGCCTGCCAGCGTTGTGGTTGCGGACAGATGATCCTGATCGGCGCTTCGGCTGTAGCCGACCGTCAGCACAGCCGAGACGCCCAGGCCCAGGGCAGCGGCGACCATGTCGGGGG
>CAMLSA010000171.1 GCA_946482655.1 uncultured Sphingomonas sp. | reverse complement strand
ACAAAGCCCTCCGCACCTCTCCTCACCAGCGCAGTTTGAGCGAGGTGAAGCCCATGACCGGGCCGCCGAAGACCGACTTCGCGTCCTGATCCGGATCGAGTTCGAAATCGGGAATTTGCCGCAACCACTCCTGTAGCGAGATCATGATCTCCCGCTTGGCGAGGTGCGACCCGATGCAGCGATGCGGGCCAAGGCCGAAGGTGACGTGATTGTTCACCTTGCGATCAAGGTCGATCGTCTGCGGGTCGTTGAACATTCTCGGATCGCGATTGGCCACTGTGTTAGGCAGGACGACACGGTCGTTGCGACGGAAGCGGACGCCCTTGAACTCGCAATCATGGGTGACGCGGCGGTAAATGTTGGAGACCGCGTTGATCCGCATCAGTTCCTCGATCGCGAGGAGGAATGCGGACGGATCATCCAGACGGTCACGGAATTTCTGCCGGGCGTCCGGCGATGTCGCGAGATAGCGCCAGACATAGGTCATAGTGTTGGTGACGGTGTCGAGCCCCGCGACGAACAGCAGGAAGCCGCAGTTGATGATGTCGGTCCAGGGGAAGGGATTGCCATCGGCGTCGCGCGATTGGACAACGGTGGAGGCTATGTCGTTGCCGGGGTTGCGCTCCTTATCGCGGAAGAGTTCCTCCAGCACGTCATAGATTTCCAGCAGGTTCGCCGCGCGAATGTCTGGATCAGTGCTGCGGAAGAAAGTGTCGGAGATGCGCAGGAATTCCGGCAGGCGCTCTTCGGGCAGGCCGAACAGTTCGAGGAAGGTGCCAGTCGGGAATTTCGCGGCATAATCCTTCACGAAATCGCAACCGCCTTGTCCCGCGAAGCTCGAGATGAGCCGTTCGGCGCGGCTTTGCAATCCGTCGGTCATCCGGCGGACGGCGAGCGGCGTGAACATCGGCGCCAGCAATTTGCGGAACACGTCATGCTGTGGCGGATCGACGCCATTGGGTTGCAGCACCGGGAAGGGCTCAAGCGGGGGAACCTGCGCCTTGGTCGTGGAAAAAATCTCGTGATTGCGATAGGCTTCGGCGATGTCGGCGTAGCGCAGGAACACCCAATGGCCGCCGTTGCGCGGCGTGTAGAAGATGGGTGGCGCACCGTTTTGGATAAGGCCATGCCAGATCTGCACCGGGTCGGACACGTCGGCAGGCATGTCGAAGAAGTCGAAATCGCGGATCAGGTCTTCAGGGACATGGGTTGGCGCGGCGGGGAAATAGGTGACGGTCATGCCGCCGTCCCCTTTGCGATGCGGAGCGCGCCTTCGGGGCAATTGCGCACGGCCAGCCTGACTTTTTCCTCAAGTTCCGGGGGGAATTCGGGCTGTTCTATGACGACTTTGCCTTCCACCGCGTCGGTGGAAAATACCTCCGGGCACAGGTCTTCGCATCGGGCGTGCCCCTGACATTGGGCAAGATTGGCAACCACTCTCATCGAGGCAGACTCTCCTGATCTTCGTTGCCGCCTTTTACCAAATCGGTGATCGGGGGCCTATTGCCGGAAAGGAGCAAAATGCGTCATCAGGAGCAGATCAGGACATTGGTACTGGCTTTGGGCTGCCGTCAGAAGATGCCGAGCGCTTTCAGGCGGTCGAGCATCTGCGTTTCGCCGGTCGCGGTCGGATCGACCGGTTCGAACTCAAGTTCGATCATACCCTCATAGCCGCCAATGGCTTGGAGGATGGCGGGCCAGTCCAGTTCGCCTAGGCCGGGATCCACGCGATCGGGGACGTCGGCGAACTGGATAAGGCCGGTTTCCTTAGCGCAGGAGGCGAAGGATGAGGGCACGTCATGGCCCATCATCGCGACATGGCCGGTGTCGAACAGCAGGCGGACCGAGGGCATTGCGACGGCGCGGATCATCTCCACCGCGTCCTCCAGCTGGTCGAGCAGGAGGCCGGGAATGCGGCTGGCGGCGATGGGTTCGATGAGCAGGGTCAATCCGCTGCGCGCGGCTTGTTCGGCATGGCGCTTCAGATTTTCCGTCATGGCGTCGAGTTGCGCCTTGCGGGGGCGTTGGTTGTCGAGGCCCGCCACGCAGACGACGCTGCCCCCGTTGAAGCGGGTGGCGATTTCGATGCTCAGCTCTACGCTGCTGCGCAGATGATCTAGGCCTGTTTCATCCTCGGCGCTCCAGACTGGCTGGTTCCAATATTTGAGGTCGCTGAAGCTGGATAGCACCAATCCTCGGCTGGCCATCCGGTCGGCCATCGCGAATTGCTCAGCCTCCGGCCGCAGCATCATGAACAGGTCTTGCACGCCACTAAAGCCATGGTCGGCGAGCGCGTCGATCTGGTTGAGCGAGTTGGTGGAGCGGGCAAGGTGCGCCAGCATGGGCCGGTCGGGAGAGCTGAGGCCGAGATGGCCGCCTATGGGCCAGCGGCCGGTCACTCCGTCACCACGCGGGCGAAGTCCAGTAGCGCCTTGTTGAAGGCGGCGGGCTGTTCCTGTTGCACGAAGTGGCCTGCCTCCGGGACCGCGATGATGTCGCGCAGACCGGGGACGCGTTGGCGCATCCGCTCTTCCCAATCGGTGAAGAAGCCGAAGGACGGGTCCTGTTCGCCATAGAGGAACAGGGTGGGCGTTTCGACGTCATGGTCGGCCCATTTCTCGCCGATGCGCCAGTTGGCGTCGGCGGTGCGGTAGCTGTTGAGGCCGCCGATGAAGCGGAGCATCGGATCGGCGGCGACATATTCGCTGACGAAGCGGTCGAACTCTGTCTGGGAAAGCCAGGGCCAGGGGAGCGGCGGCGCGGGTGGCAGGACGTCTAGATAACCGCTGCCGACGGAGGATACCGTTTTCCAGCTCCAGAGATCGCCCTTGGAGGAGAGGGCGTAGAAGAGGCGGGCGAGAAAATCCGAGGCGCGGTCGGCCAGTTCGCGTTCGGCGGGGCCTGCTTCCATGAAATAGTGGAAGTGGA
>CAMLSA010000170.1 GCA_946482655.1 uncultured Sphingomonas sp. | reverse complement strand
AAGCGCTGTAAAATCAGTCGCTCGTTTGGCGCCTTTAGCGTCCAAAAATGGTGCCAGAAGAGGACTCGAAATGGACCGATTCCGGCGCAGAAAACTGCCATTTTTCGAGCAATTCCACGAGGGGATACCCTCCTCGATACCCTGGAACTTTCTATCGGAGAGGTTCGAGTCCCGATAGCTCGAGATCGTTGATTTTGCATCGCCGATTCGCAACGCTGCTAGTAGAGCAAGTTGCTGCGGACATACGGCTCAGGTGAGCAGCGCCAGCTGTCCGAAAATATGTCTACAGATTTCGGACGGCTGGCTTTCAGAGCCCCTATGTCAGCGACTTCTCCAGCGTCTAGGATTGCCTCATGGCGCTCCGGCCTGGTCTCACGAAATTTGCGGATGTTCATCAGCTTGAACTGCGGCGCGGGCAACTCAGCCAACGTTGCGATCGGAAAGCGGCCCCAGTCCGGATCGCCAGCCTCGAAGGACAGGAGAAAGGCACGATCATCGTCGGTGAACGATCCGCGAAGCGCGTTGACCAAGTGCTCGAGCGTTGCTTGGTGATCGTCATAGCTGAAAGGCTCGAAGGGCATCCCATCGAACTGGGACCGAAAGGTCTCGCGCTGATCCTTGTGCGCGGGATCGACGAGTTCGGCGATCGGGCGGCCGTGGCTGACAAAAAGGGCGATCGCGCCAAGGCGAACGTTCTCGGTCAGGCCTTCCTGATCGAGCAGGCGCTTGACGTCGAACAGGTGGCGCGGATGCTGGCGGTCGAGGGCGGCGCAGATCTTTCCGCCGAACAACTCGCCGTGTGATACGCATCGCGCCTCCACGAAGGCTTCGAATTGCTCCTGCACCTAGTCGGAGCAGGCCAAGTCGCGCACAGGCAACAGATGGCCGCGGAGGGAGAGATTGACCTCGATCTTCACCTGCGTGCGGACGCACTGGAAACTCGCCCTGTTCTAATATGTCGGACCAAGTGAGGATGACCGATTGGAAATGTAATCACGCTCAACTCGACGCTACAAATGGCGCAAACCGATGAGATTATGAAACCGCCACCTTCCAGCTCGGTTGCAGGTATTTTGGGATCGCCCCAATTATTTCCTGAAGCTATTCTGAAGATATCGCGGGTCAGGATAGCGATAAAATCCCTCCCCGCTTCTCGCGCCAAGCTTGCCTCTATTGAGCAGGTTTATCTTGAGATACTGCGTAATCGGCACAAGATCTTCCCGGCCAGTTGCGTCGACAAGGTGCGTCAGCGCGTTATGAACGGTGTTGATGCCCATCATATCGACCATGCCGAGGGGACCCATCGGTGCCCCGGTGCCCATCATCCACACGCGATCGACGTCCTCAAAGGAAGCCACGCCACGCGCAACAAGGTCGAGCGCCGTCGTGATGAAGGCCGCAATCAGCGTATTCGACACATAGGCCGCCTGCTCCTTCTGGAGCAGGATCGGGACCAGTCCTACCGAGCGGGAAAAATCCACCATCTGTTCGACCAGAGCTATGTCCGTCCCTGCGTGCGGCATTATTTCCAGGATAGGCCTGTCCCAGATGGGACGCGCGACATGACACGCCAGCAAACGCTCGGGCCGATCCGTGAACTTCGCGAGTTCACTGGGCAGCATGGTAGAGGTATTGGTCGTGAAGATGGTTTTCGCCGGACAATGCAGCGAAAGTCCCTCATAGGTCGCCCTTTTGACCTCAAGCATTTCCGTGACAGACTCACTTACAAGGTCCACATCGTCAGCAGCGACCGACAGGTCACTCTCATAGGTCAGGCGCGACAGGACCGATCCGACCTGATCCTCGGCCAGCCAACCTCTTTCCTTGTAAATCGCCACATGCTCGGCATGACTTGAGCGGGATGCTTCCAACGAGTGCGCTGAAATATCGTACATGACGACGTCCAGTCCCCGCGCTGCAAAATAAAACCCGATCTCCGATCCCACGACGCCGGAACCGGCGATAAGAATCTTTTTAATCACTGCTCCATCCTCTCATGCCGTCTTTTTGCCTGGACCCGCCATTACAGGGATCGAAGGAATGCGAGCAACGCCTCGTTGACCGCTTCGGGCTTCTCTTGCTGGAGCCAGTGCCCGCAATCGGGAATGATAATCCTGCCGCGCAGATCGAGCAGATGTTCCGGCGCGCGTCTGATCGCTTCCTGCCCCCACACCGCATTGACGTCGCGGTCGCCGCCGATGAAGAGGGACGGCATCGTTATGGGGCGGCCTTGATATTGGCTCAGCGCTTCATAATTCACGGCGAAGTTCTTGTAGATATTCATGGGGGCCTGAAGCCCGCTATATTCGAACTCGGCGATGAGATTGTCAAAATCATCCGGGTCTAGCCACGCCGGAAGTGTATCCGGTACCGATATCATGCCCTCTATCCCGCCTGACCGCGGTACAGTCATCGTCCCGCGCAAAAAGGTTCGGACCTGATCTTCCGACAATTGCATAAGGTCCAGACCGTCCAGTCCGGGCGGTCGTGGACTGTCGGCGGAAAGTGAATATATTGTGCCCAAAAGCCAGTCGCGCAGGTTGCGCTCCGCTTCGCCGGCAGCCACGCCGCCCGGCGCCGAAAAATAATCGCTATAGAAGATTCGGTCGGTCCCAATGACGAGATCGCGGGCCTCATAGGGGTGCATCTCTCCAAACGGGCTGCCGGGCATCGCGGTCAGCCCACGTCCGGAAAAGGGAACACTCATGCCGACCACTGCGCGAAACACATCGGGGCGAGTCCAGGCCGCCGTCCAGGCCACCGGCGCGCCAATGTCATGACCTACGATTATGGCGTTTTCCTCGCCCAATTGCTGAACCACGCCGACGCAATCCGCCACAAATTCGGTCAGGCGATACGCCGACGCCTCGACCGGTTTTCCCGATCGGCCAAAGCCGCGCATGTCCATTGCGACCGCGCGATAACCAGCCGCCTGAAGCACAGGCATCTGGCGCCGCCACGAATGCCAGGATTCGGGAAAACCGTGACAGAGGAGCACCAAAGATCCGGGCGCGTCGGCGATATGCAGATGCACCCTTTGATCGCCG
>CAMLSA010000169.1 GCA_946482655.1 uncultured Sphingomonas sp. | reverse complement strand
CGGCGAGATGGGTGACGTCGCCGATCGCATAATCGATCTGGCGCTTGTCCAGCGGGCGGCGGCCCCAATCGGTGAAGCGCGCGCCCTTGTCGAGCTTGATGCCGAGCATCGTCTCCACGAGGTTCGAATAACCGATCTGCTCGCCCAGCCCCATAGCCATCGCCGCGACCTGGGTGTCGAACAGCGGATAGGGGGTCTTGCCGGTGAGATTGTGGACGATCTCGAGATCCTGGCCGCCGGCATGGAAGACCTTCAGCACCTCGTCATTCTCGACCAGCAGGTCGAGCAGGGGCTTGAGATCTATGTCCCTTGCCTTCGGATCGATCGCCGCGGCCTCCTGGGTGTCGGCGATCTGGATCAGGCAGAGATCGGGCCAATAGGTGCTCTCGCGCATGAACTCGGTATCGACCGTGACGAAGGCCGAACGTGAAAGCCGGGTGCACAAATTGGCCAGTGTGGCGCTATCGATAATAAGCGGGTGAATATGCATGGTCTCGTGCATAGAGCCTGATCGCTGGAGGTGGAAGCGCTTCGCGCCTCCCCGATGGCGTGAATCAAGGTGATGCCGGGTTACAACGCTTGACAAGCACTGCGCGCCCGCGCGAAGCGCACCGCTCGCAATTTCCACCTGAAAGTTGAACAACGATGCACGCCTATCGCACCCATCATTGCGGCCAGCTCCGCGCGCAGGAAGTCGGATCGCAGGTCCGCCTGTCGGGCTGGGTGCATCGCAAGCGCGACCACGGCAATCTGCTGTTCGTCGATCTGCGCGACCATCACGGCCTGACCCAGATCGTCACCGACATCGAGTCGGAAGCGTTCAGGCAGCTCGAACGCCTGCGCGTGGAATCGGTCGTCACGATCACCGGCGACGTCGTCGCCCGCGCACCCGAGGCGGTGAATCCCAATCTCGCCACCGGCGCGATCGAGGTCCGTGCCCGTGAGGTATCGGTCCAGTCGGCGGCGCAGGAACTGCCTTTGCCGGTTGCGGGCGAGGCCGATTATCCCGAGGATATCCGCCTACGCTACCGCTTCCTCGATCTGCGCCGCGACCGCATCCACGCGAACATCGTGCTGCGTTCGAACGTGATCGCCTCGATCCGCCAGCGGATGATCGCGCAGGGCTTCACTGAATATCAAACCCCGATCCTGACCGCGTCGAGCCCGGAGGGCGCGCGCGACTATCTGGTGCCCAGCCGCGTCCATCCCGGCAAATTCTACGCGCTGCCGCAGGCGCCGCAGATGTTCAAGCAGCTGCTGATGGTTGCCGGTTTCGACCGCTATTTCCAGATCGCGCCCTGCTTTCGCGACGAGGATGCCCGTGCCGACCGTAGTCCGGGCGAGTTCTACCAGCTCGATTTCGAGATGAGCTTCGTGACGCAGGAGGATGTGTTCGCGGCGATCGAGCCGGTGCTGCACGGCGTGTTCGAGGAATTCGCCAATGGCCGCGGCGTGACCCCCACCCCCTTCCCCCGCATCGCCTATAAGGACGCCATGCTGCGCTACGGGTCGGACAAGCCCGATCTGCGCAACCCGCTCGAGATCACCGATGTCACCGATCACTTCGCCGGATCGGGTTTCGGTCTGTTCGCCCGCATCGTCGAGGGGGGCGGTGTCGTCCGGGCGATACCGGCGCCCGGTGCCGGCGCCAGGAGCCGGAAGTTCTTCGACGACATGAACGACTGGGCGCGCTCCCAAGGTCATGCCGGGCTCGGCTATATCAACATCAGGGCCGGCGAGGCCGGTGGACCGATCGCCAAGAATCATGGCGAGGAGGCGACCGCCAGGCTGGTCGCGGCGCTGGGCCTCGGCCCCGATGACGGCGTCTTCTTTGCGGCCGGAAAGGAGCTGCCCGCGGCCAAGCTCGCGGGGGTCGCGCGGACCCGGATCGGCGAGGAACTGGGGCTGATCGAGCAGGGGATGTTCAAATTCTGCTGGGTCGTCGATTTTCCGATGTTCGAATATGACGAGGACGCCAAGAAGGTCGACTTCAGCCACAATCCGTTCTCGATGCCGCAGGGCGAGCTGGAGGCGCTGGAGACGAAGGACCCGCTCGATATCCTCGCCTACCAATATGACATCGTCTGCAATGGCGTGGAGCTGTCCTCGGGCGCGATCCGGAACCACAAGCTCGACGTGATGTACAAGGCGTTCGAGATCGCCGGCTACACCAAGGAGCAGGTCGACGAGAATTTCTCGGGAATGATCAACGCATTCAAATATGGCGCGCCGCCGCATGGCGGCTCCGCTCCGGGCATCGATCGGATCGTCATGCTGCTCGCCGACGAACCCAATATTCGAGAGGTCGTGCTGTTCCCGATGAACCAGAAGGCCGAGGATCTGATGATGGGGGCTCCCTCGCCGGTAAGCCTCAAGCAGCTTCGCGAGCTCAACATCCGCATCGTTGAGCCGAGCAAAGGCTGACGATGCGTGCAAACTGTCCCATAGAAGGACGGAGGCGAGACCGTTAAGCTACTCCCGCGCTTAAACCCCGTCCCCCATGCCGTTATGGAGGATATTGACAGTGCAGAGGAGCTTCGCGGCTTGGCGATAGATCTGGCGGACTATGAGGCGGGCAGGGCCTTTGACGGCGATTACGACGCCGCGCTCGCCCAGGTGCAGAAGCGGCTGTCGCGTCTGCAGGTCGCTCACATGGTCTGCAATCTACGTACCATGATCCTGTTCGAAGGATGGGACGCCGCAGGCAAGGGCGGCGCGATCCATCGGCTGACGATGGGCTGGGATCCGCGAAACTTCCATGTCTGGCCGATCAGCGCGCCGACCGAGGAGGAACTCGCACGGCATTTCCTGTGGCGTTTCTGGAAGAAGATTCCCGGCAAGGGCCATATCTCGATCTTCGATCGCACCTGGTATGGACGGGTGCTGGTCGAGCGGGTCGAGGCTTATGCGCCGGAGCGCAGCTGGCGTCGCGCCTATGATGAGATCAACGAATTCGAGGCGCAGCAGCAGGCCGACGGCGTCGCTATCGTCAAGCTCTTCTTCCACGTCACCCAGGAGGAACAGGACAAACGGCTCGCCGAACGGCTCGAACATCCGTGGAAGCGCTGGAAGGTCACGCCCGACGACTTTCGCAACCGGGCGCGACGCGCGGATTATCTCGATGCGATCAACGAGATGTTCCGC
>CAMLSA010000168.1 GCA_946482655.1 uncultured Sphingomonas sp. | reverse complement strand
CGGACCAGAAATGATCAACGCGCCGGACTTCTTTACCGAACGAGGAATTACGCCGCCGGAATAATCCCGTCCGCATCAATGCGCACCCCCCCATACCCGTTTCTTAGGTCCAGGCCAGCCCGCCCATCTCGCGCTTACGCAGGCGGCAAGCCCAAGGGGCAGCAATACGGCCGCGAGCTTCCACCGGCGTTCGCGGCCATAACCAGGATCATCCATTTCCCCGTTCGCCACGTGGCAGGACCGAGCTATCGCCCACAACGACGGGCTATGCCTCACCTTTACCGTTTAGCCCAAAGGCGAAGCCGGTTTTCCCGCATCACCCGAGCGGCAGCGGACGATACTCCCCGCTCGATACCTTGTTCAGACCTTGCCTTCCTTGAGGAACTCGACCGCATGATGGGCGGCCCGCGCGCTCAGGGCCATATAGGTCAGCGAGGGATTGACGCAGCTGCTCGATGTCATTGCCGACCCGTCGGTGATGAACAGGTTTTTCACATCATGGGTCTGGTTGTATTTGTTGAGCACCGAAGTCTTGGGGTCCTTGCCCATGCGAGCCGTGCCCATCTCGTGAATGCCAAGGCCCGGCGCGCCCGGTTGGTCTATCGCTGCGACGACCATGCCGCCGGCTGCTTCGACCATCGCCTTGCCGTCCTCGATGATCTGCTTGGCCATCGCCCGCTCATTGTCGCCGATCGCACAGTCGACATGGACGATTGGAATCCCCCACTGATCCTTCTGGGCGGTAAGGGTGACGCGGTTCTCGGGGTTGGGCAGCATCTCGCCGAACCCCGAAATAAAGGTCACCCACGAGCCGAGCTTACGGGCGCGCTCCTTTAAATCCACGCCGACGCCCGGGATGGAGAGCGCGGCGGTGCGCCAACCCGTGCGCGATACGCCACCCTGATAGCCATAGCCGCGCACGAACCCGACACCGTCTTCGGTCACATTGCGAAAGCGCGGAATGTAGAGGCCGGTTGGTCGGCGGCCGCGATAATAGGTGTTCGGACCGTTCGGCATGATGCCGACAACCGCCAAGCCGTAAAGATGGTCCATCAGGTTGCGCCCGACCTGGTCCGAGCTGTTGGCCAGGCCATTGGGCATTGCTTCCGACTTCGAATTCAGCAGGATTTGCGCCGTGCCGATCGTCGAGGCGTTGGAGAAGATTATCTTCGCCTCGTAGGTGGTCGGCTTCTTCGTGTTCTGGTCGATCACGCGCACGCCGGTCGCCCGGCCGGTCTTCGGATCATAGACGATCGAATGGACGATGGCATCGGTGATGATCGTCAGGTTGCCGGTCCGATCCGCCGCCGGAAGCGACGAACTCAGGCTCGAATGATAGGCGCCAAAGCTGCACCCGCGCTCGCAGAACGATCGAACCTGACACGTGCTGCGGCCCAGTTCCTCGTGATGCGGCTGCGCCTTTGACAGGTTGGCCGTGCGGCCAGAGATGACCTTGCGCCCGGGAAATTTCGCTTCGACCGCCTGCTTGAGCATCAACTCGGCATCGTTCAGCTCGAAGGGCGGAAGGAATTTGCCGTCAGGCAATTGCGGCAGTCCTTCCTTCGACCCCGCGACGCCGATGAACTCTTCGATGTGATCGTACCAGGGCGCAAGGTCATCATAGCGGATCGGCCAGTCGCAGCCATGCCCGTCCTTCGCGTTGGCCTCGAAGTCCTGCGCACTGAGTCGGTAGGACTGGCGGCCCCACATGATGGAGCGCCCGCCCAGGTGATAGCCGCGTATCCAGTGGAACGGCTTGTCCTCCTGGAAGGTATAAGGGTGCTCGCTGTCCTTGACCCAATATTGTTTGGTCGTCTCATTGACGGCGTAGCAGTTGCGCTGGATCGGATAGTCCCGCGCCAGTTCCTCCTCGGGGATCATATTCTCGTTGGGAATGTCCCAAGGCTGCATCCAGTCGGTGTAGGAAGCGCCATGTTCCATCTTCTTGCCCCGCTCGAGGATCAGGGTCTTGAGACCACGTTCGCAGAGTTCCTTGGCGGCAATGCCGCCACTCATGCCGGAGCCGATTACGATTGCGTCGAACATTGGTGTGCGCTCCGTCAGATGAGGGCGAAGCCGCCCCAGGGGCGGGTGTCGGGGGTGATGGGAAGCGAAGGCTCCCAAGCGCCGGGATTATGCTCGTAGCGCAACTCGGTGGTGAGCGCGGCTTCCGTGGTATAATAGCCGATCACGATCAGTTCCTTGAGCTTGGCGTAGCCCGCGTCCGTGGCGCGGGGGCTGAACAAGTCCTGCACTGACTTCGGCCGCTGTTCCTTGGCGCGACCGACCTGGGGATCGACCGTGGTCGATGCCTTCCCCAACGGGACGGTGGTCGGCGGCGATGCGGCCTCCGGAGGCAAGGCCTTGAGGGCCGCCGAATCGTAGGGAACCAGGAAGGCAAGACGTTCAGCCGGCTTCAGCGCCACGAAGGATTTGCCCTTCTGCTTTTTGGCCGACAAATCGATCCGGTCGATAGCTTCGGTCAGCGCCACGCGGCGCTCGGGCGAAGCCCATGTCCCAAGCAGGGCATCGACCATCTTTGGCACGCCGACCTCCACGGCGCCCGGCGAATCCGTCTTGGGCAAGATGGTATCCGACAGGGCGGCAAGCGTGGCAAATCGGGCAGCGCTCAGTTGCGGCGTTGTAGTGGTTGTGGCAGCAGCCAGCGCCTCGACGCTTCCCGGCACCACGGCTGCGCCGACCAGCAGCAGAGCCTGCTGCAGCATCGAGCGACGGTTTATGTCCATCATTGATCTTCTCCCAGGAGGCGGTGCGGATGTCTTGCGACCTCCAAATCAAGTTGAAGGATTAACGCGCTCACGCCGCGTCCCAGCTTTCGCGGATCAGACTGAAGCCCTCAGTGTAGACTTCCGCCTCGTCCGCGAAAAAGTCGCGCCACACGCGGGTGGCGGCAGCAAGGTCGGGCACGCCGCGGCCGAACGCCTCGATCGTCAGCCAGCCGTCATAGCCGAGCGCCTTCAATGCCGCGATCGTCGGGCGGATCGGCGCATGGCCACGCCCGGGCGTGCCGCGATCATTCTCCGAAATGTGGACGTGGGTGAGGTTGCCCGAGGCGTGCAGCGCTCGCAACGCTGCCAACGGGTCCTTTTCCTCGATATTGGCGTGGAAGGTGTCGTAAAGCATGCCGATACCCCCC
>CAMLSA010000167.1 GCA_946482655.1 uncultured Sphingomonas sp. | reverse complement strand
ATTCGGTGAGTTCGGTGCGATCGACCTCGATATCGGCGAACAGGGGATCGGCAAGGCGGCGCCGCATCGCCTCCTCCCCCCCGCCCGGTTCCCCCGCCGCCAGCGTGCGCGGATCGAAATCGAACACTTGGGCAAGGCTGAGCATCAGCGTCGCCGACAGCGGCCGCTGATTGCGCTCGACCAGATTGAGATAGCTGGCCGAAACCCCCAGCATCTCCGCCATTGCCGCCTGGGTCAGCCCCTGCCCGCGCCGCAGCCGACGCACCGCATGCCCCGCAAATAACTTCCGCTCCGCCATGTCCTACAGCCCCTGTTCCTGATACGTTCGCAGGAAATGCCTCATGTCAATTATTTACATAACATCCACTCGCTTGTCATGCGCCAACTACACCATGACCCTGCTGATACACGATCGAAATTGTCAGCATCGCCATTCGAGAGTCATACAGGATGCACGAGTATTTACAGGAGACAGCCCATGAAGACCCCCGAACCCGCGACAGCCCGCCCGGTCTTCTCGACCGCCGACTTCGCCCTGCTCAAGGAAGCGGTGGCCGATTACACCCGCAAGATCGCCGACGATCCCCGCTCGGTCCAGTTTGCCAACCTCTATCACCGCCTCGGCCGCCTCGGCTGACACCCCCTCGGCTATTGGCCCCGGATGATAGAGCGATGCCCGCCGGCCGGTCCGGCGGGCATTTGCGTCCGCGATTTCGCGCTGCTAATCCCTCGATTCGAAAACAGGGTATGGAGCAGGATCGCCGGACATGAGCCTCGACGCCGAGACATTCGATGCATTGATCGACACGGTACGCCGCTTCGTCGCCGAACGCCTCCGCCCCTTGGAGGCCGAGGTCGAAGAGGCCGACGCAATCCCGGCGCATATCGTCGAGGAGATGAAGGCGATGGGCCTGTTTGGCCTGTCGATCGCCGAGGAATATGGCGGCCTGGGCCTGACGATGGTCGAGGAATGCCGCGTTGCGCTCGAACTCGGGCGTACGACGCCGGCCTTCCGCTCGACCTTCGGCACCAATGTCGGCATCGGCAGCCAGGGCCTCGTCATGGCCGGGACGCCAGAACAGAAGGCCGAGTGGCTGCCGAAGATCGCGACGGGAGAGATCGTGACCAGCTTTGCGCTGACCGAACCCGATGTCGGTAGCGACAGCGGCGCGGTAAAGGCCCGAGCGGTGCGCGATGGCGACGTCTATCGCCTGTCCGGCACGAAGCGCTACATCACCAACGCCGACAAGGCGTCGCTGTTCACCGTGATGGCGCGCACCGGCGACGAACCCGGTGCACGCGGCGTCTCCGCCTTTCTTGTCCCCCGCGACCTGCCCGGCGTGTCGATCGGCGAGCCCGAGAAGAAGATGGGGCAAAAGGGCGCGAAGGTCGCCGATGTGATCTTCGACGACGTCCCCGTCCCCGCCGCCAACCGGCTGGGCGAAGAGGGCGAAGGCTTCAAGATCGCGATGCGCGTGCTCGACCGCGGCCGCCTGCACATCAGCGCGGTGAGCGTCGGGGTCGCCGAGCGGCTGATCGCCGATTGCGTTGCCTATGCCAGCGAGCGCAAGCAATTCGGCAAGCCGATCGCCGAGCATCAGCTGATCCAGGCAATGATCGCCGACAGCAAGACCGAGGCGCTGGCCGCCCGCGCGCTGGTCCTCGAAACCGCCGCCGCGAAAGACGCGGGCAAGGATGTGGTGATGGAGAGCGCGGCGGCGAAGCTGTTCGCCACCGAAATGGTCGGCCGCGTGGCCGACCGTGCGGTGCAGATCTTCGGCGGCGCGGGCTATATCGCCGATTACGGGATCGAGCGGCTGTATCGCGACGTCCGCCTGTTCCGCATCTACGAAGGCACCAGCCAGATCCAGCAGCTGATCATCGCGCGCGAGACGATCAAGCGCGGCGGCTGACGACAAGGGAGAGAGACATGGACACCAGCAAATTCTTCGACCTGACCGGGAAGGTCGCGCTCGTCACCGGTGGTAGCCGAGGCATCGGCAAGATGATCGCCGAAGGCTTCATCGCCCAAGGGGCAAAGGTCTATATCTCCTCGCGCAAGGCCCCGGCGTGCGAGGAAACCGCCGCCGAACTCGGTCCCAATTGCATTCCGATCCCGATGGACGTCTCGACGGTCGACGGGTGCAAGGCACTCGCTGCCGCACTGGCCGAGCGCGAGCCGCATCTCGACATTCTGGTCAACAATGCCGGCGCGGCCTGGGGCGTCGAGTTCACTGACTTCCCCGAGAGCGGCTGGGACAAGGTGATGGACCTCAACGTCAAATCGCCCTTTTTCCTGACGCAAGCCGTCCACGACCTGCTCAAGGCCCGGTCCAGCCATGATGCGCCGTCGAAGGTGATCAACATCACCTCGATCGACGGCCTGCGGCTCAATCCGTGGGAAACCTATAGCTACCACGCGTCGAAAGCTGCGCTGATCTACCTCACCAAGCGGATGGCCGCACGGCTGATCCGCGACGGCATCATCGTCACCAGCCTCGCCCCCGGCGCCTTCGCCAGCGAGATGAACCGCGCTGCCCGCGACCATGGCGACGAGGTCGCCAAGCGCATCCCCATGCGTCGCATCGGCACGCCCGAGGACATGGCCGGCGCGGCGATCTTCCTCGCCAGCCGGGCGTCGGATTATGTCGTCGGTGACACGCTGGTGGTCGATGGCGGGCTGGTCAACGCCTCGCTCGCAGTCAGCATCGACGCCTAACGGGGCAATTTGAGCGGCGGCGCGCGGCGGGCCAGAGCGCCCGTCGCCGCCGCCCGCACGATGCGCTGGAAGGTCGGGCACTCCATATGGCGCGGCGCCGGGCACGCCGCTGCATGCCGCAGCCCGTCGCGCATCGCCCCCAGCCGCCGGATCAGCGCATCCAGCTCATCGGCCCGTGCCAGCAGCATGTCGCGGTCGATTACCGCCATGCCGCGTTCGTCGAACATCGCGGCAATCTCGTCGAGCGAAAACCCCGCCTGTCGCCCGAGCGCGATCAGCGCGAGCCGCTCGATGATGCCCGGCTCGAACACCCGCTTCAGCCCGCGCCGCCCGATCGATGCGATCAGGCCGCGCTCCTCATAGTAACGCAATGTCGATGCCGGCACGCCTGATCGGCGCGCCACCGCGTTGATATCGAGTGCCGCCATTCGCGCTTGACCTCAAGTTGACTTGAAGTGGCACGGTGCCGCCTCGACCAACCCGAATCAAGCGAAAGGACATTGTATGACCGAGACGATGACGCAGGAGCAGCTCTGGAACGGCCATGCCGGTGCGGCTTGGGTG
>CAMLSA010000166.1 GCA_946482655.1 uncultured Sphingomonas sp. | reverse complement strand
CGACCTTGCCGTCGCCATCCGCATCCCGCTTGCCTTCGGACCAGGCGAAGACGAGCCCCCATCGTGTGGCTTCGCCCAGCTTCCCGTCGAGCGTCGCCTCGAAACCGTGGATTCGCTCCTTCTCCCGGATGATCAGCGCTTCGGTTAGCGCGAGCGGATTGATGACGAAATCGGTGCCCAGCTTCGAGGTGCTGATGAAGTAAGCCGCGCTTGCCCTGATGCCGCCGAGGTTCAGCCGGGCGCCGATTTCGTAATTGTTGACCATCGCGGCCTTGGGCTTGAGGATATCGATCGAGCTGAAGCGCGCGTTGCGGAACGGGCCGCCGATATCTGGCACCGAGAAGCCTTGCGAGAAGCCCCCAAAGATCTGAATGCCCTTGGCGACCTCGACCGTCGCGCCGACGTTGACCGGGGTCGCACTGTAGGAAAGCTTGCCACCTTCGACCGCGACGCCGGTCAACCCCGCAACGAAAGGATCGATCTTCAGACGGAACTCATCATGCCGTATGCCCGCGCGCAGCGTGAACCAGTCGGTGAGCGGCAAATCGGCCTGAACGAAGACAGCATAGTTGGTCTGCTGCATCGGCGGCGCAAACGCGCGCCCATCGATGGCGGTCAGCGGGATCAGCGGTTGCTCGGTGGTGTCGCGATTAATGTCGAAACCCCAGAGGATCAGGCCCCGCTTCAGACCCAGGCTATCCAGCTTGGTCTTGAAATCGGTCTGTAATCCGTATTTCTCGGAGTCGATGGTGGTCTGCGTGCCGCCCAACCGCGCCGGTTCAAACCCGAACACCGAATAGTTCTTTAGATAGTAGATCTGGCTGCGCAGCGAACTGCCCAGAAAATCGCTGTTGGTGTAGGCCAAATAGGATATGAAATTGCGGTTGCACTGGTCGAGCGCACGTGGATCCTGTGCCCGCCTGACGGCGCCTGTCGGGATGTTCTGCGCAATATCGCCGGGCACGACGACATAGTCCGTGTCCTGCGTCTGCTTGTAGTAATTGGCCATCGCCTCGATGCGCTGGGTGCCGCCGAAGGAATAACCGATCTTGCCGTAAAAGTTGTAGATGTCGGAATCGGCGATGCCACCGAACAGGTTGGGGTCGGGCGGCAGGCGCTTGCCGTCGGCATCGAACTGGCCATTCACCCGTTCGTAGCTGCCGTTGACGTTGATGTCGAAACCCCCGAGACCGCCGCTGGCGCTCTGGAAGACATAGGGCCGCATGCTGTCGCCGACATGCTCGGTCGAAAGGCTGGTGCCCACTTCTGTCCGGAAGGCCCAGTCATCATCGGCAGAGCCGTTCCTGGTGATATAGTTGACGATACCGCCCGCGCCGCCCTGGCCGTAAAGCGCGGACGAACCGCGGATCACCTCGATCCCTCCCAATGCCGTCGGCGCGATCAGACGCACATCGCGCCCGCCGTCCCGCAAAGGATTGGATACGGGCACGCCATCAATGAAAATGCGCATCGGGCGTCCGCGAAGGCTTTGGTCCACATTCGCCGCAGTATTGTTGCCCGGTGCAATGCCGGGAACCGAGAAGGAAAGGATCTGGGCGATGTCACGAGTGGTGCCGAGCTGGCTCTGAATTTCCTTCTCGCCGACAACACTTACCGAGCCTGGAAAGGTCTGCACGGAATCGGACAGGCGGGTGCCCGTGACCACGATTTCCGGCGGGACCTGGCCTGTGGCATCGGGCGATGCGTCCGGCTCCGCAGCGGAAGCCGCGGAAGGAATTCCCGCAGCGATGATGGACGCCAATAGGGCCATGCTCGACGCGCTTGCTCGCGCGTAGGAGCCTACGTGTTTGATCATTTATCCCTCTTTTTCTTGTCAGTTGCTGAAATGGTGCGTGAACCGCCTCTTACGGTCAGGACTGCTCAGAACTCGAAGCGGAGCCCGCCGTAGAAGGTGCGGGGCTGGCCAACGGCAATGCGGAACGTGCCACCCGAAGCCGAGAAATAGCGCTCATCACCGATGTTCTTCACACCAAGATCGATGCGGACGCGGCCGCCATGGGAGTCCAAGGGTAAGTAGTACCAAAGGCCGCCATCGAAGATCGTGTAGGCGTCCAAGACATAGGTATGCCCATTGTCGCCGAAGCGTTTGCCTACGTGGGACACGCCGCCACCCAAGCCGAGGCCGGCGAGCGGCCCTTTCTGCAGTTCATAGCTCGCCCAGAGGTTGGCGGTCGCCTTGGGAACGTTGCCGGGCCGGTTGCCGTCCGTTGCGTTGTCGCTGATGATCTCGACATCGGCCATGCCGATGCTGCCGCGGATGTTGAGACCAGGAACCGGATTGGCGACAAGCGCCGCTTCCCAACCGCGCGAACTGATCCCCCCGGTCAATTCGGGTTCGCCATTCACTGTCTCGACCACATTGTTCTGCCGAATGTCAAAGACGGCCGCCGTCAGGAACAGCCGGCCGTCCATGCCCTCCCATTTGACGCCTGCCTCATACTGGCGCCCTTGCTCGGGCGGCATCGTCACCAGGGTCGCATTGCCGGTGTAGATGTTCTGCGACTGGAAAGTGTCGGCATAGGAAGCGTAGACTGAAAGCGAGCGCACAGGCTTCCAGACTGCACCGAAACTCTTGCTCAGATGATGGTCGCGATCGGGATCAGCGGAGCGCCCGGCGTTGGTCGTCAGATTGACCGCCGAGTAACGACTGTCAAAATATTCGAGGCGCAGGCCAGCGCTGAGTATGAGGTTGTTCAGAACGGTGACTTCGGCCTGTGCATAGGGACCGTAGCTCTTTTGCGCGACGTCGAATGCGGAGCCTAGCGAGGTTGCCGAGTCATCGATGACCGTGAGGGAGGCGGGATCGGTGATCGTACCGCCGGTCTGGCGCGCGCCGCTGAAATTGATCCAATCCTCATCCTGCTGGAAATATTCGGCTCCGAATACAAGCGTCACCGGCACGCTACCGTCGTAGCGGCCGACGGCCTGGAGGCGGCCGAAGCGTGTTTCGATGGTGCGGTCGCGATTGCCCTGAAGCTGACGGGTAAGCACGCCCGCCGCCGACACGCCCACCACCTCAGCGCGCTTGTCCTCGGTGCCTTCATTCACATAGGCAAGCTTGCTTTCGATCGTCCAGACATCGCTCAGCGGGACCGAAAAGTCGGCTTCGATCAGATGGTAGTCGGCGTTGCGTTCGCTCAGTGCCGGCACGTCAAAGCGTCGGCTCAGCGGCGCATCGACGACCTCGCGTCCGCCGCTCTCCAGCGGGATGGTCACGAAGCCGCGGTCGAGATCGCGGCTGTCGTTGGAATATTCATAATTCAGCCGTGCCGTGGCGCCGCTTTGCCCTTTCCAGAGTAAGGAGGAGGAGATGAACTGCCGCTTCACGACGGCATCGCGGAAATTCTCGCTATCCTCGACGGAGGCGGTCAAACGATAAGCGAATTCGTCAGACAACGGGCCGGTGACGTCGAAGGTCGCGCGGCGGCGGC
>CAMLSA010000165.1 GCA_946482655.1 uncultured Sphingomonas sp. | reverse complement strand
TTCCCGGCGCCAAGCTGCCGTCGGAAAATGCCCTCGCCCAGCGTTTCAACGTAAGCCGCTCCGTCATTCGGGAGGCGATTGCCATGCTGCGCGCCGAAGGCCGCGTGGAAACGGTCCAGGGCAGCGGGGCCTTCGTTCGCCTTCCCGATGCCGGTGGGCAGGAACTGGACGCCCTGACCCGATCGTCGGTGCAGTCGCTGATCGACCTTATCGGTGTGCGGCGCGTGATCGAAAGCGAGATCGCAGCTATCGCAGCCGTGGAGAGGACGCGCGACACGATGGCGGCGATAGATCGGGCGCTGGACCGGCTGCGACGGGCGCAAGCCACCGGAGCGCCCGGCGTCATTGAAGACCGCGCATTCCATGCCAGCATCGCCGATGCATGCGGCAATGATTATTGGCGCAAAGTCGTTCAGACACTCGCCCGCCCGATCGAGGTGGCGATAGGCGTAACGCGGTCGAACGAGGCGCTGAGCGGCGATCTCGTCCGTGCGGTGGATGAAGAGCATGGCGCCATTCGCGACGCCATCGCCGCTGGTGATCCCGAACTGGCCCGCGCCGCGGCGGTCCGCCACATGGAGTGCTCCAGCCAACGCATTCTCAGCGCTGACCGGGCTTTCTGGAGCGCAGGCGGTGGCGGCATTTCCCGCCTACATCAGGTCGACTAATCGCGGGTGAGCCGCGCGGCGTAGACAGCTTGGGCGGCATCTAAAAAGCTAAGGCTGAAGGATCCTGTGGCTTCGGGCAGAATGGTTTCCTGCCGAGTAAAACCGCCATCTGAAATCTTTTCCTCCGCATAGCATCGACCCTATCAACCGGATCTCACTGCGATGCTCGTTGGGCGTTCTAAATGACGGCGCAGCGCCCGAGATTATCCGGGCGCTGCGACCTCCATTAAAAGCGGTAGTTCATCGTCACGCCGAATTCGCGCGGCGGATTAACGGACACGTTCGTGTAGCCTGACCGGAACGGTGTGGGGTTCCCCGCTGGCCCCGGAACCAGGAAGCGCGTTGCGATCTGCAGTTCCGCGGTGCTGGCATTCGTAATCTGCGTCGAATTGAACAGGTTCTTGACGAACGTCGTCAATTCCCATTCGGCGTCGGGCGAACGAATTCCCGCGAACAGATTGACGTTGGTGATGGCCTTGTACCGATAATCTGCCGCCTGCGCGTAGAAGCCCGGCCGGTAAGTCAGCAAACCACGAATGAACGGCTGAATAGAACCGGCGGAAAAGCGCAGTTCGCTGTTGGCGCTCAGCGCAAACCGGGGGATGTTGGCCAAACGATCATTGCTGGTGCAAAAAGCCACCTGCTGCCCGACCGGGACCGCAGGCTGACCTGCCGTATCCGGCACACCGTCACCGTTCGAATCCCGGCAGGGAACCGTCGCATTGTCATAATGCGAATTGGCGTAGGACGCGTTGATCGAAATGTCCCACTCGTCAATCGGGCGGGCATCCAGCTGCATTTCCACGCCCTTGGAAATCGCATCGCCATTGAAGCTGATCGATGCGGCCGACCCGTCGATGACGCCATCCCTGGCCGATGCTGTCGGTGCCGTCACCAGACCGACGAAGCCGTCGAACTTCTGGTAGAAAGCCGCCAGGTTCAACGACACGCGCCTGTCGAACAGCTGCGCCTTCAGACCGACTTCGATCGCGTCCGACCGTTCGGGCTCCAAGACCAGCAGGTCGGAATCGAGCGGGGAGTTGACGCCCAGCTGCGCCGATCCACGGCGGTAGGAACGGCCATAGGTGGCATAGGTGGTGATGTCGGGCGTCCAATCGTAGCTGACGCTGGCGGTGCCGGTCAGCGGATGGTTGACCTGGCGCACGAATTCGGGATCGACCGTCGCGGCGCGCGGCACGATGACCCCGGCAGGCACGGGTACAAAGCCGACGCCGCCCGTGGTCGTCACCTCAAGGAAGCTCTGCGCCGTGGCCACGGTGCGCGTATAACGCGCGCCCAGCTCGACCCGCAGCTTATCGGTCAGCTTCAGGCGGGTCTGGCCAAAGAAGGCCAGGTCGCTGGTCTTGTTGGTGATGTCGACTTCCGCCAGCAGCGGCAGGGACGCGACGCTTGCCGGGAAAGGCGTGTTGGGCACCCGGTTGGCAAAGAAGCTGTCGACGCGGATGGAAGACAGGCCGCCCGCCTTCGTCTGGTTATAGAACACGCCCAGCGTATAGTTGAACATACCTTCGAACGCAGAAGCGATGCGCGCTTCGGCCGTGTAAACGCGGGTTGGATCGGGCACGGTCAGCACCTGATCATAGCCCTGCACCGCATTGCCCACATCCTGGTCGGTACGCGAATGGAGCGACGTGTCCTGGAAACCACCGAGCACCGAGATCAGATGGCTGCCAAGATCGTAGGAGGCGTCCGCCGTCACCAGATGGGTGCGGTTGGTATAGAAGGACAATCCTTCATGCACTGCCAGCCGGTCGGATGCGCTGATCGGAGGCCCGCTGACGAAGGGTGAGAACAGGCTAGGCCGATTGCCGGGGCCCTGCACCGCCCGGTTCTGCAGCAAATCGCTTTCCAGATATTGATACACGATATTACCGCGCAGCCGCTCCGTCGGCGCGAAGGACAGCGTGGCGCGAACGCTTTCGGTTTCCTGGTTGGACCATTCGTCGCGGGTTATGTTGTAGACATGATTTGCCCGATTGCGATCAAGGACGGCAGCAATGCGGATCGCCAGCTTGTCCTGGATCAACGGCGTGGACGCCGCGATCTGGAAGTTGCGCGCATGCTTGTTGGTAACGGTCGCCTGTAGATAGCCTTCCGGCTCGCTCAGGTCCGCGCGCCGCGTGGTGACCGTGATTGCGCCCGCCGGTGCGGTGCGTCCGCGCAGCGTCCCCTGGGGACCGCGCAGCACTTCCACCTGTCCGATGTCGTAGATGGCGGTGGTGACGGTCTGAATATCGACCGGCACTTCGTTATAATAAACTGCGACGGCGGCCGGGCCGCCAATGTCGGGGTTGAACGATATGCCGCGCAAGGTCGCGACGCTGACGCGGCCGGACGTGTTGGCGATCTGGAGCCCCGGCGCCAGCGCGGGAACGTCCTTGAAATCGAACAGGTTGAATTTTTCGATCTGCTCGCCCGTGGCGACATCGACCGCCATGGGAACGTCTTTCAGCCGTTCCTCACGCTTACCCGCTGTGACGATGATGTCGGCTGGGCGCGCTTCGTTTTCGCTGGATGGCGCCGATTGCGCCCATGCACTCCCCACGGCGCAAATGGCCGTTCCAGCCATCAACACGCCAATCATTTTACCGGAACAAAGTCCCCGCATCCCTACCCCCTATTTAAGACATTCTCTTCTTTTCGGATTGTCGGACAAGGAGAGCGTTGGTTGGAGCCATCCGAATCCATGCGCCTTCAATCCAGCGGCATGGTGGATGTTCGATTTCAAGGAGACAAATGCATGACAGAACGGTTTCACGATGTGGAACAATCAAAATCGATCGCGCCTCAACACAAAAC
>CAMLSA010000164.1 GCA_946482655.1 uncultured Sphingomonas sp. | reverse complement strand
TGTCGCTTGGCACTTAATTATGAGAATGCCATACAAGCGATTCCAGATGCTTCGGCCGGCACATAATTTGAGAATTGGCAGTTAATTTGATAATCGCTCTTGGCGTTTGCCATTTAATGTGAGAATCTATCTTTCGGAGTTTTTCACTTGCGAGCCTCCGTGAGCGACCCATTTCCCGACGAAATTGATGAGGCGCTTTGGGATGAAGCGTGCCGGCGTGCGGATGCGATCCGCGGCTTTCTGAGGCGCAACCCCGGCCGCACTACGGCCGGAAATGTTGCGGCGCTCGCGGCCGAGCTCGGCCTGAGCCAGGCTACGGCTTACCGCTTGGTCAAGCTGTTCCGCGCCGGCGGTACCGTGCTGTCTCTGGTGGATCGCAAACGGGGACGCCCCGAGGGTCATCGTGCCCTGGGCGAGAAGCGCGAAGAGATCATCCGCGCGACGATTAGCGCACACTACCTGAAACAAACCCGGCCAACAGTTTCGCAGCTGGTCCGTGACGTGCAGACAAACTGCATATCGGCGGGGCTCAAGCCACCGCATCGCCGGACGATAGTTGCCCGCCTTGAGGATATCGACCTCCAGAAGCGTGCCCGGCGCCGCGGCGAACAAAAGATCGTCAAGGCGACGACGCCTGTTCCCGGGTTGTTCGGTGCATCCCGTCCCCTCGAAGTCGTCCAGATGGATCATACGAAGGCCGACGTCTTCGTCGTCGACGAGGAAACCCGGCAGCCCCTCGGTCGACCGTGGCTGACACTGGCGATGGACGTCTGCAGCCGCATGGTGACCGGGTTTTATCTCACGATGGAGGTGCCATCCCGTCTGTCGACGAGCCTGTGCCTCCTACACTCCGTCTTTGATAAATCGGCTTGGCTGCGGGAACGCGAGGTCACGGAGCCGTGGCCCGTCGCTGGGCTGCCGGACACTGTTCACGTCGACAACGGATCCGACTTCCGAAGTCGAGCATTCAAGAGAGGTTGTGAGGATGCTGGTATGGCAATCGAATGGCGGCCGCCGAGCGAGCCGCGCTTCGGCGGTCACATCGAGCGTCTGATCGGCACGCAGATGGGAAGGCTGCACCTGCTGCCCGGGACAACATTCAGCAACGAACAGGAGCTCGGCGAATACAACCCCAAGCGGCACGCAGCGCTGACTTTGAGGGAACTCGAGCGCTACATCGCGCTCGATATCGTCGGCTCCTACCACCAGTCGATCCACAGTTCCTTGGGCCGCCCGCCGATTGCGGTCTGGCGGGAGCACGAAGGTGAGATCCCGCTTCGACTGCCACAGGATCGGCTTCGCTTCTGGCTGACCTTCCTGCCTGAGCAGGAGCGCACCTTGCGGCCGACCGGGATTCATCTGTTCGGCCTGCGCTACTGGTCGGCGGCGCTCAGCGCCGACGTCGGGCGTTCTGACCGCCGCGTGCTTGTGAAGTACGATCCGCGCGACCTGGCGCGCATCTTCATTCGGCGGCCATCTGGAAACTTCGTGGAAGCCCGCTATGCCGACGTCACCCTGCCCTCGGTAACCCTGCACGAGGCGCTGACCGCCCGACGCACCCTGCTGGCGAAAGGCCGCCGTGAAGTCGACACACGCGCCATCGTCCGCACTGCGATGGCGCAGCGAGAACTGGTCGACGCGGCGACCAGAAAGACGGCGGCGGCGCGCCGCGGCAAGTCTTCTTCGAAATCGAAGGTGGATGATCGCGGATGGGGCTCGCTCCGCGGTGTCGACTCCAGCAAACCTGTACCCTTTGTTGAGGATACAGATTGAGCTGGAGTGAATATGAACGATGAAGTCTCCCACCTGACCGCCAGTGCAGCAGCACTGCTTGCCGAAACTGACGAGCGACGCATTCGAGCGATACGATCACGCCGCTGGGTTCTCTACCCGCGCGCCAAGCAGGCGCTCGACCGGCTGAGTAGCCTCCTCGACCATCCGCGAGGCACGCGCATGCCCTCGGTCGCGATCTATGGCGACAGCGGCATGGGCAAGACCATGATTATGAAGCGGTTCCGGGACGAGCACCCGCCGAGCTTCAATCCGCTGACAGGCACGTTAAAGACACCAGTCCTGGCCATGGAAATGACCAGCCGTCCCGGCGAGCGACGGTTCTACTCCGAACTGCTTACCCTTCTCGGTGCGCCGCAAAGGCCTCGCGCCGACATCGCCCAGATGGAACAGGCGGCGTTGCGGATCATGGAAGCGATCGGCGTGCAGGTGCTGGTCATCGACGAGGTGCACAACATCCTCGCCGGATCTTACCGCGAGCAACGTATCGTCCTGAATACGCTCCGCTTCCTCAGCAATCGTCTGCAGATCTCCCTGGTCTGCTTCGGCGTCAACGAGGCGCGGGAGGCCATCAGTGGTGACGTCCAGCTTGCGCGACGGTTCGAGCAGTTCACCTTGAGTCGGTGGGCTGCAAACGAACAGTTCGAGACCCTGGTGGCCTCGATCCTGCGTAACACGCCGCTGCGTCGACCCTCGGTGCTTACGCCGAAATCGCTGCGACGGATCCTGCAGATCACAGAGGGTATCACCGCCAGCATCTTCCACGTGATCAACAGCCTGGCCGTCGAAGCCATCGAGAGCGGCCGCGAGCACATCAACGACGAAGCAGTCGAGAACTGGGAGCCGGAGTTCGATGCCGAAGCGGCATTCGCATGATTGAAAACCCGCCGCCACGGCAGTTGCCGGTGTGCTTGCCGCCCCATTATGATGAACTCCTGTCCTCCTGGATCAGTCGCCATGCCGCCTTCTACGCAGTCCCTCCCCTTGTCATGCTTCGGCATTGCCTGCCGGAGGCCTCAGCGTTGCGCGCGGCCAATCTCCATCTGAGCAGTGATCAGGAAATCCGCCTGGCCAACATATTTGGCACCGAACCGGCCGTGGTGCGTCGAATGACCTTCATAAATGTCGCGCAATCATCGCGTCGGTTCATCGCCACGCGGCCAACGCAGGTCTGCACGAGCTGCAGCCCGGGACATGCGGAATCGGCGCCGATCCTGCGTAGCCAGCTTCTGGGGTGGCGCATTACGTGCGCTTTGTGTGGAAACCAACTCCGGGATGCCAGCGGTCGCGAACTCGCCTCCCCTTTCCGGCAACATCGCGTTGCGGCCGTTCATGGCGAAAGGCTGCTCGACGATGAAGCCGAACGAGGTATCGGAACCTGGACATCGCCAGCCGACATTGCCCGGCTTCTCCTGATGCGACGCGTTCCAACGCCTGTATGCCGCGAGCACGACCTCTGGCGTTTCCGGGTGCTCGGCGCAGTCATCCCCGATCTCGACGATGTCATCGCCGAGCGACAGGAGAACCTGCCCACACCTGCAAAACCGATCCTGCCGCTCCACCTGCGGCCGGCTCTGCTCGCCGGCGTTGCCATCGTCGAGCGTGCCGGACCGGAGATGCTCCGGATGCTGCGTGGGCACATGATGGGTGACAACAGGGTGAGATTCACTGACGCCACCGAGAACATGATAGCCCGAGCTCGCAGGTCGAATGCCTCTTCTCAGATGCAGTTAATTTGAGAATCCGGCCACCACGATTCTCACAATAAAATGCCAAGTCCGGACGAAACCACCGTATTCTTACAATTAAGTGCCAAGCGACA
>CAMLSA010000163.1 GCA_946482655.1 uncultured Sphingomonas sp. | reverse complement strand
CGAGTACCGATATCGGCGATCTGATAATCCCCGGCCGACACCGCGAGTGTGCGGCCCGGATCATGCTTCACATCGAAATAGGCCTCCCCACTTGCCAGTTCGATCCGATTTGCATCTCTGCCCCGCACCACGATGCGACTGGCAGGCGACAGTGTGACGCTGACGCCATGGGCCAGCGTGACGATACGGCTGCTGCCGCTATTGGCGCTATACTGCTCAACCGGCTCTGATGCCCGGTACATGGGGAACGCGATGATCAGGGCCACGGCGGCGGCCAGACCCCCCGCCAGATACGGCAGGCGCCGGGCGCGACGCACGGGCCGAACATCGACCGGGATTTGCGCTTCCAGCAACTGTGCGATCTGAGGCCGGTGGTCGTTGATTGCGGCGGACAAAAGAACGACCGAATCAAACGCCTCACGATGACACGGATCGGCTTCCAGCCAAGCGATATAGCCGTCCCAGTCGGCATCGTCGCTTTCCAGCGCCGCCTGCCAGGCCAACGCCTGTTCCAGCGTCGCTTCATCGATGTCCGACCGCGCCGTCATGGCGAGAGCCCTTCCAATATCCTGATAGTCCTTAGACGTCGCAAATCTGTCATACCTCAGTCCATCAGGGCGCGGCGCAGATATTTCATCGCCACGGCCATATGCTTTTCCACGCCGCTCTTGCTGATACCAAGCCGGATGGCGACCTCCCCGTGGTTGAGGCCTTGCAGCTTGTGCAGTTCGAAAGCCCGGCGAGCGCCCTCGGGCAGCGTAGCCAATGCAGAGATGAGCGCCGCGATCTCCTCCCGATCAAGCATCGTTTCTTCCGCGGTGCGGCGCTGGTCGGCTGGTTCGGCCCCGCCGCTCACGAAGCCCGTTTCCTCGTCCGACCATCGGCGGTCGCGCGCCATGCGCCGCTGACGCTCGCGCAAACGATCGACGATCAGATTTTGGGCCATACGGAACAAATAGGCGCGACCGTTAACAACGGGTCCCGATGGCTGGGTCCGCGCACGGATCCATAGTTCCTGAAGAAGGTCTTCCGCCTCGGCCGAGTCGCCGGTGCGAGCGGTTAGAAACCGCAGAAGTTCGGTGCGATGGATACCATAGGCCGATTGAAGCTCATTCTTATGATCGGCACTCATCGATCCTGTTTGTCCGATATCCATCGGCTCCGAAAGGGCGAAAATCACCTTTATGTCCGGTTCGACGGGCACGCCCAAGGGTATCTGCCTGTCTGCCGATCATATGGCGATGGCAACCCGTCGTCACCTATGTTGGGCACGCACATGCCCGTGCTGCCCTGAACGTCCTTCCCGGCGCTGTGTCGATCCTTCGGGGTCGGGTTGACCCTCGCAGGCTTCCGTCCGGGGCTTGTGAGGGGGCGAAGTCCCCGGTCCCCTAGTGCCATTGGGGGGCGGGGCTCCCTCGTTGTTGCGCGCCCCACCTTAGCCCGGTCCCCGCCATAGGACCGGGCTTCTTTTTGCGCCCTAGAACGGGATCGTGGCAACCGCCGGAACCCATCGGCGAAAGCCATGTGAGCGATCTTGCCTACGGCCTATCAATAACGGCGCTTTTCGTCGTTTTGATGATCGGAGGCGGCTTCGTCATGATGGCAAGCGGGATCGAAGGCGATTGGTTTTGGGCTTGGGTGCTATTCCTGTTGGCCGGGCAAAGGTTCCTTTGGAGCCGTCGCAAGGCGGCAAGGAAGCGGGGCGGTTTGTGAGATTTGTCGCAATCGCAGGATAGGGCGAAGCAGTCGATAGCTGCCTGTCCAAGCACCGATAAGCGAGGGGCAATTTGTGGGACGGCCAATCGCTTTCTCCATAGAAGCTAGTAAATTCAGCTACTTATGTAAGGAATTGGCGGAGACGGAGGGATTCGAACCCTCGGTACCGTATTCACAGTACGACGGTTTAGCAAACCGTTGGTTTCAGCCACTCACCCACGTCTCCAAACATGGCCTGAACGCCCGCTTGGGGCGGGACAGCGGCTAGGCGAGAAGCGCTATAACGGCGGCTTTCCTGCAAGGCAACGGGCTATGCCATGAAATTCTTACAAACTTCGCTGCCGGATTCGTTCCAGCCCGGAATCGACTCGGGTCGCCGTTCGTTCATTGTCGTTTCAGCTTGCTTTCCGATAATCTGATAGTTGGTCGAAGAGCGGAAAATTCGGGGAGTAGCGGGCATGATCGGGATTTTAAGGCGTGCGACGGCTCGCAATGTGCGGCGCGGTGCGTTGGCGTTCGCAGCCGCGGGTATGGCGTTCAGTCCAATTGTTGCGACCGCGCAGGTGCGCACGGTCGATCCCAACACCGCAATCGACGCGGACCTCGCGCCCGTTCCGCCCGCGAACAGCACCCCGACCGACCCCGGCATCGACCACAGCGTTCCGTCCCCCAGCAATACGGCGCCGGATTATGCCCCGCCTGCGGCGAACAGCACCGCCACCGGCGCGCCGGTAACGTCCAACTCGCCCCCTGCCGCCTTGAGCCCGAGCGAATCCTATCAGGAAGATGACCTGATCGGAGCGGCCGAGGGCGTCTTTGGCAAGGGGGCCGAGGGGCTTGCCGGCATGATCGAGAAGATCCTGAAGGATCAGGGCCGTCCCAACGCCTATATTGCCGGGCGAGAAGCATCCGGCGCATTTGTCGTTGGCCTGCGCTATGGGTCCGGCACGCTCAACCACAAGGTGGAAGGCAAGCGGGAGGTCTATTGGACCGGGCCGTCGATCGGCTTCGACGTGGGCGGCAACGCGGCCAACACCTTCGTCCTGGTCTATAATCTCTATGACACGCAGGACCTTTACCATCGCTTCCCCGCTGCCGAAGGCACGGCCTATCTCGTTGGTGGCTTCACGGCCAGCTACCTGCGTTGGGGCAGCGTCGTGCTGATCCCGATCCGCCTGGGCGTGGGTTATCGGCTGGGCATCAATGCTGGCTACATGAAGTTCACGGAAAAGCGGAACTGGCTGCCCTTCTAATCCGGCTCAAAGGACAAAGCTGAGCTGCTGGCCTCCCTCGACCGGCTCTTCGGCGTCGAGATTATGCACGCCAAGACCCAGCAGCCGAGCCCCCATGGGTAGCGGCAGCTGGGCGAGCAGCAGGGCGCGCGCTGTTTCCGCCAGCAGGTCGGGCGAACGAACCGGGGCGCCCATGCTTTTTGACCGTGTGATGATCCGGAAATCGGCGAATTTGATTTTCAGGACGATGGTGCGGCCATAGGCGCCGCTCTTCTCGATCCTTCCCCAAAGGCTTTGCGATATTCGGTCTATTTCGGCGACCAGCGCGTCCTGCGTTATCAGGTCGTCGAAAAATGTATCCTCGACACTGACGGATTTTCTTTCCTGCCGTTCATGGACCGGCCGGTCGTCCTCTCCCCGCGCGGCACGATAATAGAAGGACGCAGCGCTGCCGAAATGCTGCTGCAGGAAAGGCAGGTCCCGCGCGCGAAGGTCGGCGCCGGTCTCAATCCCCAACGCCTGCATCCGCCGCGCCGTCACCGGCCCCACGCCATGGATGCGCCGCACCGGCATATCAGCCATGAAGCCTGCTCCATCGCCGGGCCGCACGACGCAAATGCCGTCCGGCTTGTTCTGATCCGAAGCGAGTTTGGCGATCAGCTTGTTGTAGGAAACGCCCGCCGAGGCGGTGAGACCCGTTTCTTCGTGGATCATGCGCCGGATTTCCTGGGCGATGA
>CAMLSA010000162.1 GCA_946482655.1 uncultured Sphingomonas sp. | reverse complement strand
AGCCTGTCCGCACCAGGCTTGCCCGGGGGGTGTATGGCCTGTCCAACGGCATGCTCGACGAACCCTGGCCGAAGACACTCCGGCTGAAGTCGATCCTGCTCGACTGGATGATGGGCGCCGCCGACCGGCCCGAAGCGCTGCTCGACGGCCTCGGCGAGGAGATATTGCCCGACATCGGCATGGATCCCGCCACCCCATCGGACGTGCCGCAGGAACCCCATCACAGCCCGATCTTCATCCGGAACCCGGTCTATGGCACCCGATGCAGCTCGGTCGTCGCGATCGACCGGGAGGGCCGCGGCATTTTCATCGAACGCCGCTTCGCGCCCAGCGGTGACATCGACGGCGAAACCAGCTTGTCCTTTTCCTGGCCGGTTCAGCGGGGAGGCGCTGTTCCCGCATGAGCCGCCGATCGACCGGGTTGCGGCCCGGCAGGACCGGCTCTAGGGCGAGATCGCATGCGTCCGGCGTTCGAACATTGGAGGGGCCGCGCGACCCGGCTCGCGCTTGCCGCCGTCGTCCATGCCGTAGCCATCGTCATCGCCTTCTTCCTGTCGCCGCCAATCAGCTTCCGAAAGCCCGAACCCGCGTTGCGGGTGGTGATGCTGCCGTCGCTGGACGAAAAGCAGGAAAAGCCCAGGCCGAAGGCCCGCGCCACGCGCCGTAGCGAGACGCGTCCCAAGGCAGCCCTTGATCCGGTACCGGAGCCCATCGTTCCACTGAACATGCTGATCGTCAGCAGCGACATCTTCCGCGCCAGCGACATCTCACGGATAGGTTCCACCCGTGACGGGCCCGCCCCGGAGCCGGCGGCCGACAATGGCGGGCACAGCGTGGGAGACGGACCCGGCGGCGCGAAGGTCTACCAGGCCGAATGGTATCGTGAACCGACGAACGCCGAAATTGAGGGATATCTGCCCAGGAATCTCCGCCAGTCGGGGTGGGCCCTGATCATCTGCCGGACGATAGCCGATTACCGCGTCGAGGACTGCCGAGAGCTCGAGGAATGGCCATCGGGCTCCGGCCTCGCCCGTTCGATGCGCCAGGCCGCATGGCAGTTTCGCATCAGGCCGACTCGCATCGGCGGCAAACCGCAGATCGGCACCTGGGTCCGTATCCGTTTCGACCTGACCCGAGGCTTCAGCAAATGACGTCGCTGGCCGCTTCTGCTGACGGTCACCTCGAGGGCAGCCCATCGCCAAAAATGCACCTCATCGCCTTGCGTAGCTCTATCATACCGGTAAAGAGATCTCCGGTTTTTATAGGAGACTCCAAATCATGCGTTCCACGATCATCGCCGCTGCTCTGCTCTCCCTGGCTTCGCTCTCGTCCGGCGCCCTCGCCGAAGCGGCCGCGGATATCCGCGCCGGCCTTCTCGTCACCACCTCGGACGGCAAGCGCGTCGGTCGAATCTATGACGTCGAAAAGGCGAACGACGGCAGCGTCACCAGGGTCGCGATCATCCGCGATAATGCGGTCATCCACATCGCGGCGTCGACGCTGACCGCCTCGGACAAGGGCCTGACCACCAGCCTGTCTTACGGCGAGGTCAAGAAGCTCAGATAATTGGGACCAGACTGCAGGCCCGCCGGCGGGCCTGCAGCGTCCTCATCCCTGGGCCGGTGCGAAGCTTAGGGCACCATCCGGCCCTGCCCCGCGTCCGTGGTAACGAAGCGCCCCGGCATGATCTGCGCGGCTCCAAGCGTCGCCGCGAGTTCCACCCTCGGCTGATCGACCCTCTCTTCGGTCAGCTGGAACGTCCCCCAATGCACACCCAGCCCGCGGCGCGCGCCCAGCCTGCGGAACACCATGCGGCGCTGACCCGGCAGGGTTCGGCGTAAATCCGCCCGTGCGCTAAGGAGCCTCGCCCTTCGGAACGCGGGAAGGCCGCACCGGGTCACGCGTTCTCGAGCAGCTTTTCTTTCGCGATCTTGTCGCGCCAGACGAGCGGCGCGGTATGATGAACGCTTTCGCCGGTCGCGTCGACGGCCACCGTCACCGGCATGTCTTTCACGTCGAATTCGTAGATGGCTTCCATGCCGAGATCGGCGAAGCCGACGACCTTGGCGCCCTTGATCGCGCGCGCGACCAAATAGGCGGCGCCGCCGACCGCCATCAAATAAGCGGCCTTGTGCTTCTTGATCGATTCAATGGCCGCCGGGCCGCGCTCGGCCTTGCCGACCATCGCGATCAGCCCGGTCTTCTCGAGCATCATGTCGGTGAACTTGTCCATGCGGGTCGCGGTGGTCGGACCCGCCGGGCCCACCACCTCGTCGCGCACCGGATCGACCGGGCCGACATAATAGATCACCCGGCCTTTGAAATCGACCGGCAGTTCCTCGCCCTGGGCGAGCATCTCCTGGATTCGCTTGTGCGCGGCGTCGCGCCCGGTCAGCATCTTGCCGTTGAGCAGGAGCCGATCGCCGGGCTTCCAGCTCGCGACGATGTCGGGAGTCAGCATGTCGAGATCGACCCGAATTGATTCCTTTGAGGGCGCCCACGCCACCTTCGGCCAGTCGTCGAGATTCGGCGGATCGAGATAGGCAGGACCGGAGCCGTCGAGATGGAAATGCGCGTGGCGGGTCGCCGCGCAATTGGGGATCATCGCCACCGGCTTCGAGGCGGCATGGGTTGGATAATCGAGGATCTTGACGTCGAGGATGGTCGAGAGCCCGCCCAGCCCCTGCGCGCCGATGCCGAGCGCGTTGACCTTGTCGAATATCTCGATACGCAAGCGCTCTATATCGTTCTGCGGCCCGCGTGCCTTGAGCTGGGCCATGTCGATATCACCCATCAGCGCTTCCTTGGCCATGGTCATGGCCTTTTCGGCGGTGCCGCCGATGCCGATGCCGAGCATCCCCGGCGGGCACCAGCCGGCACCCATTTTCGGTACCGTCTCGATCACCCAGTCGACGATCGACTCCGACGGGTTGAGCATCACGAATTTGGACTTGTTCTCCGAGCCGCCGCCCTTCGCCGCGACCGCAACCTCGACATGATGGCCCGGCACCATCTCCACGTTCATCACCGAGGGCGTGTTGTCCTTGGTGTTGACGCGACTGAAGGCCGGATCCCTGAGGATCGAGGCACGCAGCCGGTTCTCGGGGTGGAGATAGGCGCGGCGGACGCCCTCGTCGACGACCTCCTGCAGGCTGCGTTCCGACTCCAGCATGCACTGCTGGCCCCACTTGATGAAGACGGTGACGATGCCGGTGTCCTGGCAGATCGGGCGATGGCCCTCGGCGCACATCCGGCTGTTGGTCAGGATCTGCGCGATCGCATCCTTGGCGGCCGGCCCCTGCTCGACCTCATAGGCCGCGCCGAGCGCCTTGATGTAATCCATCGGGTGATAATAGCTGATATATTGAAGCGCGTCGGCGACGCTCTCGATCAAATCGGCTTCCTTGATGATGACGGTCATGGCCCCGGCTCCCAGATGCTGCCTGCATCACGTCTCCATAGACGCGAAACGGCGCAGCGGTCAGCTCTAAAATGCGGGGATAATGTGGGTCTTGGGGAGGCGTGTAATCCCTCTCGGCGATCGCTATATCCACATCATGCTCAAGACGAACCAGACGATCGAAGCCGCCCCGCCGCCGGGCGCCGCAGCGGACTGGACCGTCCCCCAGGCCTGGCAAGGCTATAGCGCGGCCGACCATGCGACATGGGACCAGCTTTTCGCGCGTCAATCGGCGATGCTGCCCGGCCGGGTGGTACCCGCCTTTCTCGAAGGGATCGAACGCGCCGGTCTCGCCAAGCCGGGCATCCCGCATTTCGCCGAACTGTCGGATCGGCTGAT
>CAMLSA010000161.1 GCA_946482655.1 uncultured Sphingomonas sp. | reverse complement strand
CGCATAGTCGATCGCGTCGTCGACGAGCTGGAAGGCGATCCCGAGGTTGCGGCCATAAGCGTCGAGCGCCTCCTCGACCTTTTCCTCTCGCTCCGCGACGACCGCCGCGATCCGGCAGGCGGCGGCGAACAGGGCCGCCGTCTTGGCCGAGATGATGTCGAGATAGCGGTCCTCGTTCGTCTCGATCCGCCGCTGGGCGGTGAGCTGGTTGACCTCGCCTTCGGCGATCGTGCTCGAGGCGCGCGAGAGGATCCGGAGCACCTTGAGGCTGCCGTCCTCGACCATCAGCTCGAACGAGCGGCTGAACAGGAAATCGCCGACCAGCACGCTGGCGGCGTTGCCCCAGATCATGTTGGCGGTGCTGCGTCCGCGGCGCAGCCCCGACTGATCGACGACGTCGTCGTGCAGCAAGGTCGCTGTGTGGATGAACTCGACCGTGGCTGCGAGCTTGTGGTGCCGCTCGCCATGATAATCGAGCAGCTTCGCGCAGGCGAGCGTCAGCATCGGCCGCATCCGCTTGCCGCCGCCGGCGATGAGATGGCCGGCCAGCTCGGGAATCAGCGGCACGTCCGACTGCATCCGCGTCAGGATCACGCTGTTGACCGAGTTCATGTCGGAGGCGACGAGCGCCACGATCGGATCGAGCGAGGGCGCGGCGGCGCGGCGGATCGGTGTCACGGTTGCGGTCATGGGCGAGCCCATGGGCCTCGATCACGCGAAAGGCAAGACCGGGCCCCGGATTCGAGGTTCCCGCCATTCCCGATCCAACTCAGTGCTTGCCAAGAACGGAGTCGATCCACAATAGGCGTGAACCGGCAAGGATGGGGTTAGCGGCATGGCGGATGAAACTCTGAGTCGCTATCGCGAGAGCATCGACAATATCGATGCCGCGCTGATCTTCATGCTCGCCGAGCGCTTCAAGATCACCAAGGCGGTGGGCGAGCACAAGGCTGCCACCGGCCTCCCGGCCGCCGACCCGCACCGCGAGAGGGTGCAGATCGAACGGCTGCGCGCACTCGCCCGGAGCGCCAATCTCGATCCGGATTTCTCGGAGAAGTTCCTGCGCTTCATCATCGACGAGGTGATCCATCACCACCGCCAGGCCAAGGCGGGAGGATAGTTTTTCGCTCGGACCCTCGGACGCCAGGCAAATACCGAGGTTCACTGGTCGCAGTCACTGCCTCGCGGCGAAAATCGAAAACTAGCCCAATCGCTCGGCCATCTCCGCCAGCTCCAGCCAGCGCAGCTCGGCCTCTTCCTTCTTCGCCCGCGCCGCATCAATCGACTTCATGAGCGTATCGAACCTCCTCGGATCCTTGGTGTACAGATCGGGATCGGCGAGGGCCGCCTCGTCGCGCGCGATCGCGGCTTCGAGTTTTTCGATCTCGCCCGGCAGCAGATCGAGATCGCGCTGATCCTTGTAGCCGAGCTTGGTCTTCGCCTTGGGCGCCGCCGACGGGTCGCCCTTCGCAACAGGCCGCTTGACCTCGGCCCTGATCGCCCGCTGCCGCTCCCAATCCTCATAGCCGCCCGCGACGATGTCGACCTTGCCCGATCCGTCGAGGCCGAGCGTCACCGTCACCGTGCGGTCGAGAAAGTCGCGGTCGTGGCTGACGATCAGGACGGTGCCCTCATAATCGGCGATCACCTCCTGGAGCAGGTCGAGCGTCTCGAGGTCGAGATCGTTGGTCGGCTCGTCGAGCACCAGCAGGTTGGATGGCCGCGCGAATTCGCGCGCGAGCAATAGGCGCGAGCGTTCGCCGCCCGAGAGGGCGCCGATCTTGGCGTCGGCGATCGCCGGTTCGAACAGGAACTCCTTCAGATAACCGAAGACATGCTTCTTGACGCCCTGTACCTCGATCCAGTCGCCGCCATCGGCGAGCACGTCGCGCACCCGTTTTTCGGGGTCCATCAGCTTGCGCTGCTGATCGATGACGATGCGATCGAGGGTCTTCGACAATTTGACCACGCCCTCGTCGGCCGGCAATTCACCGGTGAGCAGCTTGAGCAGGGTCGACTTGCCGGTGCCGTTCGCGCCGACGACGCCGATCCGGTCGCCGCGGGTCACCCGGAAGGTGAAGTCCTTGATGATCGTGCGCTCGCCGAAGCTCTTGGTGACATGCTCGGCGTCGATCACCACCTTCGTCTTCACATCGTCGGCGGCGATGGCGAGCTTCGCCGTGCCCGGCGGGCCGAGCATCGTCCTTCTCTGCTCGCGCATCTCGTAGAGCTTGGTCAGCCGGCCCTGGTTGCGCCGCCGCCGCGCGGTGACGCCGCGCAATTTCCAATGCTCCTCGATCTTGAGCTTGGCGTCGAGCCGCTCGGCATTGCGCGCCTCCTCCTCATAGACCTTCTCCGTCCAGGCCTCGAACCCGCCGAAGCCGACCTCGTGCCGGCGGATCCCGCCGCGATCGAGCCATAGGGTCTGCCGGGTCAGCCGGGTGAGGAAGGTGCGGTCATGGCTGATTGCGATGAAGGCGCCGGTGTAGCGGGCCAGCCAGTTCTCGAGCCATTCGATCGCGAAAAGATCGAGGTGGTTGGTGGGCTCGTCGAGCAGCAGCACGTCGGGATCCATCGCCAGGGCCCGCGCGATCGCGGCGCGGCGGCGCTCGCCCCCGCTGGCGCTCGCCGCCTCGCGCGCCAGATCGATGCCGATCTGATCGGCGATCGCCTCCACCTCGTGCGCGCTCGGCGCGTCGGCGCCGGCCAGCGCGAAATCGCGCAGGGTGGCGAAGCCGGCGATCGAAGGCTCCTGCTCGAGCAGAACCACCCTGGTGCCCGGAACGATTGTCCGCAGCCCCTCGTCCGCGTCGATCCTTCCGGCGAGCAATTTGAGCAGGGTCGTCTTGCCGGCGCCGTTGCGTCCGATCAGGGCGAGACGGTCGCGCGGGGCGATATAGAGATCGAGCCCGCGGAACAGCCAGCCACTGCCCTGGACGAGACCGAGATTCTGATAAGCGAGGACAGGTGCGGCCATGAAGCGACTATTTTCGGTTTCCGCTGGAATAATCGGGATCCGGCAATCACGGATCAATTGCTCCAGAATATTGATTTAAGGCGAGTTTCGTTTCGTCGGACGGTTTGATTCGACGGGAACTTGCACTAAGGCACGAACATTCATGCCCTATTCAAGCCCATGACCCTATGCCAATAGCCCATGTCAATGCGTAACCCCTTCGCCGCCATTTCTTTGGCGCTGATCCTGCTCGCTTCATCGCCCGCTGTCGCGGACAGGAATCGCGTGCCCGAACAGGATGCGCTGCGCAATGGGGTGCGCACCGGGGAATTTCTTCCCTATCAGGAAATGCGCGCTCGCGCGCAGGGCCGGGTCGACGGCCAGATGATCGGCTCCGAGTTCGATCCGGGAACCGGACGCTACCGTTTCAAGTTTCAGCGGGGCGGATCGGTGATATGGATGGACATGGATGGCCGTACCGGGCGCGAAGTGGGCCGCGTCGGTCAATGAGCGCCGCCTGAAACAGGGGCCAGAAAAGGAAGACCATGCGCGTCCTGATCGTTGAGGATGAACCGAATCTCGGACGGCAGTTGCGCGCCACGCTCGAAGGCGCCGGCTATGCCATCGATCTCGCCACCGATGGCGAGGACGGCCATTTCCTGGGATCCACCGAGAATTATGATGCGATCATCCTCGATCTGGGCTTGCCCGAGGTCGATGGCCTGACCGTGCTCGATCGCTGGCGGCGCGAGGGTCGGGACACGCCGGTACTGGTGCTGACCGCGCGCGACAGCTGGTCGGACAAGGTGGCCGGCCTCGATGCGGGTGCCGACGACTATCTCGCCAAGCCCTTCCAGACCGAGGAGCTGATCGCCCGCCTGCGCGCGCTGATCCGCCGCGCCTCGGGCAATGCTTCATCGGAACTGACTGCCGGCGATGTCCGCCTCGACACCCGCAGCGGCAAGGTGACACTCGCCGGCGAGCCGGTGAAGCTCACCGCGCAGGAATATAAGCTGCTCAGCTATCTGCTCCATCACAAGGGCAAGGTGGTCAGCCGCACCGAACTGATCGAGCATATCTACGATCAGGATTTCGACCGCGATTCGAACACGATCGAAG
>CAMLSA010000160.1 GCA_946482655.1 uncultured Sphingomonas sp. | reverse complement strand
TGGACAGCTATCTCGCGGCGCTACGGCAACGCGCCGCCATGACCGCCAGACCCTCGTCGATCAACCGCGTCCTGCTCGATATGAAAGCATGCACCGTTCAATCGCAAACGGTCATGAACAGCTTCATGAAGATCATCATCAACTATGCCGCCCAGATCAGCGAATATGGAGTCCTGCTACCCGAATCCGCGCTCCTCAAATTGCAGATGGAACGGCTGATGCGAGACACCCCAGCGGTGTTCTTCAGCGAGGAAAGCCAGGCCCTGCAATGGCTGGCATCCTGAGTAGAGCAATCAAACCCGACCAAAATCTGACGTTCCCCTCCCGCAGGCGGGAGGGGCTAGGGGTGGGCGCGAGCAAAGCGAGCTTCTGCATCGGCCGTCTGGAAAACACGTAAATGCTCCGCCCGCCTTCCCACCCTGCGCTTGCGGGAGGGAGATGACAGAACCCGGAAGAGCGCCCGGACCTCAGTTCGCCTTGCTCATATCCACCTTCTCCACCCACTCAGGGTAGAAGGTCGGCTCCCGGTTAGACCACCCCACCGCCGTCGCCGCAGCCTCACTGATCGACTGCAACAAAGCCCGGCGCTTTTCGGGATGGAGATGCGGCAAGCTCGCCGCCGCGCAGAACGCCCCCGGCAACCAAGGCCGCGCCCCCGCCCCCAACAGCCGTTCATACAAAAACCGATAGGCGGAAAAGCTGCTCAGCCTGTCCTGCCCCAGATCGAAAGCCGAAACCGTCACCAGCGGCGCCATGAACGGCTCCATCTGGTCCAGCCCGCTATCGTCGGGCACCAGCGCCTTGATCTCGTCCAGCCGCCCGTAAATGCGGGCCTGCGCGCGGATGCTCGCTTCCTCCACCATGTCGCGCGACCATAGCTTCATGGCGTCGCGGCGGTGGAGGCCGATGTCCAGCGACCGGCGGATATAGCGCTGCGTGGCAGACGGGAAACTGGCGAATTCGCGCAATTCAGCCAGGGTGATTGCCCCGTCAGCCGGTCTTGCATTGGTGCCCATGCTCTTGCCCTCCGACTTCAAGTCGATCAGCAGAACATGCGCCCAACATGGTTACTGTAAGATTAAGCGCCGGTTCTGCCGACAACTACAGGGAATCACTTTTCTTTGTGCGTCGCAACATGTAATTTTTGTGAAAGCGATAAAAGGAGGCAGCACAGCCCCTCACCGCCCCAGATGCGTCCGCAACGTCACCCCGATCGTCCTCGGCTCGCTCGGCGTCCCGACGATCAGCCCGCTATTGCCCGCCTGCACCGTCAGATTCTGCATATAGTCCTTGTCGAACAGGTTCCGCGCAAACACTGCCGCCTCCCAGTCGCCCAAACGATAGCCGACGCTGCCGTTGACCAACGTATAGCCCTTGATGATCGTATAGGCCGACCCCGTCGCCTCTCCCCGCACACGCGTCCGGGTAACGGCATCCGCCCGCAGGAACAGCTCGCCGCTCCCCACCGGCATCCGATATTCACCCCCGGCCGATCCCGTCCATTTGGGCAGGCCCGGCAGAGCATTGCCCGTCAGGTCGCATCGCGCAGTCCCCGTCCCCGTCCGCTCGATCGGGCAAGGGCCGCTCGGATAACTCGCATATTCTCCATCAGCCAAAGCCCCCGAAGCACGCAGCGTCAGGCGCGAGCCCAGTTGCGCCGCCGCGTCGAACTCGATCCCCTTCACCGTCACCTTGGGGATATTCGCCAGATAGCTGCGCAGCGCCACCGTCGCGCTATTGTCGACGATATTCGCCTGAAAATCCGTCACATCGACATGATAGCCGTTGATGTTGAAGATCACCGCACCATCGAGCAGCCGCGTCTTCACGCCCGCTTCCCAGGTAGTGTTCGTTTCCGGCCGCACCACCGCCGTCGCCAGCACCGCCTGATTGGACGCATTGACCGGCAGGCCCGACATGTTGATGCCCCCCGACTTCTGCCCCTTGGCGAAGCTCGCATAGGCCATCACCCTGTCGGTCACATCATAGGCGACATTCACGCGTCCCGACGCGCTGCCATCGCCATCATGCGCGCTATAGCTTTGCGCCCGCAGGATCGATTGCTGGTCCGCCTGCAACGCCGCCGTCGGCGCCACCCCGCCAAAGGTTCGCACGTCATAGACGCCGTCCTTCTCCTCATAGGTGTAGCGCAGGCCGCCCGTCACCGCGATCCGCTCCACCGGCCGCCACGTCACCTCACCGAATATGCCGAAGCTCTCGCTACGGAAATCCGTCCGCCCTTCGGTCTGATAGCCATCAAGCAGCGAAGACGTCCGCGTCGCGCTCGGCGCCAGCAGCCAGTAAGTTGCCAGCGGCCCATAAATGCTGATCGGCCGCCCCGTGATCTTCTGATGGAAATAATAAAGCCCCGCGACATATTCCAATCTGCCCGGCATGTTCGATCCAATCCGGAACTCCTGGCTATACTGGTCCTGCCGCGACGGAATATGCTGCGTCGTCTGGATATGCAGCCCCGTATAATCCCGGTCATTCGCCGCATCCCAGTTCCAGAAGCGCCACGCACTGATCGACGTCAGCGTCACGCCGCCCATCTTCCACTCGGCCGTCCCCGAAACCCCGCCCTCGTCCGTATCCACGCCCAGCGGCGCGTCATTATCCGTCACCCGGTCATAAGGGTTGAAGCTAGGCGGCACATAGGGACCACCCGGCGCACCGGCCGCCAGCGCCGCATAGCGCTGCCCTACCGGCTTCGCAGTCGGCGCCACCCGCACGAACAGCTGCGCGCAGCAATCATTCTGGAAGTTCGCCCAGTCACCCACCACACGCAGCGAAAAATCGGGCGACGGCTGGAACAGCAACTGCCCCCGGATCGCATCATTGTGGATCCCATTCTGCCACTCGCCGCGCCGAACGTTGCGAATGTAACCATCCTGCCGCGTCACCGCCCCCGACAAACGAAACGCCAGAACATCGCCCACGATCGGCCCCGTCACCGCCGCCTTCGCCTGCACGAAATCGCGGCTGCCATAGGAAATCTCGCCCTCGGCCCCAAAGTCGAAACTCGGCCGCTTCGTCGTGATGCTGATCGCGCCCGCCGTCGTATTCTTGCCGAACAAAGTCCCCTGCGGCCCGCGCAGCACCTCGACCCGCTCCACATCGGCAAAGTCGAACGCCGCCGTCGCGGGCCGCGCATGATAGACGCCGTCCACATAAAAGCCGACGCCCGGTTCCAGTCCATCATTCGCCTGGCTAACCGCCACCTCGGTCGACCCCAGCCCGCGATTGGTGATGGCGGTATTGCGCGGATTGGCTGTAGTATAATTCAGCGCCGGAACCAGCTGGCTCAGCTGGTTCGTGTTGACCGTATAAGTCCGCGTCAGTTCATCGCCGCTAACAACGCTCAGCGACGCAGGCACAGTCTGCGCATCCTCCTCACGCAGCCGGGCCGTGACGATGATCGCCCCTTCCCCCGCCCCGTCCGCCGGTACGTCAGCAAACGCAACCCCCGGAAAACCGCCGCAAACCAGCGCGGCGCTCAACCAAACGCGTGACCCCTTAATCATAACCGCCCCCTTATCGTTGGGCAGCTCGATACACAGAGCGCAAGCGATTCGCTATATACAATCGTATATATCTAAGAGCGCCCGAAAGGTTCGCACCCCCTCCTCCGCGCCTCTGCACGAAGATATATCAGGCGGGGACGCGGAGGCGCGGAGGCGCAATCAAAAAGGTGAAGTCAGAACTCCGATGCCACCGCTGCCCAACCACAAAGCCCGGTCCAAAGCACGAAGCTAACGCCAAGTCCCTCCGCGTCCCCGCGTCTCCGCGTGAACCAAAAAAAATGGCGCGCCGGCCGGCGCGCCCAACGGGAAGACCTTAAACCACCAACGAAACCACGCCACCCCCGGCATCCTACGCGATGCCCAGGTGCCGACGCATTCTCCTCACTCGTCCGCCTGAACCGGCAACGGCTCGCCCCGCAACTCGCGCGCAAGGTCAGGCCAATGCGACCGCCCCGCCGCACTCGCCGCCGCCTTCTGCAATCCACGATATTGCGCCAGGACAGCGCGCCCCAAATCCGTCAGCACCGCGCCCTCACTGGACGTCGCCACCAGCGGCGCGGA
>CAMLSA010000159.1 GCA_946482655.1 uncultured Sphingomonas sp. | reverse complement strand
ATCAGCGCATATTTCTGAAAGCGCAGCGCCACCTCTTCCTGGTCCATGTCGACCGGGATCAGCGTCTGTTCGCGCTGCATCACATCGCTGATCGTGATCTTGCGCGGCGTGCGCATCACCCAGCTCAGCTTGCAGGTGCCGATCGGATGATGCCCCGCGTCGACGACGAAGATTTCCCAGAAATCCGTGGTGAGATCTTCGTTGCGGCGCAGATAGTCGAGCACGTCGCCGACCGACCAATGTTCCGGCACCGCGATCAGATCGCGCTGCATCAGCCGGCCGGCGGATTCCTCCGGATAGGACAGCGCCTCCTCGATCGCGGCACGATCGTCGGGCTCCATCGCCCGGAGGACGGCGCGCTGGTCCTCCTCCTCGAGCTCCTCGATGAGCGCGACCGCGTCGTCGGTGTCGAGCTGGGTGGCGATCTCGGCGACTTCATGTGGGGCGAGCGCCTCGATCAGCTCCTCGCGGACCCACTCGTTCATTTCCGACAGCACGTCGCCGTTGAGCAGCTCGGCGATCGCGGCCGCGATCGGCTGACGCATCTCCCGCGGCGCGAGCTCGAACAGGTCGGCGATATCGGCAGGATGGAGTGGCCGGACGAGCGCGCGTGCGCCCTCCGCATCGCCTTCCTCGACACAGGCGATGACCGCGTCGACGAAGCTCGACTTCAGCCGATCGTCCTCATCGTGAAGCGTCTCGGCGGGCGCGACGTCGGCGGGTTCGATCTCGATTTCGCTCATGCCGTCCTCCGCGCTGTCGGCCGCGTGCAGGGCGAGGCTCTAAGACCCCCGTCCCGATACCGCAATGGCGCGATCGGGCCGATCGGCGATGGCTATGCTTTCGCGATTGGCCGACGGCCTTCATGGAGCATCGCCCCGTGCGAGGCAAACAAAGCTCGCATCGCGGGGCGTCTCCCGATAGGACAGCGCCCGATTCGCTTTGCCGAGATGGAGATGAAGATGGCCGCCGATCCCGAAAACACCCTGATCATGACGCTGGAGGGCGGCGATGTCGTCATCAACCTGCGCCCCGACCTGGCGCCCGGCCATGTCGATCAGATCAAGACGCTCGCCCGCGAAGGCTTTTACGACGGCGTCGTCTTTCATCGCGTCATTCCGGGCTTCATGGCGCAGGGCGGCGACCCGACCGGCACCGGCATGGGCGGTTCGGACAAGCCGAACCTGAAGGCGGAGTTCAACAGCGAACCGCATGTCCGCGGCGTCTGCTCGATGGCGCGCAGCCAGAATCCGAACAGCGCGAACAGCCAGTTCTTCATCTGCTTCGAGGACGCGACCTTCCTCGATCGCCAGTACACGGTATGGGGCAGCGTCGAATCGGGCATGGAGCATGTCGACGCGCTGCCGAAGGGGGAGCCGCCGCGCACTCCCGGCAAGATCATCAGGATGAAGGTGGCGGCCGACGCTTGAGATCAAAAGATCCGGTCGCGAAGCGGTGGCAAGGATGCTGAAGGTCAAACCGTCGACAGCGTGCTGAACAGCCAGTCGTGGAAGATTCGCACCGCCCGGCTGGTCAGCGCCGGGCGGCGGCAGGCGAACCAATAGCCATAAGGGCTGTCGACGGTCTCGTCGAACAGCTTGGTCAATCGGTCGTCATGCGCATCCTCGAGATGGCTATGCAGCATGAAGGCGACACCAAGGCCCTGCGCGGCCGCGTCGAGCATCAACTGACCCGAATCGAACAGGTCGATCGCGGCGGGCTCGAGATCGGGGCGACCGAGCCCTTCCCGCCAAACGGAGAAGAGTTCGGGCATGTCGCGGTGCAGGAAGATGGTGAGGCGGGCGATATCATCAATCTGACGCACCGGATAGCGCCCGCTCAGCAGCGATCGGTTGACGATCGCCACCGCGGTGTCGCGGTCGATCCGGCGCGAATAGAGGCTCGAATCGACATCGCGCGCCAGCACGATCGCGGCATCGACCCCTTCGCCGAGCCGGGCGAGCGCATGGGCGGCGGTATCGATGTCAATATGGAGTTCGGGATGGCGCTGGCGCAACTCGGGCAGCCGCCCCATCAGCCGTTGCGAGGCGAACAGCGGCATCACACCGAGCCGCAGCCGCAGCAGTTCACTGTCACCCGAGGTGGCATCGATGGCAAGGGTCAGTGCGTCCAGCGCAGGCGCGATGCGCGACAGCAGCATCTCGCCATCGGTTGAAAGCATCATCGCCTGATGGCGCCGTTCGAACAGATTGCGTCCCATGAAGCGCTCGAGCGCCTGTACGCGGCGGCTGAGCGCGGGCGAAGACAGCGCCAATTCCTCGGCAGCCGCCTTCACCGATCCCAGCCGGGCCACCTGGACGAAGGCCTCAATGGCGGTCAGCGGTGGCAATCTACGCATGCCCGCATTCCATCAGACGGAGTGACTCGTTGCAACGCAAAAAAGGTCGGAAGCAAGCTATTGAAGAGAATCATACAATAGTATGCCCGATAACGGGGCTTTCAAGATTGCGCATAATGCAATCGGCCCGTCAATCTCCGCATTTGCGGAGATTGATGCCGCAGCGCAATAAAGAGGGGCCTTTCAGGCATCCTCTCCTAAAACTTTACGGCCGGCCCTTGGGGTCGGCCTTTTTTTTGGCGCCACGCAACCCCTTGCGGTTCGGGCGGTTGGGCTTTCGCCTTGCCGTGTCCGTTACGGGTGACGCTTGCCTTTGGCCGCGCCATTTGCGAACGGGAGGCTCAAGATCAAAGCCCGACAGGAACATCATGGGTGAATTTTCGGCCGAACAGGCGCTGAGTGGCGGCATCAAGGCCCGTGTCGGGACATCCACCACGATAAATCCCCTCGCGCTCTTCTTTCGAGAATTTCTGCGCCATCCGGCGATGATCGGCTCAGTCATCCCATCGTCCAAGCGGACGATCGAGTCGATGCTGTCGCGGGTCGATTGGCAAAACACGAGGCTGTTCGTCGAATATGGCCCCGGCGTCGGCACCTTCTGCGCCACCATACTCGAGCGGCTCGCCGCCGATGCGACGCTGCTGGTGATCGATACCAATCCGGTCTTCGTCGACTATCTCCGCCGTAAATTCGCAGACACGCGCTTCGTGGCAGTCCACGGCTCGGCGGCTGACGTCAACGAGATCGTCGCCGCGCACGGCTTCGAGAAGGCCGACTACGTCTTGTCCGGCCTGCCCTTTTCGACCCTGCCGCAAGGCATCGGCCAGGCGATCGCCGAGGGAACTCACCGGGTGCTTCGGCCCGGCGGCTCCTTCCTCATCTATCAATATTCGGCCTATGTGCTCAAACTGATCGAGCCGCTGTTCGATCGGATCGATCGCGATCTCGAATGGTGGAATATTCCGCCATGCGGCCTCTTCTGGGCGCACAAGGCCGACGAACCCGAATAGCCGGACCCATTTTCCTTTACATTTCGGCCTTTGCCTGATAGCCGCGCCGTCTTTCCAAATTTCAGTCATAGCGGAGCGTTCTCATGGCGCGCGTCACAGTCGAAGATTGCGTCGACAAGATTCCCAACCGGTTCGACCTGGTGCTGATGGCCGCCCAGCGCGCACGCCAGATTTCGGGCGGCGCCGAACTCACCATCGATCGCGACCGCGATAAAAATCCGGTCGTGGCGCTGCGTGAGATCGCCGAGGAGACGATCACCCCCGACGATCTGCACGAGGCGTTGGTTTCGACCCTGCAGCGCGTTCGTGTCGACGATGACGATGCCCCCGACGAGATCGGCTCGCTGGCCGCTTCGGCCGAGGCGCTCCGCCTCACCGCCGCCGCGCCGCCGCGCAACCAGAATATCGGGGGCGACTACGAGTAAGCACTAATCCCTCCCCACGGGAGAGGTGGCTCCGCAGCCGCCAAGCTGCGGGAATTGAGGACGTCGGCTCTGGAGGGGCCTCGCGTCCAATCTTGCCCGTGCCCTCATCCTCCCATTGCGATGCGCGGGAACCCTCTCTCTTGTCGAATGGAGAGAGGATTGTGGCCTTGGAGCCGCGAAATCCGGCTATTGCCTGTTGCATCCACTATGGTGACACCCCCATCATAGGCATGTGCTGAGACAATATGAACTCGTCGATCGGGTACTGACCTACGATCCGGACGCCGACGAGGCGTTGCTCAACCGTGCCTATGTGTTTTCGATGCAGGCGCATGGCAGCCAGAAGCGGGCGAGCGGCGA
>CAMLSA010000158.1 GCA_946482655.1 uncultured Sphingomonas sp. | reverse complement strand
ACGCCGCTCACCGGTCGCCGGATCAGCCCGGAGACGCTGAACGGCTTCATCGAGCACGACATCACCGATAGCTGGAACGCGAGGGTTCAATTTGCCTACACGGGGGGCCGCGACAAGTTTCCCGGCGCGCCGATCGGAAACTTCTATATCGGCAGAGTGGAGCCCACCACGCGCATCGACGCGTCCACCCGCTACGATTTCGGCCCCGTGGATATCTCGCTCGGCGTGAGCAACCTGCTCAACAATGATTATTACACGGTGACATCCCAGATGCTGAACCGCAACGAGCGCTATTCAAAGGCGCTCGGGCGCACGGTTTTTGTTCAGATCGGCATTGACTACTGAGGGCCGCATTGCAGGATCGACCGCGCGCCGGTCCTGCGCACGGTGCCGTCAATTCCGTGGAAAGTTCAAGCCGCGTCCCATCACAGCAGGCTTCATGTTCGATTTCGATATGCGTCTGAATGCGTGACGATGTTGATTATCGCCCAGTACCGTTGGTTGCCTCGGAACCGAACAATTCTGTGTAGCGCATTGATGCTATCCATCGGGCGCGGCATAAATGTGTAGACCAGCACAGCCGGCTCCGTTCTGGTTCTCTGGCAGGGTCGCGCTTTAACACAATTCGTGCGACGTCCCGCCAGTCCGCGCCTTCGGCTTCGGCATCGAGGAGCCTCAAATACAGGCACAGCCTAGCTTCATCATAGGGTGTGAGCTGATCCACCGAGGGAGCGTGATCGGCCACCACAGACTCGACTTCGACCATTTCCGACATTCCGATACTGGGCATCACGCCATCTAATCCCGTTATGGGATAATCCGAATTTGGGATCAAAGGAATTTCTGGCTCTTCGAATTGCCGGAACCGATGCCCAGTTCACTTCGCTCACCTCAGCAGCAGAAACTTCGGGAAGTCCTAATTGATGCCCGCAAGAACGCCAAGCTAACGCAGGCGGAATTGGCTGCGCGGCTGGAGCGCCCCCAATCCTTCGTGGCCAAGTATGAGTTGGGCGAGCGCCGAGTGGACGTGGTGGAATTTGTAGCTGTGGCAAGGGCGCTGGGTCTCGATCCAGGTGAGCTTCTGAATGCCTACCTGAGCGCGCGTCAAGCCGGCGGGTTCTAGGTGGAAGTGGAAGCTGCCCCGGGAGCGGGCGAGTGTAGTGCCCGTCACCTCCGTGTAACGACCGGGACTGAACTGGTTCATAGGCCCCCGCCGAACATCTGTAACGCCACCGAAGAATTTGCGATTGGTTCGCAATAAGTGAAGTGCTACCTGTCCAGCTTGTTGTCATTGGAAAACAAGGGGAGCCGTCGCGGGTGTCTAGGATGGATACCCTCCAGGTTTTCATTGCGGCACAGGCGGAGCTTCTCCGTTACGCGGCAAGACTTACGGGGGATTCGGCCGAAGCTGAGGATGTGGTGCAGGAAGCCTGGTTGCGTTTCCGTGCGGCAACCGGCGCGCGCGTGCTCGAGGAACCCAACGGCTATCTCTTCCGCATCGTCCACAACCTCGCTCTCGACCGGCATCGGCGCCGGGCGCGCGAGAATCAGATCTTCGCCTCAGAAGCTACCGTCGCTGCGGCATTTGTTCCGAGCGACGAGCCCTCGCAGCAGATGCGCATGGAGGCAAGGGACGAGCTGGCGATGCTCCACAAGGCGATGGCGCGGCTGCCGAAGCGAACGCGGCGGGCATTCGAAATGCATCGGTTTGAGGGAATGAAGCTTGTGGAGATCGCTGCCGAACTCGGCATTTCGAAGAGCCTGGCGCAGGAACTGGTGATGGAGGGTGTCGAATATTGTAAGAAAGCCCTTCGGCGTCGCGATTGATCCGCTGCTGCAAAAATTCCCGGAATTGCGAGAGCCCCGTTCGTTCAATGCATGACACCATCCAAAGCAGGCGTCGGACGGGCGATGCACAACAGAATGTGGAAGCGGAGATGAGAGCGGCAACGAAGGCGGATCAGATGCAGGGTGACCTCAGTCGCCAAGCCACCGCCTGGCTGGTGCAGCTTGACGATGATCCCGAAAACGACGCGCTGCGGGCGCAATTCATGGATTGGCTCGGCACCAGTCCCGCCCATCTCGCTGCATGGGAGGAGACTGCGCGGGTCTCTGACCTGATCGCGGTGGCCGGTCCCTTGCGGCGGAACATGCCCTTCCTGTCACTGGCATCAGCCCGGCGCGGCCGGTTTCGGAACATCCGACCGACCGGCGCGCTCGCCTCGCTTGCTGTGGCGGCTTGCCTTGCATGGATCGTGGTGCCGCATCTTACGCTCCAGCTCCGATCGGACGCGATCACCGAAACAGGTGAATTGCGTCTTGTGAAGCTCGAGGACGGGAGCACCGTGCAGTTGGCGCCGGCTACCGCGATCGCATTCACGAATGGCGCGGCAGGCCGGACGTTGAACCTGTTGCAAGGTGAAGCGTGGTTCAATGTCGCGCACGACAAGGCGCGCCCGTTCAGGGTGATGGCGGGCGACAGCACCGTCACCGTTCTCGGCACCGCCTTTTCGGTGCGAATGACGGACGCGGGGACGGACGTCGCCGTCCAGCGCGGCCGTGTCGCCGTGACGTCGGATGGTGCGCGTTCCGGTCGCGTGGAACTCCTGGCAGGACAATCGCTGTCGGTGATCGAGGGTGCTGCCACGCGCGGGGCGATCCGTCCCGACCGAGTGGCGAGCTGGCGCGATGGTGTCGCCATCGTCGATGATCTGCCCATAGGCGAGGTGATCGACCGCATCCGTCCCTGGTATGGGGGCTATATCATCGCCCGAGGACCGGGGTTGAAGGACCGCCGCGTGAGCGGAGTTTACGATCTGCGCGATCCCGATCTTGCGCTGAAAGCACTGACGCGAGCGCACAAGGTTACGGTTTCTCAGGTCTCGCCTTGGCTGAGAATCGTAACGGTCGGCTAACCGCGCACGAATTTTTTCTCCCGCCTACATTTTTTTCCGGAATTCGTCGCCGCCCGGACGTTGAGTTTATGCAACTGACTCGCATTAGCGTATCAGCGTGAGCATCGAACTTCGACGAGAGGAGCAGGCCAGGTGATTTCGGGGGGTATTTTCCAAGAGTTTGGGAAGCGTCGGTTTTGGGCGGGGCCGCTGCTCGCCTCGGTAGCCCTCGGCGGTTTGATCGTGCCGATCGCCGCACGCGCGCAAACGGCTGCCGAAGACGTGCGGTCGTTCGACATTGCGCCCCAATCGGTGGCCGGCGCGTTGGCGGACTTCGGTCGCCAGTCGGGGCTGCAAGTCAGCATGGACGCCGAGCAGGTGCGCGGCCTTTCGACCGCCGGCGTCAAGGGCAGCATGACCGCTTCGCAGGCACTCGACCGCTTGCTTGTCTTGACCGGCTTGGTCGCGCGCATAGAGGGCGGCATCGTGTCACTGCGGCGAGTATCGGTTGTAGAGGCTGATCAGTCGCGATCGGATACTGTCGTGCTGGATTCCCTGCGCGTGGAGGGCAACAGCGCCGCCATCGCTGCAAAAGAAACCGGCGCAGAGCGCAACCAACGACAAAAGGATTCCGTCTACGATCAGGACCTGTCCTCCACCTATATGGGCAAGGAGGAGGTCGAGCGATACAAGGGTGTGACGCCGTCCGACGTGCTGAAGGGCATGGTCAACGTCTTCAGCGGCGACGCGCGCAACAGCGGCGCGATCGATCCCAGTATTCGCGGCATTCAGGGGCCGGGCCGCGTGCCGGTCATCATCGACGGCACCGAGCAGGCACTGACCATCTGGCGCGGCTATAACGGCGCGAGCAACCGCAGCTATATCGATCCCAGTCTGATTGCGGGCGTGCAGGTGCTCAAAGGGCCGGTCTCGACGCGCGATGTCAACGGTTCGACGGGCGGCGCTGTCGTCATCAACACGCTCGATGCCGACGATATCCTGCAGCCCGGCAAGAGCTTCGGGATCGAGTTGAAGCTGGAAGGCGGCAACAATTCGGCCTCGCCGCGCTTGCCAAACCTGCTGACGGGGCAGGATTACCGGACCGTGGACGGGTTTCCGGGTTCTCCGGGCACACCCGGTTATCCGACTTCGCCCTATGCCGACCCTTCGCTGCGCGTAAATCTGCGTAAGCCCGGCGACAATGACTTTCTCTCAATGGGCGACAAGGCGGCGCGCCTCGCGGTCGCCGGTCGCATTGGCGATATCGACC
>CAMLSA010000157.1 GCA_946482655.1 uncultured Sphingomonas sp. | reverse complement strand
GCTGTCCGGCGCGCAGGTTACGGATGAGGCGCGGGCGCAGGCCGGGAGGCTGCTGGAGGCGGCGTAGGTCGTTGAAGCAGCAGCGACCGCTATCGGGTGGCAAGCGGTCGTGCCAAATTAAGCGGGAGCAATTGCAACGAGTACATCGCCATCTTCGCGATGCTGAACTTCACAGCGCACAATCGTTCCGGGTGGATAGCGCCAGATTTCATCATCGGACACCGGCCCGACAACTTCGAACCGGCCATCTCCAAGTGATACAGAACTAACAGGGGACCATATGTCCGCTCCCGCTTTCTGCATTGGTATCAGAATGGCGGGCAAGTCGACGAAACCCTCTTCCCAATGGTCATGGTCCAAAGCGTATTTTCCGATCTCAAAGCCGGCTGGATAATCTCGAAACCCGGGTTGGGACGAGAGCCGATCAATCGCGAGCTTCGCACTGGCTTCGCTTCGGTAAGCGCCAATGAGCTTCGCATCATCTCCATACTCATCGTCTTCGCGAATATGGTGCAGAAGATACACGTGTTCCATAGACACACGTCTGCAAATGCCAGCGTTTGCTCCGACCGCAATGGGGTCGGAAGCCGACAGACCGCTCTCTACAGGGCTACGCCCTAATTGCCCTTGTTCGCGATCAGATCGATCTCGGTCCCGCCATCGCCGCGTGCCGACAGGAACACGACATAGGCCGAATCGTCCTTCGCGCGCGTCCCACCCAGTACATGCTGGCCGTCCTTGAGCTGATGCTCGGCCGAATAGCCGCCGCGGACGGCGCGGGTATAGTACCAGTCGATCATCGTCTGCAGCGGTTGCGGGGTCGAGAAGCTGACGACGCGCAGGCCGCATTGGCCGCCGTCGGCACCCGCTGCCTCGGTCACCCGGGCCTGCGGATGCAGCGGCATGTCGGCGGGGAGGCGGGCGGCCCAGCCGGCGGAGTAGTTGAGCTTTGCGGCGCAGTCGGCGGTGCGGCGGTCCTTCTGGCCTGCTGCCAGGCCGGCCAGCGTCACCGACTTGTCCTGGGCGTCGCAGGCGTCGCACTTGCCCTCGACCGGGGCGGGCGCCTTGAGCAGCTCGCCCTCGGCGGGCATCGCCGCCTTGGCTGCGGCGACGGTGTCGGACGGGATCGGCGCCGAATAGGGCTGACCCGGCGGGCGGATCGCGTCCTTGTTCGACTGCTGGGCGAGCTGCGGATCGACCATGATCTGGTCCTGCAGCGCGCCCATCAGCGCCGGATCGGTCGAGTTGCCGCCGATCGAATCGTCCAGCGCATCGACATTGCCCGCCTCGCCCCCGCCACAGGCGGTGAGCGCCAGCGGCAGCAACAGGGTGGCAATCGCGTTCGCCCGACGGCTCATCATCACGCTCCGCATCCCCGCAGAAAAGCTGCGGGATTTGGGCCAAGGTGATGACAGGCCAGGGTTAAGGAAGCGTTTGCCGGACCTTCACCCCGCCTTCTTCACCCGCGCCTTTTCGGCTGCAATGAACGCGTCGATCTGCGCATCCAGCACGTCGAGCGGGACCGCGCCCTGTTCCAGCACCGCGTCGTGGAAGCGCTTGACGTCGAACTCGACGCCGAGCGCCTTTTCGGCCCGCGCGCGCAGTTCGCGGATCTTGATCTCGCCCAGCTTGTAGCCCAGTGCCTGCCCCGGCCAGCTGATATAGCGGTTCACCTCGGCATCGATATTCGCCGCCGACAGCGCGGTGTTGTCGAGCATGAACTGGACCGCCTGCTCCTTGGTCCAGCCCTTGGCATGGATGCCGGTATCGACCACCAGCCGGCACGCGCGCCACATCTCGTAGGACAGCCGTCCCATCTCCTTTTCGGGCGTGTCGTAAATCCCCATCTCGATCCCGATCCGCTCGGAATAGAGGCCCCACCCTTCCGTAAACGCAGTGAAATTGGCGAGGTAGCGGCGGAACTTCGCGGTCTCCAGCTCCTGCTGCAACGCGATCTGGTGGTGATGGCCCGGCACCGCCTCATGCGCGGTCAGCGCGGGCAGTTCATACAGCGGCCGCTGGTCGAGCTTCGAGGTGTTGACGTAATAATGGCCGGCCAGCCCCAGCTCGGGGTTGCCCGGGCCGTAATAGGCGGTGGTCGTCCCTTCCGCCGTCTCCGCCGGGATGCGCTTGAGGCCATAGGGCAGCCGCGCCATGCGGTTGAAGAAGCCGGGCATCTTGCCGTCGATGTCCTTGGCCTGCACCGCGGCGGCGGCCATCAGCTCCTCGGGCGTTTTGGCGTAATATTTGGGGTTGGTGCGCAGCTCCTGAACGAACGCCTCGCGGGTCGCGAACCCCGCCTTTTTCGCCACCTCGACCATCTCGGCGCGAATGCGCGCGACCTCGTCCAGCCCGATCTTGTGGATCTGCTCGGCCGACAGGTCGGTGGTGGTCAGCTGGCGGATACGGAAGGCGTAATAGCGCGCGCCATCCGGCTGCGCCGATACGCCTGCCAATTTGGCGCATTTGGGGGCATAGCTGGTGCGGTAGAATGCCGCCGCCTTGGCGTAGGCCGGGTTGATTACCTCGGTGACGGTCTTCTTCGCCCGCGCCTGTAGTGCCGCCCATTCGGCGTCGGTCGCATCGACCGGTTTCTTGCCATTGAACGGGGCATAGAAACGCGATTTGGTCGCGTCCTGCTGGATCACGCCGGTGATCGTCTGTTCGAACCCGACCAGGCTGACGCACGGCTGGACATAACCGCCCTTCACCGCCTGAGCAGTGATCGCGATCAGCGTGTCATTGGTCTTGGGGAACTGGTCGAGCCGATCGAGATAATGGCCATAGTCCGCCTTGCGGCGAAACGCCGTGCGCTCGCCCTGCCCCGCCGCACCCTGCCACGGGTTGGAGTAGCTGGTGAACAGGATCGTGCGCTGGCCGAAGCCGTTCGCCTCGATGCTCTCCGCCAGCAACCGCCGCAGGATCGCCTTGTCGGTGCGTTGCGCCGGGGTCAGCCCGGAATCGGGGATGGCATCGAGCCGCTTGAGGAACACCGCTTCGGCGGCGGCGCGACGGTCCCCGGCCGCCAGACTGACATCGCCGACCGCGATCGGATCGATATCGACCCCGACCGATCGGGCGAAACCGGGATTTTCCTTCAGCACCCAATCGAAATGCTCGGCCAGCAGCGCCTTGAAGTCATCCGACGGCGACGCGGCGGCGGGGCTTGCGGCAGCGCCGAACGCCAGAATGCCGGCGGCCAAAGCTGACAAAAACGGGCCCTTTACACGCAGGGAGAAACGGGTGCGGCGGGAGGCGGACGGGGACTGAATCTGCATTCCGGGGAGGCAAGCAGACAGAATCCAACATTGCAAGCGGAACAGCCAGGACGATCGGCTCCTATCAACTAGTTTGCATTACAAACTGGTTTTCGAGTATCGAAGCCGTCATCGATTCGAACAGGAGGAATCTGATGACCCAGACCGACCCCCAATCCGTGCGGCTGCACGCGCTCGATGCGGTACGTGGCGGCGCGTTGCTGCTCGGCGTCGCATTTCACGCCAGCCTCAGCTTTCTGCCCGGCCCGCAATTCTGGGTGGTGCACGATGCGGCCGACCCGCTGATCGGCAATTTCGCGACCGTGTCGCACATGTTCCGGATGACCCTGTTCTTCGTGATCGCCGGATTCTTTGGCCGGATGCTGATCGAGAAGCGCGGCACGGGCGGCTTCATCGGCGACCGCGCCAAGCGGATTGTCGCGCCGCTGTTCGCCTTCTGGCCGCTGGCGCTCGCAGGGATCATTGCGACCTTTGTCTGGGGTGCTGCAGTTATGAACGGCGGCGCGCTGCCGACCGATCAGCCCCCGCCCCCGCCGCTGACGGCCGCGACCTTTCCGCTGACCCATCTATGGTTTCTATACGTCCTGACGCTCTTCTACTTCGCCGCACTCGTGCTGCGCGGGGTTGCACGAGTGATCGATCCGAAGGGGCAGATCGCGGCGCGGATCGCTGATCCGCTGCTGGCCGGCGCGATCCGCTATGGCGCGGCGTCGGTGCTGCTTGCGGTGCCGGGGTTCCTGGTCCTGTCGGGACTTCCCGGCTGGATGCCGGTGATGGGCATTCCGACCCCCGATATCGGCCTGATCCCCAACGCGTCAGCGAGTGCCGCCTATGCCACCGCCTTCTTCACCGGATGGATGCTGCATCGCCAGCCCGCTCTGTTGGGCAGCATCGCCGCACGCTGGCCGCTGCACATCGTCGGCGCGGTGGTGATCACGGGCGGACTGCTGGCCCAGATTTCCGGCGCAGCCTTGCTCGCCCCAGCCAGCCGCTCCCTGCTCGCCGCCGCCTATATGATCGCAAGCTGGTGCTGGACACTCGGCCTGCTCGGCGCGGCGCTGAGCTTCCTCGACGCCGAGCGGCGCTG
>CAMLSA010000156.1 GCA_946482655.1 uncultured Sphingomonas sp. | reverse complement strand
GCGCTCTGTTCGGGGCAGGGCATCGTCGAGGCCGAAGTCCGGGAAAAGGCGCTCTCCTGGCTGCCCGACGAGATGCGGTTCGGCGCGATCGAAAAGCCCGAAAGCTTCCGGAGCTATTCCGCTTTCCTCAGCGATGAAGACGACAGCGACGGCGGGGCAGGGGAGATCGCCCCCGATGGCGATGCTGGCGACTTCGAACAGGCCGCCTGAGGCGAACGCCTAACGGCGGGCGGCGCTTTCGTGTCGCCCGCCGCCCTTCATCGGCGGCGCTGAGACAGCCGCTCTTTCGCGGAGTATCCACCATGACCCAATCATCGGGCCGGCCCTCGCCGGCCGAGACCATCACGCGCGCCATCATCGACCGGCTCGAGGCCGGTGTGCGTCCCTGGGTACGGCCCTGGCGATCATGCGCCGCGCAAGGGCGCCCGCTGCGCGCCAATGGCGAGCCCTATCGCGGCATGAACACCTTTTGGCTATGGCTGGCCGCCGAGCAGTGCGGCTATCGGTCCCGCTACTGGATGACCTATCGGCAAGCACAAAGCCTCGGCGGGCAGGTCCGTGCCGGTGAGCAGTCGCAATTTGCGATCTTCTACAAAGCCTATTCGAAGAAGGTCGATTCCTACGAACGTCCGGGTGAGCTCGTCGATGAGCAGCGCCGGGTCATGCGGTCCTATGCGGTCTTCAATGCCGATCAGATCGATACACTGCCGGGCGATTTCTATCCCGAAGCCCTCTCCCTCGTCCCGCCGGGCGACCGGCTCGGTCCGCGGGCGGAGCGCTTCGTCGATCGGCTGCCCGCGCGGCTGCGATGCGGCGGCGATCGTGCTTATTATGATCTGCGCGCGGACGTCATCACCATGCCGCCGGTCGAGCAATTCGACACGCGCGCCGCCTGGGCAGCCACCATTGCGCATGAGGCCGGCCACTGGACAGGCCATCCAGCCCGGCTTGCCCGATCGTTCGGGAAGCGCTTCGGCGATCAGGCATATGCGTTCGAGGAGTTGGTCGCCGAACTGACAGCAGCGCTGGTTGGCGCCGATGTGGGTCTCCCAACCACCCATCTCGACGACCACGCGGCTTATATCGGATCCTGGCTCGCCATTTTGCGCAAGGATAATCGCGCATTGCTGACGGCGGCTGCGCGAGCCGAGGAAGCCGCCGGGTTTCTGCTGCGGGCAACCGATCTCGCTTGCGAGGATGATCTGGACGAGCAGGCGGCTGCTTGATCTCGCCATGTCGCCGATTGCACTATATCCATATATCCGCTATCGTGGATATATGGATAACGAATCTGTCATCGTCGCGTTGGGCGCGCTTGCCCAAGCCACGCGCCTCGACGCCTTCCGCCTTCTGGTGCGTCACGAACCCGAAGGCCTTCCCGCCGGCGAGGTCGCCAAGGCGCTGGATGTCCCGCAGAACACGATGTCGGTGCATTTGGCGACCCTGGCGCGTGCCGGCCTGGTCACATCCGAGCGGCGCAGCCGGATCATCAACTACCGCGCCGATCTCGATGCGCTACGCTCCGTGATGCTGTTCCTCGTCAAGGACTGCTGTGGTGGCCGGGCCGAGCTCTGCCATCCACTTGCGGATGAACTGCTTGCCTGTCGTGCTGCCTGAAAGGACATCAACATGACTGATCGCCTGTTGAACGTACTGTTTCTTTGCACGGGCAATTCCGCCCGTTCCATCATGGCCGAGGCGATCCTCAGCCGTGAAGGGCTAGGCCGTTTCAAATCGTTCAGCGCCGGCAGCCAGCCCAAGGGCGAGGTCCATCCGTTCACCATTCATCTCTTGGAGAAGCTGAACTACGACGCAAGCCGGTTCCGCTCGAAGAGCTGGGAAGAGTTTTCCGGCCCCGATGCGCCGTCCTTGGATTTCGTGTTCACCGTTTGCGACAATGCCGCCAATGAGCTTTGCCCGGTTTGGCCGGGGCAGCCGCTGACCGCCAATTGGGGGGTGCCCGATCCGGCCGCTATCGAGGACAGCGAAACGGTGCAGCACGCGGCCTTCTTCGATACTTACAGGATGCTGTTCAATCGCATCTCGCTGTTCACCAACCTGCCGTTCGAAGGCCTCGACAAGATGAGTCTACAGAACCGGCTGAACCGGATCGGCAAGGAACAGGGCCGCGCCGACCTCCCAAGCGAAAAGGCACCCAGCGCATGAGCAATGCCGCAATCGATATCGTCATCTATCACAATCCCGAGTGTGGGACGTCGCGCAACACGCTGGCGATGATCCGCAACGCCGGGATCGAGCCGCATGTGATCGAATATCTCAAGACGCCGCCCAACCGCCCGCGCCTGGTTTCGCTCATCGCCCGCATGGGCATCAGCGCACGCCAGTTGCTCCGCGAGAAGGGCACGCCCTTCGCCGAGCTGGGTCTTGCCGATCCGACGCTCAGCGATGACCAGCTCATTGATGCGATGATCGAGCATCCGATCCTCATCAACCGGCCAATCGTTGTGTCGCCGCTCGGCGTGAAACTCTGCCGTCCATCGGAAGAGGTGCTCGATCTTCTCCCGTCCGCCCAGCGCGGGGCTTTCACCAAGGAAGATGGCGAGCAGGTCATCGACGCCGCCGGCAAGAGGATCGGGGCGTGAACGCGACCGTTGCGGCACGACCCAAGCCGGCGATCAACAGCTTCGAACGCTATTTGAGCGTCTGGGTGGCGCTCTGCATCGCTGTCGGCATCGCGCTCGGCTATTCGCTGCCGAATCTGTTCGCAGCCATCGCATCGGCTGAGATCGCGCGCGTGAACCTGGTCGTGGCTGTGCTGATCTGGCTGATGATCGTCCCCATGCTGCTCAAGATCGACCTCGGCGCGTTGGGGTCGGTTCGCCAACACTGGAAGGGCGTCGGCGTCACCCTCTTCATCAACTGGGCGGTGAAGCCCTTTTCAATGGCGCTGCTCGGCACGCTGTTCCTGGGATGGCTCTTCCGGCCGCTGCTGCCGCAGGGCGAGATCAACGCCTATATCGCCGGGCTCATCCTGCTCGCCGCCGCCCCCTGCACGGCGATGGTGTTCGTCTGGTCGAACCTGTGCGACGGCGAGCCGACCTATACGCTGAGCCAGGTGGCGCTCAACGACGTGATCATGGTCTTCGCCTTCGCACCGCTGGTCGGACTGCTGCTCGGGGTCGCCTCGATCACAGTGCCCTGGGACACGCTGCTCATCTCGGTCCTGCTCTATATCGTCGTGCCCGTCATCGTCGCGCAGATCATTCGTCGGGCGTTGCTATCGTCAGGCGGGCAGCCGGCGCTCGATCGGCTGCTGGCAACGCTTGGGCCGGTGTCGCTGGTTGCGCTGCTGACGACGCTCGTCCTCCTGTTCGGCTTCCAGGGCCCGGCGATCCTGGCTCATCCGCTGGTCATCGCACTGATTGCCATTCCCATCCTCATCCAGGTCTACTTCAATGCGGGCCTGGCCTATTGGCTCAGCCGGCGCTTCGGCGTGGCCTGGTGCGTCGCCGCTCCGGCCGCGCTGATCGGCGCGTCCAATTTCTTCGAGCTCGCGGTTGCAGCCGCGATCAGCCTGTTCGGCCTCAATTCCGGGGCCGCGCTCGCGACCGTGGTGGGCGTGCTGGTCGAGGTGCCGGTAATGCTGTCTGTCGTCAGCATCGTGAAGAAGACGCGGCCCTGGTACGAGCAACGCGTTCCTGCATGATCGCTACACTGCTGGATTCCAGGTCGCTTTCCGACCTGATGGCGGAGCTGAGCGCGGCGGGTCTGCCTGCCAGTGATCTCGCCGAGGCGGGACGCCGCTTCTTTCGGTTCGAGGATGATGTTGGCCTTGTCGGCTATGGCGGGATCGAAGGCGACGGCTCCGACCGCCTGCTGCGCTCGCTGGTCGTGAAGGCCGATCGGCGCGGATGCGGATTGGGCGGTGCCATTCTCACGGCAGTCGAACGCGCTGCAGCTGATGAGGGCGCGACTAGCCTGTACCTGCTCACCACGACCGCCGAGCCTTTCTTTCGCCGTCACGGCTATGAAACAGCCGAACGGACCGACGTTCCTGCCGTCATCGTGCAATCGGCCGAGTTCCGATCGCTATGCCCGGCGAGCGCCGCCCTTTTGTACAAATGGATTGCCTGATGTCGCGTCTTCGTATCCTTCCCGAACCCGGTCATCTCCCCGCGCTGGACCGCACGATGATCCGGCCCGATCTCGCCGCCGGGCTTGGCGCGCTTGAGCCGAAACCTCGCATCCTCCTCCTCTACGGCTCGCTGCGCGAGCGGTCGTTCAGTCGCTTCGCGGTCGAGGAAGCGGCCCGGCTGCTCATCCTCTTCGGCGCCGAAGTGCGGATCTTCGATCCGGCCGATCTCCCGCTCCCCGACCAGATCAAGGACGATGATCACCCGGCGGTGCATGAGCTTCGCGAGCATGCGCT
>CAMLSA010000155.1 GCA_946482655.1 uncultured Sphingomonas sp. | reverse complement strand
ACGTCGAAGCCCTGGCGCGCGCAGCTCGGGCAGGAGACGACGCGGACGCCGCGGTTGCGAATGCCGAGCGCCTTGAGCATCTCGAAGCCGACACGGACCTCTTCCTCCGGCTCGGCCGAGAGCGAGACGCGGATCGTATCGCCGATCCCCGCCCAAAGCAGGTTGCCGATGCCGATCGACGACTTGACCGTCCCGCCGATAAGCCCACCCGCCTCGGTGATGCCGAGATGGAGCGGGCAATCGACCGCTTCCGCCAAACCCATATAGGCCGACACCGCGAGGAACACGTCGGACGCCTTCACCGCGACCTTGTATTCGTGGAAGTCCTGATCCTGGAGCAGCTTGATGTGATCGAGCGCGCTTTCCACCAGCGCCTCCGGACAAGGTTCCCCATATTTTTCGAGCAGGTCCTTCTCGAGGCTGCCGGCATTGACACCGATCCGCATCGAGCAGCCATTCGCCTTGGCGGCGCGCACCACCTCGGCGACCCGCTGGTCCGAGCCGATATTGCCCGGATTGATGCGCAGGCAGGCCGCGCCCGCGTCGGCGGCTTCGAGGGCGCGCTTATAGTGAAAGTGGATGTCGGCCACGATCGGCACCCTGGCGGCGCGGACGATCTGCCCGAGCGCGGCGGTCGAGGCCTCGTCGGGGCAGGAGACGCGGATGATGTCGGCGCCGGCATCCTCGCAGCGGCGGATCTGGTCGATCGTCGCCTTGGCGTCCTCGGTCGGCGTGTTGGTCATCGTCTGGACGGTGACGGGCGCGCCGCCGCCGACCGGCACTTTGCCTACCATGATCTGGCGCGATTGCCGGCGCTGGATGTCGCGCCATGGGCGAATGGACATGGATTTCCGTTCTTTGAAAAATCTCGGGACCCGTATAGTCGGTTCAGGCGTCGATATGAAGACGCTCCCCCAGCTTCGGATGTTTGCGTGGCCGACCGTCAGATCAAATCGCATTGGACAGGGCCCACAGAGGGGTGGACCCTGGTCGTCCATGGTGGCGCAGGTCAGCTCAAGCGGCGGCTGCGCAGTTCCCAGGCCGACACGCACGCCCGCAGCGCTCTGATCGCCGCGCTCGATGCCGGCGCGACGATCCTGGCCGCCGGCCGAAGCGCGGTCGACGCAGTCGAGGCGGCGGTGCGGGTGCTCGAGGACGATCCGCACTTCAACGCCGGCCGCGGCGCGGTGTTCAGCGCCGAGGGAATCAACGAGCTCGACGCGGCGATCATGGATGGCGCGACGCGCGAGGCGGGCGCCGTCAGCGCGGTGACCAAGGCCAAGCACCCAATCGCGCTGGCCCGCGCGGTGATGGAGCAGAGCCCGCACGTCATGCTCACCGCGGCCGGCGCCGACCGTTTTGGCGCCGAACATGGCCTCGAACAGGCCGCTCCCGCCTGGTTCCACACCGACGAGCGCTGGCGCCAATATGAAGAACTGCGCGCGAGCGGAAAGTTCGACGCGGATCTCAAATATGGCACCGTCGGCGCGGTGGCGCGCGACACCGCCGGTCATCTCGCCGCCGCTACATCGACAGGCGGACTGACCGGCAAGCGCTGGCAACGGATCGGCGACTCTCCGGTGATCGGCGCCGGCACCTGGGCCGACGATCGCGGCGCCGCGACCTCGTGCACCGGCTCGGGTGAGCATTTCATCCGGATCGGCGCCGCACATGAACTGTCGGCACGGGTACGGCTCGCGCATCAGGCGCTCGGCGAAGCGGGCGAGGGGGTGATCGCCGAGATCGGTGCGCTGGGCGGGATCGGCGGGCTGATCAGCGTCGACGGCGAGGGGCGCGGCGGCTGGTGCTTCAACAGCACCGGCATGTACCGCGGCATCGCCCGCGCCGATCAGCCGCAGCTCGTCGCGCTATACGGCGACGAGTGAGGGGCCCCGGATGCGGTATTTCCTCGACACCGAATTCAACGGCTTCGGCGGCGAGCTGATCAGCCTTGCCCTGGTCCCCGAACATGGCGACCAGGATTATTATGTGGTGATTCCATGCGAAGCACCCTGGCACCCTTGGGTCGAGAAACATGTCGTTCCCTATCTCGAGAGCGTGCCGCCGATGCTCTATAACCGGCTCGACCGGATCGCGGCGGCGCATGACGTCGCCGCCTATCTCTCGCAGGATCCGGATGCGCGGATCATCGCCGACTGGCCCGAGGACATCGCGCTGTTCTGCCGCCTGTTGCTGGTCAGCGAGACCGATGTCGTCGACCTCAAGCGCCTACGCTTCGAGTTCAGGCGCACGCCCGGTTTCTCGACGGCGCGCAACAGCCGCGTTCCCCACAATGCGCTCCATGACGCGCGGGCGCTGCGCGATCATCTGATCGAACTGGACGAATAATCCGCCGCGCGGGAGGGCCCTTCTAGAGTCCTCGCGCCAAAGAATGGACCGCCGGCTCCGAACCGGCGGTCCATCTAAAATCCATCCCCAACGCCCTCACCTCAAGGAAAGGGATCAGGGAGGCGCGCGTCAGTTCGGCACCACCGTGACGGCGCGGCGGTTCTGCGCCCAGCTGGCTTCGTCCGAGCCGGTCGCGACCGGCCTTTCCTTGCCATAGCTGATCACCGACAGGCGCGATGCGGCGATACCGGCGTTGATCAGGAAGTTCTTGGCCGCGTTGGCGCGGCGATCGCCGAGCGCCAGATTATATTCGCGGGTGCCGCGCTCGTCGCAATGTCCCTCGATCGTCGCGGTGACGTTCGGATATTTGGCGAGCCAAGCCGCCTGCCTGGTGAGGATCGCCTGGCTCTCGGCATCGATGTCGTAGAGATCGGTGCCGAAATGGATCGTGTCGGAGCCGGCCTGGGCGACGAAATCGGCGCGAGAGCCGGGAACCGGACCGGTCTGCGGCGGCGGCGGCGCCTCGGGCGCAGGCTCCGGGGCAGTCGCAGGCGGAGGCGGCGGCAGATCCTCGACCTTCTTCTTCGCACAGCCCGCGACGCTCAGCGCCAGCACGGCGGCCAGGGCGACCTTCATCGTCACACGCGTCATACCGATTCTCCTTCTTCGATCTGGTTACGGTTCAATAACGTCTTTCGTTTCAAAATTCTCTGGAATTCGGTCTCAGGGCAGCAACGGGCCCCAGGCCGGATCCGAGCCGTCGAGCGGCGTCGGCACCGGCCGTTCGTTGACCCCGGTCAGATCGACCGACCAGAGATCGGCCTTGCCCGAACCCTGGCCGGTTCGAAAAAACATGATCACGCGGCCGTTGGGCGACCAGCTTGGCCCCTCGTCCTGCCAGCCATTGGTCAGGATCTTCGCGTTCGATCCGTCGACGCCCATCACGCCGACGGCGAAGCCGCCGCCGATCCGGGTGAAGGCGATCAGGTCGCCACGCGGGCTCCAGGCAGCGCTGCCATAGCGCCCGCCGCCGAAGCTGATCCGGTTCTGGTTCGATCCGTCGGCACCCATCACATAGAGCTGCTGCGTGCCCGAGCGATCGCTCTCGAACACGATGCGCGACCCATCGGGCGAATAGCTCGCGCCCGTGTCGATGCCGGGCGAGGTGGTCAGCCGCTGGGGCTTCCCTCCCGTGACGGGAACCCGGTAAATGTCGGTGTTGCCGCCCACCGACATCGAGAAGATGATAGTGCGGCCATCGGGCGAAAAGCGCGGTGCGAAAGTGCTGTAGGGCTGATCAACGACCAGCCGCTGCTTGCCCGAGCCGATGTCATAGACATAGACGCGGGCGCGATTGCCCGCATAGGACATGTAGGTGATAGTCTGCTGGTTGGGCGCGAACCGCGGGGTCAGCACGATCGTCTGGCCGTTGGTCAGAAAGCGGTGATTGGCACCGTCCTGGTCCATGATCGCGAGCCGCTTTATCCGCTTGAGCTTGGGCCCGGTCTCCGAGACATAGACCACGCGGCTGTCAAAATAGGGACCTTCGCCGGTCAGCCGCGTATAGACGGTGTCGGCGCATTTGTGCGCGGCGCGGCGCCATTGCGCCGGCTGGACGACGAAGCCCTGCCGCGTCAGCTCGGCCCTGGCTAGGACGTCGTAGAGATAGCAGCCGACGGTCAGCGAACCGTCGCCATTGGCCTGGACGAAGCCCTGGATCAGCGCCTGCGCGCCGCTCTGCGTCCAGAACATGTAATCGGGCGCGGTGACCTGCGGATGGCTGACCGTCGCGAGCGCGCTCTTGGGCAGCGGAGTGAACAGGCCGCTATTCTTGAGGTCGTTGGTGACGACATCGGCAACCCGCTGGCCCAGCGCGGCCGTATCGCCGGCCGGCGTGTTGGCGACCGTGGGGGTAGGCATTCCGGGAATGGCGATCGGCATCGGCTGCGCGATGCCGCCGGTGATGTCGACCTCGAGCTGCGCCCGTGCGGGCGCCGCGAAGATGAACGCCAGACCGAGGAAAGACAGGGCAAGGGGAAGGCGCATTCTCGTCTCCTGTGCCCCTGCATCGGCGTTTAGAGCCGAAACAAGGGGTGTAAGTCAATTCGTCTGTCGGATCGCTACATCTGGCCGGGGTTGAAGCGAAAGATCAGATCCTCCCAGCCGCCCTCGTAGAGCTCGGCCGGAAGCTTGTAGGGCGCGCAACGCTGAAGGGCGCGCTTCGCCGCCTCGTTCATCTGCTGCAGATAGGGCTGATTGGCCGAAGTCACGCCGAGATTGCCGATTATCTCGGGAGCGATGCCGATCGATCCGTCCTTCTTGAGCCGC
>CAMLSA010000154.1 GCA_946482655.1 uncultured Sphingomonas sp. | reverse complement strand
GATGTCATCACCACCAGCAGCGCGATGATCGCATAGCGATACATGCGGCGCGACAACGGCTCGACGACGCCGGCAAGATAGACCGTGCCGATTCTGGTGCCGCTCCGCATGACGGGTATCGTCGCCTCGATCGGTGTCCCGCCCGATGCCGCTATCTCGGAAAAGCGCTGGGGCAGCACCGCCTCTCCGCGCGCATATCCGGCAAAGCGGTTACCCTTCCAATCATAAATTCCCGCCATCAAGATGTTCGGGCTCACCCTCAGCGCGTCGGCGGCTTCCTGCGCCGCCGACTGATCGTTGAAATCGAGCGCGGCGGTGACGCTTCCCGCCAATATTTCGGCCTGGATCTGAGCGCCGCGCAACCGGCCTTCGCGATAGCCCCGCTCATTCTGGAAGATGATCCACAGGCCGGCGAGCAGCAGCGCCAGCACCACCAGCGGTACGAAGGTCGCGAGCCCGCGCTGCCGGAGGGCGGACAGGGGATTCATGATAGCCGGCCGCGGGGCTTGACGCTCAGTGCGAGGCTCAGCAATCGGGCGCTGATCGAAAGATTGCCTCGCGCGGCGAGTGAATCGTCGATATGGAAGCGGACCCTCCCTTCCTTCAACTCGAAATGCATCATGCCGCGTCCGCTCCCGAGGCTGGCGTCGGTGACGGTCAGCACCGGCTGCCCGCGAAGCGCCTCCAGCATGGCGGCGGTATTCTGTTTGGGCGAACCGCCGAGGAAGGCGATATGACAGCGCGTGGCGGCCTTGGTGCTGTCCAGCCGGCGGACCTGCAGCGGGTGCTGGTCGACACGCTGGCCGTTCACCGCCGCGTCGAGTGCCGGTCCGAAGGGATCGCGGCCGACGATGCAGAGGCGAAGCGGCTCGTCGGCGGCTCCGACGACGGCCGGCGGCCAGTTCACATAGGCCGCGAATTTCGCGAGGAACACCGCTTTCACCCGAGCTTCGAGCGGCTTGGTTCCGGCGCTTGCGCTCGCCGCCAGGCCCGGAATGACGAGCAGCAGGCTCAGACAATGGGCGAGCCGGTGGAGATTGCCCCTCGCCATCAGAGCTTCCAGCGCGCGGCGGCGAACACGCTTCGGCCTATGCGGACGCCCACCGGGCCGACCTGAAGCGTGTTTGACGTCGTGCCGAATTCGGCGTGATAGGCGTGCAGAAGGTTCGAACCGGTCAGCGAAAGCTCCAGTTCGTCCGATACCATCCAGGCGATCCTGGCCCCCAATTCGGTATAGGCGGGGGATCGCGGCGCAGGCAATGCGCCGATCCGGCGAAGAGCGAGGTTCAGGGCGACGTCCGGCCCCAGATCCGTGGCCGAACGCAGCGAAAGCTGATATTTCGGATCATTCCCGGCAATTTGCAGCCCGCCCAGCCCCGGATTGCCTGGTTTGAAGCGCAGATCCTTATGAAGCCAATTGGCGCCTGCGGTAAGGCGCCACCAGTCGGTTATGCCGTAATTCGCCCAGAATTCGATCCCGTAGGCCTCTCCTTCCATACCGTTTCCGAACCGGAGCGGGAAACCGCCATTCGTTGGATCGGCGCTGCGCAGGTTCGGATAAACATTGTAGAAGGTGGAGATCGAGAAGGACAGATTGGCCGCAGGCCGGGCGCGATAGCCGAGTTCATAGGCGGTGACCTTGACCGCCTGCATGTTGCCGCCGGTTATCGTTACGAGCGGGCCGGAGCGTTGCGTGACATCCCTATCCAGCCGGGATGGGACCCGCACGGCGCGCGATGCTGCGAACCAGAGCAGGCTGGATTCGGTGATCGCCCAGGAAAGGCGGGCGTTCGGCATGATCTCGATGCCGGTGTAGGGCTCGTCCTCGATCTTGATGCCGGCGATGAGCTTTAGCTTGCCTGTGAGCGGATACGAATCCTGGAGGAAAAGATTCCACTGGGTGAGAGTGCGGCTCCGGGGAATGAACTCCACCGCCTGCGTCGCCGAAACAACCGTCGGAAAATCATCGCTCAGCGCGCGATATCCTCCGCCCCAGACCACCTCATGATTTCCGAGCGAGAAATTATGCTGCGCCTGGATGTCGTAGGTGCTGAGCCGATTTTCGAACCTGCCCGGCACCTTGAACTGAAGATGGTCGTAATAGGCCTGAACCTCAAGGTTCGATCCTTCGCCCATCGCACGGGTCCATCGCGCGAGCAGGTTGTGGCCCGAGATGGTTTCATCGACGGTCGTGAGCTGCTGCTCCGACCCGTCATATATGTCGCCCTGAACGGTGATCAGCTCATCGCCCGGCTCCCAGTCCACGCGAAAGCCGCCCTGAATCTTGTGCCAGCTGTCGCGAGCCCTGGCGCCCGTGCCGGTTCGATTCTGATGGTGATGGTCGAAGCCGCCGATATAGGCGCGGTAGCTCAGCCGGTCGCCGACCGTCCCTCCATGGCGCAGCCTGCCCCGGATCTCGCGGTTGCCGGCGCCGAGTTCCGCGGTGATCCCCTGCGTCTCGCTGGCCTTGCGGGTGATGACGTTGATCACGCCGTTGACGGCATTGGCGCCCCATAAGGTGCCACCCGGGCCGCTGACCACTTCGATTCTTTCGATATCGCCGGACGGTACCTCCTGCAGGTCCCAGTCCACACTCGACGAAAAGGGCGTGTAGATGCTGCGTCCATCCACCAGCACCAGCAGCTTGTCGGCGGCTCCGCCGTTGAAACCCCGCGCCGATATCGCATATCGGCTGGCCGTGATCTGGGCCACGTGAAGATTGGGGGCGAGGCGCAACATCTCCGGCAGGCTGGTCGCGCCCGATCTGATGATGTCGTCGTGGGTAATGACGTAGATTGCCGCAGGGGCGTCGCCGAGCGGCTCGGCACGTTTAGAGACCGAGGTCACCTCGATCTGGGCGAGTTCCTCGATCGACATGTCGGTGAGATCGACAACGGCTTCGGCCTTGGCGGGCAGGCACAACAGACCGGTCAGCGCCGCCCCCCAAGCGCTGACTTGCGGTATCATGCGCCGCCGATAATTCGAAACCATGCAGAGCGACCCCAGCTCCAACGTCCCCAAAGCGGTGATGCGCAGCGATCAGGAGCCGCATCAACCTATGGAAAACACGTAGGATGTCCATAAGAATAGCAGAAATCGGCCAGCGAAGGGCCGATGCCGGGAGCCACTGCTTTCGCTACCGCCGCTCTGTGTGGCGATATCCGGTTTCACGCCGTTGCCCAGCGCGGTTGACTCGGCGGAGCCCCGTTCCTAAAGGGGCCTCGCCTTGGCGGGATCGCTCGTCGGCGTGGCGTTACCTTCCCGGCATGAGGAGAGGCGGCGGCATGACGGCGAAAGATCCCGGGCAGGACCCGGAAAGCGTGGGGGATCAAAATCTTACGTCGTTCGATGAGCGGCTAAAGGCGATCCAACAAGCTGAGCAGGTCAGGACGGGGACAGCACAGAAAAAGCCTGACAAGGGATATTCCCAAGGCAATCGCGTGCTGACCGAGCTGATCGCGGGAATTGCCGGTGGCGGTTTGATGGGCTGGCTGTTCGACAGCTGGCTCGGAACCAAGCCCTGGCTCCTTTTGGTGATGCTGTTCCTCGGGATAGCGGTCGCCTTCAGGAACATCATACGGATTTCACAGGAGCGCCCGAAATAGCTTTCGGACGCTTTTGGCATAAGCAGGGGTAAGGCAAGCGTGGCAGCCGAATCGGGCAAGATCGATCCGATGCACCAGTTCCTGATCGAACCTATGTTCGGGAAGGAATGGGCGATTGCGGGCCATAGCATCGCATTCACCAATTCGGCGATGTGGATGGTGGTGACGCTCGGGGCCATGCTCATCTTCATGTTGGGCGGTATGCGGCGCGAACTGGTGCCCGGCCGCTGGCAGGCCGCGGTGGAGAGCTTTACCGGCTTCATCTCGAACATGATGACGACGAACATCGGGCCCGAGGGCAAGAAGTTCGCTCCCTATGTCTTCTCGCTGTTCATGTTCATCCTGATCGCCAACATCATGGGGATGATGCCGGTCGGCATCTTCGGCCTCCACCCGTTCACCGTCACCAGCCATCTGACGGTCACCGGCGTGCTCGCCGTGATCAGCTTCTCGATCGTCCTGATCGTCGGCTTCTGGCGCCACGGCTTCCATTTCTTCTCGCTGTTCGTGCCGCACGGCACGCCCGGCTACATGATCCCGCTGATCTTCCTGATTGAGCTTTTTTCCTTCCTGATTCGTCCCTTTTCGCTGGGTCTGCGACTGTTCGTCGCGATGACCGCGGGGCACATTCTCATGAAGGTGCTGGCCGGCTTCGTCATCAACGGCCTCAACGCCGGTGCGCTCACCGTGGCGATCGTCTCGATCCCCAGCTTCATCCTGATGATCGGCATCACCCTGCTCGAACTGCTGGTATGCGCGATCCAGGCCTATGTCTTCGCGCTGCTGACCTCGCTCTATTTGAACGACGCGGTCAACCTGCACTGAGATTACCGACAACCACTATCAACCTGTTTAACGCTAAGGAGTTTATCATGGACGCAGAAGCCGCAAAGCTGATCGGTGCCGGTCTGGCCGCGATCGGTGTTGGCATGGCCGCGCTCGGCGTGGGCAACGTGTTCGGCTCGTTCCTCGAGTCCGCGCTTCGTAACCCCGCCGCCGCCGATGGCCAGCAGGGCCGGCTCTTCATCGGCTTCGCCGCCGCCGAGCTTCTCGGCCTGCTGGCGTTCGTCGTCGCGATGATCCTGCT
>CAMLSA010000153.1 GCA_946482655.1 uncultured Sphingomonas sp. | reverse complement strand
GGTCCGCAACCAGAGCGTCGTCAGAGATAATCTTGCGGCCTTCGGGCAGGTCGACGTCAATCTAACCGACTCGCTTACGGCCTCCTTCGGTGCCCGCCGTGCATCGGACAAGTTCAAGCATCGTTTTGCTCTGGCACAGGTACTCCCCGCTGCGACGAACTATCCGGATGTCGTCGACGCCTATCCGGCGAGGGCCAACTTCGAACAGGTGAAGTTCAAGAGCACGTCTTTGGAAGGCGGCCTGCGTTACAAGATCGATCAGAACAAGCTGGTCTACTTCCGTTATGCGGAGGGATACCGGCCTGGCGGATTCAATGGTGAACCGACGAGTCTGATAAATCCGCCGTTCCCTGCCGAAAACTCGAGAGCTTACGAAATCGGAGCGAAGACCGATTGGTTCGACCGGCGGCTGCGCGTCAACCTGACGTTGTTCGACATCAAGTTCAAGAATCTGCAGCGCTCCATCCAGCAGTCGATAGGGGGCGGCCAATTCGTGCAACGCGTGGGATCGGCCCAAGCGCGAACGAAGGGTATGGAGCTGGAAACGATCTTGATCCCGGTGGAGCGGCTCACCCTTCGTGCGAACGTGGGCTATCTCGACGCGAAATACTCCAACTTCATCATCAATTTCGGCAACGGCCAGTCATTCGACGCTTCGGGTCAGATACTTCCTTTCAATGCGAAGTGGACGATCAATATGGCCGCGGATTATCGCATCCCTCTCCCCGGTAGTGGTTTTGCCGGATTCGATGCGGTTACGCTCTATGCGAGCGCAAACAGCCGGACCAAGTTCCAGACCAACCTGGCGAATGACCCTCTCGGGCGTCAGAAAGGCTATACGAGCGTCGATGCGTCGATCACCCTGTCCGCGCCCGAGGATGCCTTCAGCCTTCAGCTCTACGTCAACAACGCGTTCGACAAGCATTGGGTCGAGCTTACCAACAACATCCCGGGTGTGACCGCGTTCAAACAGGATAATATCGGTCGAACCTGGGGGATCGCGGGAACGTTCAAGTTCTGAGCGGCCGGCCAAGCCCCCCGTTACGCTGCCGCTAGCACGCGGCTGACGCGTTTCCCGAGTTGCCAGGTGGGATCACCTGACGACTCGGAAATGCGGAAGACAAGGAACGACCCGAGTGCCCGGTTCCGTCAGCGGGATCGAGCGCTCGGGCGGGATCGCACCAGTGCGCTCCAGACGGCAGAAGCCGCAAACATCCGCGCTTCAACACGGACTCCTACGAAGCAGCGATCGGCCCTCTTGGGAATCCGAATGCCGATCCCGCCTAGTCCAACAGCAACGGCAGTTCCGGGTCGGCCTTGGCCATCGCGCGCTGGAGCGCTGGACGCGCGCCGATCCGCTGCAGATAGGCCCGGATGCCGGGATAGGGGGCCATGTCGCGCGGGGCGAAACGGCGCATCGTCGTCAGGGTGAAGAGCATCATGATATCGGCGGCGCTGAGCGCGTCTCCGGCGAAATAGGCGGCCTCGCCCAGCCGCGCCTCGGCCATGGCATAGGCTTTTTCGGTGCGGATGCTCCCGGCCGGATGTTTTGCCGCCACGGCGGAGTCGACGCCCAGCCACACAGCCATCCTCTCGATCATCACAGCAGGCATCATCGAGCTGTTGGCGAAGTGGAACCAGTACAGGAACTGTGCGAATTCGGGGTGGTCCGGGCCGAGGATCAAGCGACCGCCGGCATATTTGCGGCAGAGATATTCAATGATTGCTCCCGATTCGCCGAGGACCAGATCGCCATCGGTGATCACCGGGGCGGTGCCGAACGGGTGGAGCGCCTTATATTCGAGCGGCGCGGCCTTGGTCTCGGGATCGCGATCGTAGCGCTTGAGCTCGTAGGGCAGCGCGAGCTCCTCGCAGAGCCAGACGATCCGGTCGGACTGGGATATCCCGAGATGATGGACGATGAGCATGGGGTCCTTCCTCCGGCCTTCCTGCGCGCGACTTGCGAATGTCGCCGCCTTCGCCTTCAGCTGAACCCAATATCCAGATCGGAGCAAGCCCCTTTTGAACGGCGTGGCCGGGAGCCGATGGAATTCGGCGTCGTCTCCGCGCCGGTCGAATAGCCCGTCCCGCCGATCGACCGGGCAACTCCGGGGCTTCGGCTTCGTTCTTGACCTGTCACAGGCAAAGGAGAAGAACGATGTCGGATACCGGCGAACTCAAGCAGCATCTCTGGAAGAAGCTCAGCCAAGGCCCGTTCATGATGGTCGGGCTCACCGGGTCCGGCATGCATTCGGAGCCGCTCACCGTGCAGCTCGACGAGGATCAGGTCGATACCTTGTTCTTCTTCGTGGGCAAGGGCAACAGGATCGCCGGCGGCGGGCCGGCGATGGCGCAATTCGTGTCCAAGGGACAGGATTTTTTCGCCTGCCTGTCCGGCAAGATCACGGTCGACAATGATGCGGCGATGATCGACAAGCTCTGGTCGCGCCAGGTGGAATCCTGGTTTCCCGGCGGCAGGAACGACGCCAGCCTGACGCTGGTGCGGTTCGACATCGACGATGCCGAGCTGTGGGAATCGGACATGTCGCTGATCGGGCAGTTCAAGATGCTGTTCGGCGGCAGGATCCGCCCCGACGAGGAGGGGCACCACGCGCGGGTTTCGACCACCGCCGTGTGAAGGCGCCAGACTCGGCCCAGGGTGCTCCTTCGCCGCCTCCCTCGACCGGTAATTAGGTTTCGCTGGGCGACGCGGCCTCGCGCGGGAACAGGATCGTCACCCGCATTCCCCCGCCGGAGGGCGAGGCCACCGCGAAGTCCGCCCTGGCGTTCTGCCGCAGCGACTGGGCGATCGCCGCGCCCAGCTTGCCCGGCTTGGGCCAGGATGTGCCTTCCGGAAGGCCGATCCCGTCATCGGCGATGGTCACGCGGCATCCGCCATCGTCGATCAGGCTATGCAGGGTGATCGTGCCGCCGCCTTGGGGAAAGGCATGTTTGAGCGAGTTGGTCAGCAATTCGTTGACGACCAGGCCCGCCGGCATCGCGACGTTGATCGACACCGGCCAGCTATCGACCTTGAGGTCGAGGCGAATGCCCTCCACGGCATGCGCCTGCATCACCGAGGATGCGATCTGGCTCAGATAGGCGCCGAGGTCGACGGTCTGCTCGAGGCCGTGCGCGGCCAGCATGTCGTAGAGCAAGGCGAGCGAATTGACCCGGCCGGCGAGCCGATCGAAGCGCTTGCCGGTTTCATCGTCGGCGACGTTGCGCGCCTCGAGCCGGATCAGCGCGGTGATCATCTGCAGATTGTTCTTCACCCGGTGCTGAAGCTCGAGCAGCTGGACATCCTTGTCGCGCAGCGACTGGACCGCCTCCGCGGCCTCGGTGCCGAGACTCTGACCGACCTTCGCCAGCGCGACCAGCCGGAACAGCTCGACGCCGTCCTCATCCGCGATCGTGTTCGACCAGGCATCGACCTCGATCGAGCTGTCCTCCTGCTCGATGGTGAAGCTGCCGATATATTCCTCGTCGCCCTTGACGGCCTCGCTGAGCAGCCGGTCGTCGCCCCGGGCGGTGGCGATACCGGGAAGCGTCCGCCAGCTCCGCCCCACCAACTCGGCGACCGAGCGACCAGTCAGCCGTTCGAATTCGAGATTGGCATAGGTGATCGCCTCGGACGGGTGCAGCTCCGAGACCGCGACCGCGATCGGGACATGATCGAGGAACTGCTTGAAGCGATCGCTCTCGATTGCATCGGCGAGGTGGGGCGTGCCGAGCAGATGCTCGACCTGTTCGGGCGCTTCGTCGGAAGGGTCACTCATCGGGCAAGGCCATAGACGGCTGAATAGCACGCGCTGCGGGACATTCACGCACATTCGGGAGGCGATCCATCGATTTAGCCCAATTTCCCGATCGTTACGGACGGATGACGCGACGAACGGCGTGTCGTTGCCCCCGCATCAACCCCATAGAGCGCGCTTGTGCGGCCGGAGTGGAAAATCGCGCGATAATCCCCTATGTGCGCGCCATGAACCACCCGCAGCCTGTTACCATGCCGATTCCCGGCCACATCGATCCTGTGCCCGTTCCGCGTCCCTTCGTGCCGCGCCAGGACGGGAGGATCGACCTGCTCGGGCTGGGCCGCGATGATCTGCGGATGGCACTCGAGACCGCGCAGCTCGAACCGAGGCAGGCCAAGCTGCGTGCCAAGCAGATCTTCCAGTGGATCTACAATCGCGGCGTCACCGACTTCGCCTCGATGACGGACATCGCCAAGGACATGCGGAGCTGGCTCGATCAGCGCTTCGTCGTGTCGCGTCCGCAAGTGGTCGAGGCGCAGGTCTCGTCGGACGGCACCCGCAAGTGGCTGCTCCGCTCGGACGACGGCCAGGATTACGAGATGGTCTTCATCCCCGACGCCGATCGGGGAACCCTGTGCGTGTCGAGCCAGGTCGGCTGCACGCTCAACTGCCGCTTCTGCCACACCGGCACGATGCGCCTCGTCCGCAACCTGACCGCGGCGGAGATCGTCGGCCAGGTGATGCTGGCGCGCGACGCGCTCGGCGAATGGCCGTCGCAGCCGGAAGGAAGACTGCTCACCAACATCGTGATGATGGGCATGGGCGAGCCCCTCTACAATTTCGACAATGTCCGCGACGCGCTCAGGCTGGTGATGGACGGCGACGGGCTCGCCTTGTCGAAACGGCGGATCACCCTGTCGACCTCGGGCGTGGTGCCGATGATGGCGCGGGCGGGCGAGGAGATCGGAGTCAACCTCGCCGTGT
>CAMLSA010000152.1 GCA_946482655.1 uncultured Sphingomonas sp. | reverse complement strand
AACGGCAAGGGCGCGGCCGCGCAGGCCAACCAGCTCAGCGGCGAGATCAGCGTCACGATCGCGCGGATCTATCCGAACGGGACGATGCTGGTGCGTGGCGAGAAGCTGCTCACCCTCAATCGTGGCGACGAGAATGTCGCGATCACCGGATTGATCCGCCAAGCCGATATCGGCCCCGACAATCGGGTCGCTTCCACCCGCGTCGCCGACGCCCGTATCACCTATTCGGGCAAGGGAGAGATCGCGCGGGGTTCGCGCCAGGGTTGGCTTAACCGTTTCTTTTCCATTCTTAGTCCATTCTGATTAAGAATTTCGAGGACAAGCCGTTGATGTATCGCGCGTTGATCACCTTTCTGCTCTGCCTTTCGGGCGTCGCGCTGTCGAGCGCGAGCCATGCCGAGCGCATCAAGGACATCGGGACCTTTCAGGGACTGCGCGCCAACCAGCTCACCGGCTACGGTATCGTCGTCGGGCTTGCGGGCACGGGCGACGACAGCCTCGATTACTCCACACAGGGTATGAAGGGCGTCGCCTCGCGCTTCGGTCTGCAGCTTCCGGTAGGGGTCAATCCGGCGCTGAAGAATGCGGCGGCAGTGATGATCACGGCCGAACTTCCACCCTTTGCAAAGCCGGGCCAGCGACTCGATGTCACCATTTCGGCGCTCGGCAAGGCCAAGTCGCTGCGCGGCGGCACGCTGATCATGGCGCCGCTGCTGGGTGCCGATGGGCAGATCTATGCGATGGCGCAGGGCAATCTCGCGGTTGGTGGGCTCGGCATCGATGCCGCCGACGGTTCGAAGCTCACCATCAACGTGCCGACCGCGGGGCGCATTCCCGGCGGGGCGACGGTGGAACGGAGCGTCGATGCCGGTTTCGCCAATTCGCCACAGCTCCGCTTCGACCTGGCCGAGGGGGACCTGACGACCTCGCAGCGGGTCGCGGCTGCGATCAACAAGAATATCGGCCAGCCGGTCGCGCGGGCGATCGACGCGACGACGATCACGATCGATGCCGCTCCCGGTGCCGAATATCGCACCGCCATGATGAGCCGGATCGAGAATCTCGATGTCGACACCGCCGATGCGGCGGCGCGCGTGGTGGTCAACGCCCGCACCGGCACGGTGGTCATCAACGGCGCGGTCCGCATCGCGCCGGTCGCGGTCACCCACGGCAGAATGACCGTGCAGGTCGACGAGAAGCCGCAGATCATCCAGCCCGACGCCTTTTCGCGCGGCGAGACCGCGGTCCAGCAGTCGAGCGCGATCAAGGTCGACCAGGAAGCCCGGCCGATGTTCGAATTCCAGCCGGGTGCTTCGCTCGCGGAGATCGTCAAGGCGGTGAACGCGATCGGCGCTTCCCCCGCCGATCTGGTCGCGATCCTTGAGGCGCTGAAGCAGGCGGGCGCCATGAAAGCGGAGCTCGTAGTGCTATGATCGGCAGCATTTCCGTCAAGACCGGTGCGCTCGCCGATCCGAAGGCTAGCGAGCTCGAGCAGCTCAAGGCTGCCGCGAAGCAGTTCGAGGCTATCTTCACACGCCAGATGCTCAAGTCGATGCGCGATGCGAAGCTCAGCGAGGATGACCTGTTCGGCAGCGATGCCACGGATCAGTTCCTTGAGATGCAGCACGCGAATCTGGCAGATCAGCTCGCCGGCAACGGCGCGCTCGGCATCGGCGACCTGCTGGTCCGGCAGTTCGAGGCCAGGGTGGCGAAAACGGCGCCGGCCGAGCCGGCCGACAAGTCTGCCGGAGCGAGCTGATGAGCGATCTTCTCACGATCGGCCGGTCGGGCGTCATCGCCTATCGCGCGGCGCTATCCACGGTCGGTGAGAATGTCTCCAATGCGGAGACCGAAGGATATACGCGTCGAACGGTGACTCTCCAAGAATCGGCGGTCTCCAGTTCGAACGATTATCAGTATCGCTCCTCGGCGGTGTTCGGCGGCGTGAATGTCGGCAGCGTTCAGCGCATCTTCGATAATTACAAAGCCTCCTATGCGCGTTTCTCCAATTCCGAGGCCGAGCGGGCCAAGGCCCAGTCGGCCTGGCTCGGGGTCGGCGAGGCCGCGCTCGACGATTCGGATGTCGGTCTCGGCGTGAAGATGAGTGCGGTGTTCACCGCTGCCGAAGGGATGAGCGCCGACGTTCAGAGCGATACCAACCGCCGGACCTTGCTCACCACGCTTGGCCAGGTGGCCGAGCAGTTCTCGACCACCGCCAACGCTCTCGAATCGGCTGCCGAGGGTATAGCGACATCGGCCGAGAACACCGTCGCAAAGCTGAACGCGGATCTCAGGACCCTGGCCCAGGTCAATCTGGCGGTGCAGCGGGCAAGCCCAGGCTCGGCCGGACAAGCGCTGCTGATGGACCAGCGCGACGCGCTGTTGAAGAGCATTTCGGGCGCCGTCGGCATCGACGTGACGATCCGGGACGACGGTCGCGCCGAGGTCAAGCTGATGGGCGACGACACGACCACGCTGGTCGACCCGACGAGCGTCTATCCGGCCTATGTCGGTGTCCTGCGGGGGGCAGACGGCCGGCTGTCGCTGCTTGCCTCCGGCTTTGGCGGCGAGGCCGCGATCAGCCCGCGATCGGGAGCGCTGGCGGGGCTGGTCGCGGTATCGAATACCATCTCCAGCCGCCGTACCGCGCTCGATGCCGTCGCCAACAACTTTGTGACGGTGATCAACAACTGGAATACCGCCGGCATCGATCGAAATGGCGATCCCGGCGCCGCGCTGCTCACCGGTGCGACCGCCAGCGACCTGGCCGTGGCGACCGCCGATGTCTCGGTGATCGCCGCCGCGTCGACCTCCGGCGTCGCCAACGGCAACGCACTGGCGCTCAAGGATTACCGCAATTCGACCGGCCCCGAGGCCCGCTGGACGCAGCTGGTCTCGACTCATGCGCAGGGTGTCGCCGCGGCCAAGGCCGAGGAATCGGCCACAGCAACGCAGCGTGACGGGGCCCTCCAGCAGCTCGACGAAGTTACCGGGGTCGATCTCGACGTCGAAGCGGCCCAGCTCCTGCGCTTCCAGCAGGCCTATAGCGGTTCGGCGCGCATCATTCAGGTGGCGCGCGACACGCTGCAGGAAATCATGAATCTGTTCAGCTGAAGGAACGATCGGTGATCACCGCAACCCGATACCGCGCTTTGGCGGAAATCAATCGGCAGGCCAAGCTGGGCGCCGAGATCGCCAAGGCTCAATCCGAAATATCGACCGGCAAGCGGATCGATCGCGCCTCAGACGATCCGATCGCCGCGGCGCGCGTCGTCGAGATCCGTCGCGCGCAGGCCGATCAGATCACCTGGTCTCGAAACATTCAAACCGCAAAGTCGATCGCGGCGCAGGTGGACACGGCGCTCGAAAACGTCTCCGGCGTCTTCAATCGGGTCAAGGAACTCACCCTCGCTGGCGCGAGCGAGTCGGTCTCCGCCAATGATCGCGCCGCGATCGTTCAGGAACTGGCGGCGTTGCGCGTGCAACTGGGGAGCCTGGCCACCACCACCACGCCAACCGGCCAGGCGCTCTTTCCGACGGACGCCCCGTTGCAGATCTCGACTTCGGCGACGCAGCGTTTGCCGGCCACGGCGCAGCGCTCGGCGGTTTTCGAGGGACTCACTCTCGGCGCCGGGACCGGTACGCTCGACTCGGTGATCGAGGACGCCATCGACGCGATTTCCATCGACGATATCGCCATGCGTCGCAGCGCCGCCGAGGTCAGTCTCGCGGACATCGATATCGCGATCAGGCATGTGACCGGCCAGCATGCCGCGCAGGGCATCCGCGCGGCGCGGCTCGACGATGCGGCCAACAGCCTCGCCGAGAACGGCATTCAGCTGGCCGAGGAGCGCAGTTCGCTCGAAGATGCCGACGTGGCTGCGGCGATAATGCGCCTCAATGCGAAAACCCTGACGCTTCAAGCCGCACAGTCAGCGTTTGCCAAGGTCAATCGCAACACTTTGTTTGATTTTCTCAGTTAAGAGAATCTGACATCGGTTGGATAAAGCCTCTGCTTGTTCCGCCGTTAACGTCGATGGGGAAAGCGCGGCAAAGCCGGCGGTCCTGACCCCGAAAGAGATCCGCGCGGGAGTTAGCGTTCATGTTTGCAGGCATCGGCCTCGTCATTCTTCTTGCGATGGTTTTCGGCGGGTTCGCTCTTACGGGTGGCGATCTCGGGCCGATCATGCACGCCATCCCGCACGAAATGCTGATCATCGGAGGCGCCGCAGTGGGCGCCATCGTCGCGGGCAATTCGCTGAAGGAGCTGAAGGCGTTCGGCGGCGGCTTCGTCAAGATCTTCAAGGGGCCGAAATATAACAAGAAGGACTATCTGGACGTCATCTTCCTCGTCTCCACGCTGATGAAGAAGCTGCGCTCCGAAGGTCCTGTCGCGCTCGAGCCCCATATCGAGGATCCCCAGTCCTCGACGCTGTTCGCCGAATATCCCAAGCTGCTCAAGGACAGCACGCTGATCCACATGATCACCGATACGCTGCGGCTGGTGGTGATCTCGTCGGGCACGCTCGATCCGATGGCGGTCGAGGACGTCATGGACAATGCGCTCAAGACGCATCATCATGACGAGATCAAGCCGGCCGACATGATGCAGGGCCTGGCCGATGCGCTCCCCGCCCTCGGCATCGTCGCCGCCGTTCTCGGCGTGGTGAAGACAATGGGTTCGATCGATCAGCCGCCGGCGATCCTCGGCGCGATGATCGGCTCGGCGCTCGTCGGTACCTTCCTCGGTATTCTGCTCGCTTATGGCATCGTCGCGCCCTTCGCGCAGCGCTGCCGACAGGTGATCGAAGCCGATGCCGCGATCTATGGGGTCGTCAAGCAGATCATCGTCGCTTCGCTCCATGGTCATCCGCTGCCGCTGGTGATCGAGGCCGCGCGCTCGGGCATAAGCCA
>CAMLSA010000151.1 GCA_946482655.1 uncultured Sphingomonas sp. | reverse complement strand
CCTGGGAGGACCGCCCGCACAAGATGCGAAAGGCGGACATTCGCCGCGGCCACAAGGGCAATGAGCGCATCTCGGATATGCTTGAGGAATTGCACCGCACGCTTTTCGCAGTCGACGACAAGTCCTGGCGCGGCAAGAAGGCGACGCTGCGCTTTTCGCTTATCTCGTCGTCGCGCGAAGAAGCGGAAGACGAAGAGGGCGCGGACGCTGGGTGGATCGAGTGGGAGTTCACGCCCGAAGCCCGAAAGCTGATCCAGGAATCGGAGACCTATGCGGTCCTGAACCGCCAGGCGGTGCTCGGCTTCCGATCAACCTATGCGCTCAAGCTGTACGAGATCGGGGCGCTGAGGCTGCATAGGCGCCAGTCGCTCTGGAAGGGCGACATGACGGCGCTGCGTGCGCTGCTCGGCATCGCGCCGGACGTCTACAAGGATTTCGCGCAGCTGCGCCGCAAGGTTCTCGAAAAGGCGAAGGCCGAAATAGATCAGCTCGCCCATTTTCGCGTGGAGTGGCGGGAGATCCGCCAGGGCAGAACCGTCACCGAAATCGAATTCCGCTTTGAGCCCAAGGATGCTCCGGCCCAAATCGCGACCGTGGATGAGATCGGTCGGCACTCTGCGGGCAGAAAGGCGCGGCGCGAGGACGAGGTGGAGACCGTTGCCGTCGAGGCTGTCACACAGGCGGCGGTGGCGGCCTTGGTGTCAAAGGATAAGGCTGGGGCAGGGGAGGTCACCTTCCCGAACGGCACGATCCGCTTTGGCTCGGACACGCTCGCGGCCATCGGCCGTTCGGCTGGCGGCGGTTGGGACATCGATCTCATTGCCGATGCCTATCGCGCGCAGATGGGCGAAAGGCTGGCGAAGCTCAAGGGCGCCAAGCTGATCGCATCCTGGACCGGCTTCTGCGAGAGTTTCCTGGCACGACGCGGGCGCCCCTGAGCCGAAATTGCACCGGTGCAATTTCGGGGTGAACTGCCCCCAAGGAGTCAGGTTGCGAGGGGGCGCAAAAGGTCTGCGGCGCAGATTGGGCAAGTTTCGCCCTTCGGGCTGGGCCGACTTGCGAAAATCAGCCTTCGATTGACCTAAAAGTGCAAATTGAGCTATGCCCCCTCTAGTTTCGCAAGGGGGCCTCTCTTGGCTGCATCACTCGACATTGAGGGCACGCAGGACCTGCTGTCCGTCTCGACGCTCGCACAACGGACCAGCTCTGTCCTCGAGCGGCTCCGCGACTCCGCGCGGAGTGCCCGGGCGGACGAGCGGCGCGAGCCGACGTTCCCGATTGGCAAGGCCGCGGAACTGGTCGGCCGAACCGCGGCGGCCATTCGCGAGGCCGAGAAGGACGGCCGCTTGCCGCCGCCTCCGCGAACCGAGAATAATCGGCGTGTCGGCTATACCCTGGCGCAGCTCAACGACATGCGCGGACTGTTCGGCACCCGGCCCTGGCGGGCCGCAACCGATCCCTGCTGCGTTATCGCGGTGCAGAACTTCAAGGGCGGGGTGGGGAAATCGACCCTGTCGGTGCATTTGGCCCAATATCTCGCGATCAAGGGCTACCGGGTGGCTCTCATAGATTGCGATAGCCAGGCGTCGGCAACGACCCTGTTTGGCTATGTTCCCGACCTGGATCTGACCGAGGAGGACACGCTCTATCCGTTCCTGCGGCACGACGACATGGAGTCGCTCGACTATGCCTTGCGCAAGACCCACTTCGACGGTCTCGAGCTTGTCCCGGCCAATCTGCGGCTGTTCCAGTCGGAATATGAAATCGCAGCGCGCATGGCGCGGGGGCAGGGGAACCTGATCGACCGCATGGCGCAAGGCATCGCGAGCATTGCCGATCGGTTCGATGTGGTGGTTCTCGATCCGCCTCCGGCGCTCGGCGCGATCTCGCTTTCGGTGCTGCGCGCGGCCAATGCGCTGGTGGTGCCGGTTCCGCCGACGGTGATGGACTTCTCGTCGACGGCGGCCTTCCTCGCCATGCTCGATGAGACCATAGAGACGCTGGCCGATCGCGGCTTGGCGCCGTCGCTGCAGTTCCTGCGCTTTGTGGCGTCCAAGGTCGATGAGAATAAGTCGATGCAGAAGGAACTGCTGAACCTGATGCGGACCCTTTTCGGTCACGCGATCGTCCGTACGCCGCTCAAGGATTCGGCCGAAATCGACAATGCAACGGCGCGGCTGATGACCGTCTACGAGCTGGACGGCCCGGTCACCAGTTCGACGGTGCGCAACCGCTGCCTTGCCTATCTTGATGGCGTGAACAGTGAAATTGAGGTCGACATTCGGTCGATGTGGCCGAGCCATTTGACGCGGCTTCGCAAGGAGGGACTCGCCTGATGCGAGCAAAATTGCACCGGTGCAATTCCGGGTAGAAGGGGTGGATGATGAGCAAGAAGAACGCCAACTTCGCGGCTGATCTGGTCGCCGGAATCGACCCGGGGGCGCAAGCCCCAGCGGCGCGGCGCCCTGGCATCGGTGCGAGCGTGCTGGCGGGCCGGGAAAGCCGGCTTGCCGAATTGGCGACGGGCAGCGTCGTCTCGCGCACCCATGAGCTTGTCGATCCCGCGCGCTGCCGAATGTGGGCGGGGCATAACCGCGAATATGCGCTCCTCAATGAGGAGCGGTGCGCCGACCTCATCGAGAGCATCAAGGCGCAGGGCAAGCAAGAAATGCCCGCCATCGTTCGCCGCGTGAAGGACGATCCTGCCTTCGATTTCGAGGTGATTTGCGGCGCGCGCCGGCATTGGACGATCAGTTGGCTGCGCGCCCACAACTATCCGGATTTCCGCTTTCTCGTCGATATCCGTAGCCTTACCGACGAGGAGGCCTTCCGTCTCGCTGACCTCGAGAATCGGGCGCGCGACGATCTCACCGATCTGGAGCGCGCGCGCGACTATCTGCGCGCGCTCGACGCCTATTATGAGGGGCGCCAGAAGGTGATGGCCGAGCGGATCAATGTCACGGAAAGCTGGCTCAGCCGCTATCTCGACCTTGCCCGGCTGCCGGCGGAACTGATGGCGGCCTTCGCCCTTCCGCAGGATCTCAGGATCAAGCATGTCACCGCGATCAAGCCTCTCTTGAAACCGGAGGATCGGCGGCAGCGTGTGTTCGCCGAGGCGGGACGTCTCGCTCAGGTGCAGTCCGATCGCGCAGCACCGATGCCGGTCCCCGATATCATACGCGCGCTCGCTCTGGCCGCCGATCCCCCCAAGAGGTCAGGATCCCCCAAGAAGTCAGGAAAGCCGGAAACGATCGTGTCCGAAGGGGGGAAACCATTGCTGAAAGTGGAGGCGGTGGATCGTAAGGGTCTCAAACTTACCTTGCTCCCGCATGCCGGTGGTACGCGGGCTGAAGCGGAGGCCGCGTTGAAAGCGCTGCTCGATCAGCATTGGAGCTAGGACAATCTTCAGCGGTTCTGAGACGTGAGAGTTTTGTCTTCACATGTTGAATATGGACTGCCCTATGACTGCAGCCTTCCAGGATGACATTCGCGAGAATGAGATCATCTCGCCCCGTCGTCTGGCGGAGCGCCTGCGCTTCTCCATGGCGCATTTGGCTCGCGTTGCTCGCCTGGATCGTAAGGCCATGACTCTGTATCCCTCCGCCCCGACCGTGCAGATTAAACTGGAGGAAATAGCCCGAGTTATAACGCGAGCGGCAGAACTTGCAGGCGAAGAAGGCAAGGCGGTTATCTGGTTCAAGCATCAACCCATTTCTGGAGTTGGGAAAACGGCCGCGGAATTGGTTGCGAATGGCGATATCGATATCGTCATGGAAGATCTCGATCGTATGGCTGCCGGGGTCTATTCCTGACAGGCGTCACTCGAGGCCGAAAGGCTAGCTTGTCCGCAGGACCTTTAGGTGAATGTCTTCTTCTCGTAGACGGTGACAATCGCCCGGCCATCCCAAACGTAGCACAGGTGCCGCTCCTGTCGGCTGTTGGCGAGTAGGCGAGGGCGGAACACCGCGGCGCACTCGCCGTCGGCGTCGCGCACGCTTTGGTACACGATGCCATCCGAACCTTGCTCACGCAGGTGCCGGCCAAGCGCCTGGCCGGCGGCATAGCTGTCCGGGGCGTAGAGGGCAGGGCGTTCATCGCGCAGGCCGCGAATATCGTGGAGCATGGCGTCCAGGTCGACCGCGTAGACGCGCATGTCGAGTTCCTGCGCCGGTTCGTGGGTGTACGCCATGAAGCGGGTTCGGTGATGGCGCGTCTCGGCAACCGCAGTCTCGATGGTGCTGGCAGCGTAGAACAGCCCGAAACTGCCGTCACAGAACCGGCTGCCATCGGGATTTAGGTGGGTGAACGCTGCCATGATCGCCGATGTTCCGGGTCCCGATACGCGGTCCTCCGGTGGGACGAGGGCGAGGTCCCCGACCTCGTCGCGAAGCCGGTCGTTGGTCATCGCCTCGATCGCATAGACCGCTTCCAGGTCGGCCGGATCCGCGACATCCTCAAACAGCGATATGGGCGGGAACCGGCTTGCGACGATCCGGTAGCACGGTTGCCACCGCACTTGCGTCGTCGCAATGGCATCCATCAGCCGCGCTGCGCGTCGATATATTGACGCACCACGTAGAGATCGGCGACATTGCCCGAGGCCATCCGCTCGATCGCCGGGCGTCCGGCGAACAGCGGCGCCTCATTGGGTTTGCGTACCCATTCGTTGGCGGTACGGGGCAGGAGCATCTTCAGCCCCTTGTAGATCCCCATGACATAGGAGATGCGCTCCAGCGCATCCTTGGGAATCGCCGCGACCGCGCCGCGCTTCCAGGTCTGGAAGGTCGAGCGGCTGTCGAGCCCGAGAAGCTTCATCTGCTCGGCTTCCTTGAGGTCCCAGGCGTCGGCAATGCGGAAAAAGGTGCGCAGCGCCGGACCGCTCAGATCCTTGCGGCTAGGCGCTTTGGCGGGGACGCCGGAATGGGCAGCTGTGGCCATTGGCCATCTCCTTCTTTCTCTGTCTATGTATGATATCTGTACATAACGTCAAGA
>CAMLSA010000150.1 GCA_946482655.1 uncultured Sphingomonas sp. | reverse complement strand
TTTGAGCTTGTTGGCCGAAGCCCGGGCACTTTCGGTGAGCAACTCCATGCAGCGTTCGCGCATCCCGGGGTCGGTCTCGTCGGCCAACAACTCGAGACCGTTGTTGAGCGCACCCACGGGGGACAGGAGGTCGTGGCACAGCCGCGAACATAGCAGGCTCGCAAACTCGGCCGAACGATTGACCATGGGGCTAATTCCTCAGTGCGGCGATACGGGTCGGGTCTTTTGACAAGCGCTGGGCGGTTGCGCAATCAGCGATTGGGAGGCGCAACGCATGCAACCGGGTCGAACCGCCCGTCCGCTGCGGCGAGCCAGCATCTTAGCTCACCACCGGCGATGATGATCCAGTAGGTGCCGGGCTGGGCCGCCGCCGCGTCGCGCGCCGATGGCGTTGTGGTCCCAACCGGATGCGAGTGATAATGGCCGATCAGCCTCGGGCCGCCATCGCGCGCCGCGCGATGGGCGGCGATCAGCGCCACCGGGTCGATCTCGAAGCTGTCGCGGGGATCGGCGGCCACGTTGCCGCATGGCCGGATCGCCTCCACCGTCGCCCCCTGCCCCAGCAGCAGCCCGCAAATCTCGGCCTGGGGGCTTACGGCGGCGGCTTGCAGCATTTCGTCGAGAAGCAGGCTTGATATCGTCAATTCCATCGCCACATCGGTAGCGGATGATCGGGGGGAAATCGACATTGCAGGCCATCGTGCCGGAGGACGCCGGAGGATGGCGGCTGGACCGCGCGCTCGCGGCTGCGCTGCCCACCCTGTCGCGCGAGCGGCTGAAGGCGCTGATCTCCTCGGGCCAGGTCAGCAGCGAAAGCGGCGCTCTCACCCGCGATCCGGCGATGAAGGTCGTCCCCGGCGCGCGTTTCGCGGTGATCGTCCCCGATCCCGCCCCCGCGCGCAACGAGCCGCAGAACATACCCCTCGCCATTGTCCATGAAGACGAGCATCTGATCGTTGTCGACAAGCCGGCCGGGCTGGTGGTCCATCCGGCGGCAGGCAATTTCGACGGCACGCTCGTCAACGCGCTGCTCCACCATTGCAAGGGCAGCCTTTCGGGAATCGGCGGGGTCGAGCGGCCCGGGATCGTCCACCGGATCGACAAGGATACGTCCGGCCTGTTGGTGGCCGCCAAGACCGATCCGGCGCATGTCGGCCTCGCCGCCCAGTTCGCAAGGCACAGCATCGACCGGCGCTACAAGGCGATCGTCGCGGGCATACCACAGCCTGCCGGAGGGACGATCGACGCTCCGCTGGCGCGATCGAGCACCAATCGCAAGAAGATCGCGATCGTCGGCGACGGCCGGGGCAGGCGCGCCGTCACCCATTTTCGCACCATTAGGCCGCTGAAGCGTGCTGCGCTGGTCGAATGCCGGCTGGAGACGGGCCGCACTCATCAGGTGCGGGTCCATATGGCGTCGATCGGCCATCCCCTGCTGGGCGACCCGGTATATGCGCGCGTTCGTCCGGAACACCGCGAGCTACTCAACCGTTTGAATTTCAAGCGGCAGGCACTGCATGCGGCGCGCCTGGGGTTCGTTCATCCGGTGACAAGCGCTGCTTTATGTTTCGAAAGCGAAATTCCGCCGGATATGGACGAATTGTTCAGCGAATTGACAAAAATGATGATATAGATGTTACAGAACGGTACGGGGTGATTCTCCGGCTCGACATTGAATCGGTCCGATGCCCGTAACCAGCATCGAGATGGGAGTGATTGATCATGGCAAGCGGAAAGAACGTGCCCGCCACGATTCCCGCACTGGGTGGGGAGCAAAGCCTCAACCGCTATCTGGCCGAGATCCGGAAATTTCCGCTGCTCACGGCGGAAGAGGAATATATGCTCGCCAAGCGCTTTCAGGAGCATGGCGATCCCGAGGCGGCGACCAGGCTCGTCACCTCGCACCTTCGCCTCGTCGCGAAGATCGCGATGGGCTATCGCGGCTATGGCCTGCCGGCGAGCGAGTTGATCTCCGAAGGCAATATCGGCCTGATGCAGGGCGTGAAGAAGTTCGAGCCCGACCGCGGCTTTCGCCTGGCCACTTATGCGATGTGGTGGATCAAGGCTTCGATTCAGGAATATATCCTGCGTTCGTGGAGCCTTGTGAAGATGGGCACCACCGCGGCGCAGAAGAAGCTGTTCTTCAACCTGCGGCGCATGAAGTCGAAGCTGGACGCTTTCGAGGATGGCGACCTCAAGCCTGAGGATCTGAGGAAGATCGCGACTGATCTCGGCGTGTCCGAGGAGGAAGTGACCAACATGAATCGGCGCATGTCGATGGGCGGGGATGCGTCGCTCAACGTTTCGATGCGTGAGGATGGCGACGGCGGCGAATGGCAGGACGCGCTGGTGGACCATGGTCCGCTCCAGGACGAACGGGTCGCCGACGCCGAGGAAAGGAGCCTGCGCCACAACATGCTCAACGAGGCGCTGGACGCGCTCAACGATCGCGAGAAGCACATCCTGGTGGAGCGCCGGCTGGTCGATGAACCTAAGACGCTCGAGGAGCTGAGCCAGGTCTATGGCGTCAGCCGCGAGCGGGTGCGCCAGATCGAGGTGCGCGCGTTCGACAAGCTGCAGAAGGCGATGATGCGGATCGCCGGCGAAAAGCGCCTCCTCCCCGCTCTGTAATCCGAGGGCGTCTCCGAAAGGAGGCGCTCCCCTCCACGCGCCAGCTGGTTATCCGTCCAGACCGTTTACCAGCTTCACGATGGCGGGGACATCGGCTGCCCAGGTGGAATCATGCCGCCCGTCGGTCCCGGCGCCGACCATCGGATTCACGACGGCCCAGTAGCGCAACCGCTTCGCTTGGCTGATCTTCAGAAAGGCCTGGTTGAGATAGTTTTCCTGGTGCAGCTCGATCACCATCGGGCCGTCTGCCGCATCGGCCGCAAACAGCAGATTGGTGAGAGCCGCGCCGTGCTGGGCGACGATCAGCAGAGCGTCCCGGAACAGGGCAATCTGATCGGCCAGCGACAGCCCACCGCATTGCACGATGTCGAAACCGGCCGCCGCCAGAGCCTGCCCCAATTCGGCTTCGTTGACCATCCGGCGCTTGGTGGCGTCGGCGCGGGAAATGAATATCTTCCGACCCGCAAAGCGTGATTCGGGAATGCCCTGGCTCAGTGCCCCGAGCGCGGCGATGATCGCCGGATGAGGCACAAAGGCGAAGCCGCCACTCGTCAGATTGCTGTATATGCCCCGGTTGGCAAGCGCTGCCGCGGTCGCCGGCAATTCGATCATGCGAGCCGCATCGACACCCGCCAGGTCCAAGCTCTCACGCTGGATTCGCGCCAAGGGTGGCACCAGAATATTGAACCGGCTTCCCAATCCTTCCGCCTGCGCGACCAGAATCGGCGCCAGGCACTGGAATATCCAATGATAGTGGCTCTCAGGGTGATTATTGGCCGCAACCAGCACCTCGTGGTCGGCCAATGTCTCGAACCGCTCGATCGAGGCGAACAGTTGGTTCCATCCATAGTTGCCGAGAAGATAGGTCGAGCCCGGCACTATCCCTTCCCGCTCGGCAACGATGGCGAAGCTGCCGCCCCGCACCAGCAGCGGCTGCGGATCGCGGTAGAATATCTCCGGTGAGACGTACCGGGCAGGTGCACGATAGCCCAGGACGTCCAGGGCCGGGCTTTGCCGTACGCGATCGGTCACGATGATCGTCGGATCCCAGCGCGGCACCGTGGCCGGCTCGATCCGCAGCAGATCGCCGAAACTCGCAGGCGGCAGCCCCAATCCGTTCTCGTACAGCATCAGTCGGACATGCAGGCCCCGAGGCCACGGATCAAGTCGGAACGCGGCCCGCTGACAGCGCGAGATCAGGCTGTTACGATGCAGGCATGACGGGGGCAGCGAATGGACGCGGGGGGCCGCGATCGATCGGCAATATCGCCGCGATCACGTTGATGCTCGTCATCTTCGTCCTGGCTTCTTCGGCACTGCTGGCGGGCCCTTCGCTCGAGGATTATTGGACGCTCTATCTTTCCGATCCCCAGCTCGGTGTATCCAGGCTGATCGACAAGCGCTGGGTACAGGACATCTACCCGCCGCTGTTCAACGCCTGGGCGACGCTGCTGTCGAGGATGGGGATCACCTCCATACCGATCGCGCGGCTCGCCTCGAACCTTCCCGCGCTGATCATTCTGGCCTATGCGGCGCGCTGTTTCGCCAAGCGGGTGCCCGATCAGGCGCGCTTCTACGCCATATTCGTGCTGCTGATGCTGTCGGCCCCCGCCACGATCAAGGCCTTTGGCGTCTATCGCGGCGATTTCTGGCAGATGAGCGCCTTCGCGATCCAGCTGCTGCTCGCCCGTCACGTCGCCTTTGTCGAAAAGGATTATCGCAGGCGTCAGGACGGTGCGCTGGCCCTGATCGGCATGCTGGCCACGATCGCGGCCATCACCCTCGATTATGGCGGCGCGCTGTTCGGTGGCGTGGTGGCGATGGCGACAATGCTGGCCGCGATCGCGCGAGGTCTGCGCCGCTGGGCACGATTTCTCCTGATCGCCCTCTCCCTGTCGATCGCCGCCGTCATCTACATCATTTCGTGGCAAGCACCCTCCTGGGCAGGCATATTCGATCTGTACCAGAACTGGATCGAGATGGGCGACAGCACGTCGAGCGGTATCCTGATGGCGCTGCTGTTCGGCACGATCTTCCACAACCCGATCGCGATCGCCGGCGCCTATCTCGGACGCCGGAACTGGACCAGGCATGACACCGCCTTCGCATTACTGGTGGGTGCCGCGCTCTTGGCGTCGCTGCTCGCGATCGGCCAGGTCGATGCCCAGCGCCGGCTGATCACGTCGAGCAACACCGCCGACATCGCCGTGCTCATCACCGCTCTGATGGCCGCAGCGGGCATCAAGATCGCCGACAGACGGCTGTGGATGGGGGCGCTAGCGGCGGTGGCGGTTCTGTCGAGCCTAGTCTCTCTGACGGAAATCGGCCTCGACGGCGGGTGGCAGACCGGCGCCAAGAAGATCGCCAGGGTGATCGACAGCTGCCCGCAAACCCAGGTCTATGCCGCGTCGGGCTGGCGGCTCGACGACGGCACCGGCTCGAGCGC
>CAMLSA010000149.1 GCA_946482655.1 uncultured Sphingomonas sp. | reverse complement strand
CGAACTGGCCAAGTGGCTGCTGTCGGACGCCTCCTCGTTCGTCCATGGCGCATCGGTTCCCGTCGATGGGGGGGTCGGCATAAACGGAGGATAGGCCTCCCCGCTCGATCTTTCCCAACCGACCTCCACGCGCCGCCCGCCTTGGCGCGCTCGTGAACGACAAATGAGGTATATTATGGACGCGACGATGATGGCCTATCGCCTGCCCGGTTGGCACCAGAGCACTCGATATGAGGAGATGCCTGTTCCCCGTCCAGCCGCCGGACAGGTTCTCGTCAAGGTAGCGGGAAATGGGCTTTGCCATTCCGATATCGTGATGATGCACATGGATCCGGTGCCCGGCTGGCAAGTCCCTTTCACCCTTGGCCATGAGATTGGCGGCTGGGTGGCGGCGCTGGGTTCAGATGTGTCCGGCTTTTCCGAAGGTGATCCGGTCGTCGTGCTGTCCGCTAGCTCGGACGGCACCTGCCCCAATTGCCTGCGCGGCCATGACAATGCATGCGTCCAGAATATAGCAGGGCGCGGCTACGGTCGTGACGGGGGTATGGCACCCTATGTCCTCGTCGCTCGGGCGCAGGAGCTTATCAAGCTTGATAGGCTGGATCCGGTGATCGCGGGACCGGTCACCGATGCGGGGTGCACGTCCTACCATGCGGTCAAGCGCGTGCTACCCAAGCTCGAGCCGGGTTCGACCGCCATTGTCATTGGTGCCGGTGGATTGGGCTCACTAGCCGTTCAATATCTGAAAGTCCTCAGCCCGACGCGGGTCATCGTCATCGACACCAGCCCCGCGCGCCGCGCATACGCCATGGAACTGGGCGCCGACCATTGCTTCGAGGCCCTCGATGATCGGACAATCGAGGCCGTTCGCGATCTCACGCAGGGCTATGGAGCCGAGGCTGTCCTCGACTTTGTCGGTAACGACCAATCGATCGCAACCGGGCTCAAGCTGACCCGCTGGTGCGGCAGCTTTGCCCTCATCGGCGCGGGGGATGGAGTGCTCCGCACGCCGTTGTTGACGACACTTCCGCGCGAGGCCGAGATTTTCACCTTCATGGGCGGTTCCCGATCCGACACGCTCGCGGCAATCACACTTGCCGAGCAGGGCAAGATCAGGATCGATGTGGAACTATTCACGTTCAGCCAGGCCGCAGAGGCTTATGGCAAGATGGAGCGGGGCGAACTGCGCGGACGAGCGGTCGTGCAACCCGGCATCTGGGATTAGAGCATATCGACGCCGCACAGTTCTCCTGAGGGGACCTGTGCGGCCGTGGTTCGGATCGCTCAGGGGGCCAGCATCGGGCCTCCATCGGGACGGATACGGTCGCCGTTGACGAGGCCGCTTTCCATGAGGTGGATGTAGCTGCGCGCCACTTCATGCGGCTCGGGAACGCGCATGATCGGCAGCTTGGGCGCGAAGTCTTCGAAAAGTTTGCGACGCGCCTCCGGCGTCATGCCGTCGAACAGGGCTGTGTTGGTCAGCGTTGGCGCGACCAGATTCACACGGATCGGAGCAAGCTCTGCCGAGAGGCCCTTGACGAGCACTTCGAGCATCGTGTTGCCCACCACGCTGAACGCGGTTGCATAGGGAACGACAGCACGATCGAAGGCGGTGCCGGCGGTCAACACGATCGAGCCATCTCGAGCAATGTACTTCCGGGCGGCCCGAACGATGAAAAGTTGCGCCCAAAATTTATTCTCAACCACTTCGCGCGCGCGTTGTTCATCCAGATCCAGGAAGCCGCCAAATTCGGTATCGCCGAAGCAGGAGACAAGATGATCGACGGGGCCAAATCCCCCGAAGAAGCGGTCAAGACCGGCGCGATCGGTCGCGTCGAACGCGGCAGTGGCGACATTCTGGGACATAGAAGCCGCCGCCGACTCCAATCGTTCGGCACTACGGCCCGTGATCGTAACCCTGGCGCCGCGCTCGGCAGCTTGCCGAGCCACTTCGAGCCCGATGCCGGAACTGCCCGAAATCACGATCACATGTTTGTCCCGGATCATATCATATTCCTCCCTTGATCTACGATCGCCCCTGAGTTCCGCAAGGCGCCGGCGTCCCAACTCGTCCCTCTTCGTGAGATCGCACAGGCGGACGTGATCTGCGGCTCATGCGATCGGATGGGACGAAATTCCTCATGAAAACAATGAGTGCAATTTGTCCCGACTCCGGTGTATCTCTTTTTCCATAATCATATTCCGCATAGCGGAACTTTGGGAGCGGGCATATGTACGATTACATCATCGTTGGCGCGGGCTCGGCGGGCTGCGTACTGGCTAGCCGCCTTTCTGAAGACGGTGCGGCCCGGGTGCTGCTGCTCGAAGCGGGGCCGCGCGATTCCAGTATGTTCCTGCATCTGCCCGGCGCGATGTTTTTCATGATGCAGCGTCGCATGTACAGCTGGATCTATGAGACAGTTCCGCAGAAGTATCTCAATAATCGAATAATCCACGACTGGCGGGGCAAGGTTCTGGGTGGATCAAGCTCGATTAACGGCATGATATATTGCCGTGGTTCAGCAAAAGACTATGATCATTGGGAAGATATTGGCAATCCAGGTTGGGGTTACCGGGACGTCCTACCCTATTTCCAACGGGCGGAATGTCATCAACTCGGTGCGAGCGACTATCATGGAGGGGACGGACCACTTCGTGTGTCGCGGTCCCGGATCAACAACCCGATGGCGAAAGCCTGGGTGGAGGCGGCGACGCAGGCCGGTCTTCCCTACAATGAGGATATCAACGGCCCTAGCCGCGAGGGCGTAGGTCCGACCGACCTCACCATCGCAGGCGCCCGCCGCATGAGCACGGCGGCGACGTACCTGCGGGAAGCCAGATCGCGGCCCAACCTGGAGATTGTGACCGGCGCCTTCGCCAACCGCCTGCTGTTCCAGGGTACGCGAGCGACAGGCGTTGAATATCGTCAGGGAAACCAGACGAAAACGGCGTTTGGCGCGGAAATCATTGTGTCCAACGGCGTCTACAACACGCCCCAGCTGTTGATGCTATCGGGCATCGGCGATGCGGATCATCTCGCCGAACATGCTATTCCGGTTCGGGTGGACCTTAAGGGGGTGGGGCAGGGATTCCAGGATCATCTCGGGTTTTCCGTGCAGTGCAAGTCGCCGACCCCGGATTCCGCCTATAAATATTTCTCTCCTATTGCCGGGCTGAAGGCTTTGGGGCGCTTTGCGCTCACGGGTGCGGGTCCGCTTGCCGAAGGGCCGGTCGAGGCTACGGCGGCGGTTCGCGCATTGCCCGAGGAGCAGGCGCCGCCCGACCTGAAATTCCAGTTCGTGCCCTTGTTGGTCAATCCAGTCGATGGGCGGATGTTCAAGGAACATGGCGCCATGAACCGCATGGCGCTGGCACGGGTGGACAGCCGGGGTACGATCAAACTTCGCTCGGCCGATCCTGCGGATTCCGTGTTGGTCGATCCGAACTATTTCGCGGAAGAATCCGACAGACGCCGGGCAAGGGCCGCAGTGCGAATTGCCCGCGAGATATTCGATCAGCCTGCTTATGGCCGCTACCTTGGCGAAGAGGCTTTTCCCGGACAGGCGTTGCGCACCGATGAGGAGATCGATTCATATCTGCGCGCGACGATCCAGGCCGACAATCACGGCGCCTGCTCTTGCCCGATGGGCGTAGGCGAGATGGCCGTGGTCGACCCGCAACTGCGCGTCCATGGGATCGAAGGGTTGCGGATCGTTGATGCTTCCGTGATGCCAAAAGTAGTCAGCGGCAACACCAACGCGCCCACGATCATGATCGCCGAAAAGGCAGCGGACATGATCCGGGGTCTGCCGCCACTCGCTCCGGCCGCCCCCAAAAGCACCACGCCGGTCGCAGTCCACCGCTGAAGCGGCATGACCAAAAATGTCATCACGAACCTTCAAACGTCAGCGACGGTCTGCATCGTAAGCGCCCTGCGATAAACAGGAATTTGGAACGGACGAACATGAGCAACTGGGACAGGGAAGTCGATACGCTGGTCGTCGGGTCGGGAGCGGGAGGGCTGATGTCGGCCTTGGTCGCGGCGAGTAACGGGGCGGATGTTCTGATTGTTGAGAAAGCGTCGCTCTGGGGCGGCACGTCGGCAACGTCGGGTGGCGGCATCTGGATTCCGGGCAGTGATCCAGCCCGCGCAGCAGGGTTCGAGGATAATCTGGAAGACGCTTTCCGCTATATTCGCGGGCTGTCTGCCGACAATGTTCCTGACGCGAATATTCGCGCCTATATCACTCATGCCGCACCGATGTTGCGATGGCTGATGGACCATACGCAGATACGGTATGCGGCAATGCCTTATCCCGATTACCACGCCGAAAATCCCGGCGGCTCGCCCGCCGGATACCGGACGCATATGCCCGACTCAATCGACGGCAAGTCATTGGGCGCGGACGTCCGGACGATGCGGTTCGCATCGCCCGCAGCGAGCCTGTTTGGCTATCTCAACTGGAGTTTCGAAGAGACGCATCAACTGCTCTTCAAGGCAAAGGGCTGGCGCAGGACACTGGCGGTCCTCATGTCGCGATACTGGCTGGACCTCCCCTTCCGCCTGACATCGCGTAAGGATCGACGATTGACCCTGGGTAATGCGCTGGTCGGCGGGCTGCGCCTGAAGCTCAACGCACTCGGCGTGCCCTTGTGGCTCGAAGCACCGCTCAAGGAATTGGTGCGCGATAAGGACCGCGTGACAGGCGCCGTGGTGGAAAAAGGCGGCAAGCCCTACCGCATCGGCGTGCGTAAGGGCGTGGTGCTGGCCGGAGGGGGCTTCGATAAAAATCAGGCGATGCGGCAGGCGCATATGCCGCTTTACCCCGATGCAGCCTATTCGGGCGGCGTCAGCAGCAATACCGGCGACACGATCCTGGCGGGACAGGCGATCGGCGCGGCGGCGATGAACCTGCATTCGACCTGGGCGGCCCCGGTGTTTCATGTACCGGGAGAAGATCGCGGGCGCCTCTCCACCGCCGAACGTGCGCTGCCCGGCTGCATCATGATCAACCAGACGGGTGAGCGCTATCTGAATGAAGCTGGCTCCTACCATGTGGTGGGGCAGGCCATGGCGCGGCGTCAGGCCGAATATGGTGACGCCAAGCCGGGTTGGATGATCTTCGATGCTGAATATCGGCGAAAATTGCCCATGGGTCCGCTCTATCCGGGAATACCGTCATTTCTTCACAAAAAGGGCGTTAGATCGATCCTGAAGAAGGGGCGATCGATCGAAGAGCTGGCTAGGGCGATCGGCATGGATCCGGCGGTGCTTTCGGCGACCATCGCACGGTTCAACACGCACGCCGCTAAAGGCGAGGACCCGCAATTTCATCGCGGCGAGGCGACCTATGACAAGATGTATGGCGACCTCCGCAACGGCCCCAATCCGTGCCTGCGGCCGCTGACCGTCGCGCCCTATTACGCCATGCCCATCTATCCCGGCGATATCGGCACCAATGGCGGCTTGGCGACGGATG
>CAMLSA010000148.1 GCA_946482655.1 uncultured Sphingomonas sp. | reverse complement strand
AATCGACAAGCTCGGCCAGGATTTCCGCGGCGATCCCGCCTCGGCATTGCTCGAGGTGCTCGATCCCGAGCAGAATCACCGTTTCCAGGATCATTATCTCGAGATCGATATCGATCTCTCGGATGTGATGTTCGTATGCACCGCGAACAGCCTGAACCTGCCGCAGCCGCTGCTCGACCGGATGGAGATCATCCGGCTCGAGGGCTATACCGAGGACGAAAAGGTCGAGATCGCCAAGGCGCACCTGCGCGACAAGCAGATCGAGGCGCACGGCCTCAAGCCCGAGGAGTTCGAGCTGACCGACGAGGGCCTGCGCGACCTGATCCGCTATTACACCCGCGAGGCGGGCGTCCGTACGCTCGAGCGCGAGATCGCCAAACTCGCCCGAAAGAGCCTGCGCCGCATCCTCGAAGGGAAGGAGACGAAGGTTGTCATCACCCCCGACAATCTGGCCGACTTCGCCGGCGTGCGGAAATTCCGCTTCGGCATCGGCGAGGAAGAAGATCAGGTCGGTGCGGTCACGGGCCTGGCCTGGACCGAGGTCGGCGGCGAACTGCTGACGATCGAGGCGGTGACGGTGCCCGGCAGGGGCACGATCAGCACCACCGGCAAGCTTGGCGACGTGATGAAGGAAAGCGTCCAGGCGGCGTTCAGCTTCGTCAAGGCGCGGGCGCCGGCCTATGGCATCAAGCCGAGCCTGATCGCGCGCAAGGATATCCATATCCACCTGCCTGAAGGCGCCGTCCCCAAGGACGGCCCGTCGGCCGGCATCGGCATCACCACCGCGATCGTCTCGACCCTCACGGGCGTGCCTGTCCGCAAGGAAGTGGCGATGACCGGCGAGGTGACGTTGCGCGGCCGTGTCCTGCCGATCGGCGGGCTCAAGGAGAAGCTGCTCGCGGCGATGCGTGGCGGCATCACCACGGTGTTGATTCCCAAGGATAATGAGAAGGATCTCGTCGAGATCCCGGCCAACATCCGCGAGGGGCTCAAGATCGTGCCGGTGAGCCATGTCGACGAGGTGCTCGCGCTGGCGCTATCCGATCGCCTGACCGCGATCGACTGGACGGAAGCCGACGAGATGGCGTCGACCATCAAGGGTGCGACGGCGCCGGATGGGGGAGAGCTGGCCGTTCGCCACTAACGGCGATTTGGTTTGATGGAGAGGGGCCGGGTGGTTGCCTGGCCTCTTATTCTCACCTGGCCGAACCCCTGATGGGGCTCAACGCGCTTGACGGTTCTCGGTCGATTTCCGCCGATGATGCCCGCGGACCGCAAAACCCAGCACGATCAGCATTGGCCAGCTCCAGAGTGCCGCCGCTCGGTTATAGACCCATGGGCTCACATGAACATACGGTGCGAAATGCGCCAATAATGCCATCCCCTGGAATGCTGTAAGCCAGAGCGGCCAGAATTTCCTCGATCGCAGCGCAATGAGTGTTAGCAAGAGAAGCAGACCGAGATCGACAAGGGCGACAGAGACTTCAACATGTCGATACTGGGTTTCATATGGGCTCACGAGCAAGGCGCTCAGGTAGGAATTGACCACCAGGCCGCTTGCCGCGAGCTTTTCTGCCCATCCGCCACGACGGAACGCGTAGATGGTGACGGCCCACATCAGGATGCCGTAGAATATCGGTCGCCACATTTGATATCCCAATGCATTATGGTCAACTGGCGAGCGCCCGAGCATTCGCTGTCGAGGCTTTTATCGAGCAAGAACCCGGTTCAGTAGCTTCGGGATATGGGCGGCCGATCCGGATGGCGCGTCAATCAGTGTTCGCCAGTTCTACATTGCAGCGCCTTCCAATAGCTCCAAGAGAGCACAAGGGATAGATGCAAAGTCATTGGGCATGTATAGCCGTCAGAAAAAAGAGGCAGGGAAGTCTGGCGAACGTCATCTGAATCTGAGCGCCACCGCGTTACCTACACAAAGTACGAAAGGCTACCTGCTCGCGATAGTGCTGATGAACGGCAAAGCCGAGCACGATCTGCATAGGCCAGCTCCATACCACGATAGCATTTCGATAGTTCCACGGTATCATATGAGGAACGAAGGGCGCGAAGTGCGACAAAATGGTGAGACCCTGCATGGCTATGAGCCACAGGGGCCAGAATTTGTCCGATCGCAAAGCGACGATGAGCAGAACGCAGCCTAGCCCGATATCGACCATAGCAAGCGGCAGTTCGGTTTGGTGAAAGCGCTTGAGGGATGCCACGACTAGCGGTGACAGGTAAGTAGCGACGATCAGCGTCGCCGCGACGATTTTTTCATCCCTGCCGCCACGTCGGAAGGCATAGATCGTAACCGCCCATAACAGGACGCCAAAGAGAAGTTGGCGGATCACCCAGAGATCAATTCACCCGCGATGTGCTCTGGTCAAGGGGTGATCCGGTCGGCGTTACGCAACTCGGCGCGACAGCTCCTCGTGCGCGGCACTCTCGGGTTCGATCACCTTTTCGCCATATGATACCACGGGCAGCTTGAACTTACGCTGCACCACAGCCAATTGGCGATGCCCTTCTACGACTTGTCCGCGAGCGGCGATGATCGTCGAGAGCGACCCGTAAAAGTGGGCAAACGCATCCTGCGCCACCTCCATGGCGAAATTGCCGTCGAGCCGCGCCTGCGGCAGCTCCGCCGCGAGCAGCGCTCCACGCCTGGCGGCGAGGTCCAGAGCGCGCTCATATTCCTCGAGCGCGGCATAGACGCGCAGTGTTGCATCATCACGGTTTTTGGACATAACTCTCCCCTTGCGCCGGAACGGGCGCCTCCGATCGGTTGATGGAAATCCCTAGCGCCTCAGCGCTAGGACGATGTTCGACAAAGCGGCGAAGCCTGACAGTAGCGCGCCGGCCCCCAGTCCCATTCCGAAGATCAAAACTGCTATCCAGAACAGACGCTGGGCGATCGTCAGGTTGTTGCGCGGCTTCTCCTTGGTAGGGACCGGCAGCGGAATGTTGACAAAGCTGGCTTCGCGATAGGTCAGATACGGAACCTGGTCTTCACGGAGCGCGCTCATTTCATCCCTCTGCCCGTCACCGACAGCTGCCGGTGACCGCATGATGGGGCTTTCGAGCGGGGAAACAACGGGTCGCGGTTGACTAGTCAACCGCTGACTAGTCTCTCCGCGCTCATATGATTCGAGCAACCGGGCCGCTTCGAGCCGGTTGGCGACGCCCAAGGTCTGGATCGCGCTGCGGAAATGATTGTCGACCGTCATCGGCGAAATTCCCAGCTCCCGGCCGATTTCCTTCGATTGCATGTGCAGCAGGACAAGGCGCAGGCAATCGCGCTGCCGGGAAGTCAATTTGCTGATAGCCTCGTAGCCCATTGGACCAAATTTACCTCATCGGCCCGCCAAGTCGATGCGAATCTTGATTCGGATGATGGTTTACGATGATCCGGAAAGAGACAATCGTTACGGAAATCGCGCGTATCAACCATGATCGCGCGTCAATCCTCCGGATAGCGGATCGCCAGGATCTCCTGTTCCTTGACGCCGCCGGGCAATATGACGCGGCGGATATCGCCGACCATTGCCCCTTTCAACGCATGGGCCAGCGGTGATCGCCAGCTGATCCGGCCGGTGCCGGCGTCGGCCTCGTCCTCACCGACGAGGGTGACGGTGCGTTCCACATCATCTCCGTCGACGATCGTCACGGTGGCTCCGAAATAAACCCGGGTACGATCGGTCTGCCGCGCCGGATCGATGATCCTCGCGCGTTTCATCCGCCGCGACAGATGCGACAGCTCGCGATCGATCTCGCGCAATTTCTTGCGCCCATAGATATAATCGCCATTTTCGGATCGATCGCCGTTGCCGGCCGCCCAGCTGATGGTTTCGACGAGCGCGGGACGCTCGGTGCCGAACAGCATCTCATAGCGCGCCCGCATCGCGGCAAAGCCGGCCGGCGTGATGTAATTGGCGCGCTCCTCGCTCATCGCGGACGCCGCTGGTTGAGCACCTCATAGGCCATCACCGCCGTCGCCACGGCGGCGTTGAGGCTGTCGGCCCGGCCCAGCATCGGCATTTTCACGAGCAGGTCGCACTCCGCTTCATAATCGGCGGGCAGGCCTTGCGCTTCATTGCCGACCAGGATGAACGTCGGCGGCACATAGCGGGGCGCCTGATAATCCTGGCCAGCCCTCAGGCTGGTCCCGACGAGCTGGCCGGGTCCGCCGCGCAGCCATGTCACGAAATCCGGCCATCGAGCGGTCGCGATCCGCTGTGTGAACAGGGCGCCCATCGTCGCGCGAACCGCTTCCACCGAGAAGGGATCGACGCAATCGTCGACCAGGATAAGTCCCCCGGCGCCGACAGCGTCGCCGCTGCGCAGAATCGTGCCGAGATTACCCGGATCGCGCAGTGATTGCGCGACGATCCAGATGTCGGCGACCGTCCGATCGATCCTTTCGAGCGAGGTGTCGAGCTCGCGATAGACGCCCAGAACCGTTTGCGGATTGTCCTTACCCGACAGCTTGGTGAGAATGTCCCGGTCGGTCTCGATCGCCTCGCCGCCCCGGCGCTCGGTCTGATCGACAAGCCGTTTTGTGAGAATATGATCGCAGCTGCCCTTTGCGAAGAATATGAACTCGGGGAAGATGCCGCTGTCGGCGGCTTCCGTGAGAATGCGCAGGCCCTCCGCCAGAAACAGCCCTTCGTCCCGCCGATGCCGTTTCTCGCGCAGCGACCGGACACGCTTGATCAGGGGATTGGAAAAGGCGGTGATCTGGCGCGGCAGGGTGATGGTCCTCTCTTCGTCATCCTGAACTTGGTTCGGGATTCACCGTATCACAAGCCGGCGCGCGATGATGTGGGGGGATGCTGAACCGGCCGGCGTGACGGTTATGAAAGGGCGGGAGCGTCAATCCTCGCCGAACTTGCCCTCGATCAACTCGACCAGCGCGGCAAGCGCCTTTTCAGCGCCGTCGCCGCGGGCCGAGATGATCACGCTGTCGCCCTTGGCGGCTCCGAGCATCATCAGGCCCATAATCGATGTCCCTGCCACCTTCGAGCCGTCCTTCTCCACCTCGACCTCGGCGCTGTGCGCGCTCGCCAGCGTGACGAACTTCGCGCTGGCTCGGGCGTGAAGGCCTCGAATGTTGGTAATCTGGACTTCGCGCTGAAGCAGCGTCATGCGGCGGCTTCTCCAAGCACCTCGGATGCCACCGAAATATATTTGCGTCCCGCGTCGCGGGCGGCTGCCACCGCCGCCTTGATCTTCATCATCTTGCGCGCGCCTTCGAGCCGGATCAGCATCGGCAGGTTGATCCCGGCGATCACTTCGATTCGTCCCGGCTCCATCAGGGATATGGCGAGGTTCGACGGTGTGCCACCGAACAGGTCGGTGAGCAGGATCACGCCGGATCCATCGTCGACGGCCTTCACCGCCCGGGCAATGTCGGCGCGCCGGCTTTCCATATCGTCGTCGGGACCGATGCAGATCGCCTCGATCGCGGTTTGTGGCCCCACGACATGCTCCATCGCGGTCACAAACTCAGCCGCCAGACGGCCATGTGTTACGA
>CAMLSA010000147.1 GCA_946482655.1 uncultured Sphingomonas sp. | reverse complement strand
CGCCCGGTGATCTTCCGCACGGTCGATATCGGCGGCGACAAGGCGCTGCCCTACATGAACATGGAGGACGCTGACGAGGAGAACCCTGCGCTCGGCTGGCGCGCGATCCGGCTGGCGCTCGAACGCGACGCGCTGATGAAGGTGCAGGCGCGCGCGCTGCTCGAGGCCGCGGCGGGGCGGACGCTCAACGTCATGTTTCCGATGGTGTCGGAGCCCTGGGAGTTCGACGAGGCGGTTGCGCTGTTCGAGGCGCAGCGTAAATGGATCCACGAGCGCAACCGCGCGGTGCCCAATATAATCCGCTATGGCACGATGCTCGAGGTGCCGGCACTCGCCGAAAGCCTCGACATGATCCTGCCCAAGCTCGATTTCCTGTCGATCGGTACCAACGATCTGACCCAGTTCCTGTTCGCCGCGGACCGCGCCAATCCCAAGCTCGCTGAACGCTATGATTGGCTGAGCCCGGCGATCCTGCGCTTCATCGCCCGGGTCGCGCGGGAGACCCGCGCGGCGGGTGTGCCGATCGGGGTGTGCGGCGAAATGGGCGGCCGCCCGCTCGAGGCGATGGCGCTGATCGGTCTCGGCATCGATCGTCTTTCGATCACGCCGGCGGCGATCGGCCCGGTCAAGGCGATGATCCGCTCGCTCGATGCCGCCGCGCTGCGCGCCGAGATCGGCGGCCTTCTTTCCCGTCCGGCACGCAGCATGCGGGCCGATCTTACGGCCTGGGCGGAACGCAATGGGGTTGCGATCGCCTGAATTGCGCGGCAGACCCTCCCGGCCAGGGCGGATGGTGACGCCGAGATGCGATCGCAGACCAATTTCACGATTGGGTGCTTGCGCGATCAGGTCGAAGCGTGAAGGAGATCTCGATGAGCGAAGGCGCCGACGACGAACGAGGCCTATTTCCTTCGAGCGTGGGCGCGCAGCTTGCGGCCGAACGCGCGCGTCAGAAGCTTGAGCTGACCGACATTGCCGCCCGTACCCGCATTCCACTGCGCCACCTGGAGGCGATCGAGACCGGCAAGCATGACGGATTGCCGGCGCTGCCCTATTCGGCAGGCTTCGTGAAAAGCTATGCAAATTTGCTAGGCCTCGACGGCCAGGCGCTATCGAGTGCTTTCCGCGCCCAGATGGGCGACGAGCGCCGTGCGCATTTCCAGCCGGAGGCCTATGAGCCGGTCGATCCCTCGCGCGTGCCATCGCGGCTGCTGGCCATGATCGCACTGGGCGTCGCGCTGCTGCTCGGCATGGGCTATCTGCTGCTGCGGTTCGAGGGTGACAGCAGCGATCTCGCCAAGCTCGCCGCCGATACCGCGCAGGATGTCCGCCCGGTGGCGCCTCGGCCCGCACCGCCGCTGCCCGCTGCCGTCCCGGCCGCACCGGCCATCCCCACCGGTCCAATCAGCATCGCCGCGTCCGAGGATGCCTGGATCAAGGTCTCCGAGGCGGACGGCGGAAAGACCTACTTCATGGATATTCTGAAGGCTGGCGAGAGCTTCACCGTGCCCGAGGACGCGATCGATCCAATATTGCGCACGGGTCGGCCCCAGTCGGTGAAGATACTGATCGGCGCGACCGGGCTCCCGCCGATCGCCGAACCCGACCGGCTGGTGCGCGCCTACAGCCTCAAGCGCGACGCGCTTGTCGGCATCGCGATGGCGAAGCCCGGCGAGGCGGGGACCGTGCCCGATACCGCGGCCAATGGCGCGACGGATCTTCCGGGCCTTTCCATTCGGCCTCCGGCCGACGCGCCCGCCCAGCAACCACGCCGCGAACGTCGCCCGCCGATGGGGACCGATCCCGCCGGTAGCCGCCCGGACACCACCGAACCCGCCGGCGCTTCCAGTCAGCGTCCATAAATCTTGATCCTGGCAGCTCCGGTGCGGCACTATCCACCGAAACGATCTCTTGAGGATGTGACATCATGAAGAAGGCGATACTCGCCCTCCTGCTTCTGTCCGGCACCGCGATCGCGGCCGAGCCGATGCCGATCGAAGGGCGTGTCGGCAAGCTCGAAAAGGAGATGCGGGCGGTCCAGCGCAAGGTCTTCCCCGGGGGCGCTCAGCAATATTTCGAACCTGAGATCAAGCCGCAGGTGGCGCCGCCCGCGCTCGTCGGGGCGCCCGCCGAAACGCCGGTCGCCGATCTCGAGCGCCGGGTCGACGCTCTCGAAAAGTCGCTTGCCACGATGACGGGCCAGGTCGAGCAGAACAGCTTCAACCTTCGCAAGCTCGAGGATCAGTTCGCCAAACTCAAGGGCGATGCCGAGTTCCGCCTCAACACCCTCGAGGGCAAGGGCGGTACGCCGGCCGCTGGCGCCGCACCGGGTGCGACCTTGCCTTATCTGGTGCCGCCGCCGCCAGGGGGCCCCGCCGCCGCAACTGCGCCTGCCACACCCGCTGCGCCCGTTGCTTCCTCCGGCGATCCCGGCAGGGACGCTTATATGGCCGGCTATGCGCTGTGGGAGCAGAAGAAATATCCTCAGGCGGTGGCCACGCTCAAGGCGATGGCCGCCAAATATCCCAAGCACAAATATGCGAGCTATGCCCGTAACCTCGCTGGCCGCGCCTATCTCGACAACGGCCAGTATAATGAAGCGATCCGCGAGCTCTTCGAGAACACCAAGGACGAAGCCGGCGAACGCGCCCCACACAGCTATGTCTACATGGCCCAGGCGCTGATGAAGCGGAAGCCGCCGCTGCCCGACAAGGCTTGCCAGGCCTATGAAGTGCTGCTCGCCAAATATCCCGACAAGGTCACCGGCGGCCTCGCTACCCTTGTCGAAAAGGGAAAGGCCGATGCCAAATGCGCGTGAGGGCGTGCTGACCACACCCATTGCGCCTGCCGAGATTCCAGCCTTGGCTGGAATGACGGCATAGGTGGTGAGGCCCCCCCAATCGCTCGTCGATCGCTTCAAGGCCGATCTCTCCCGCCTGGGCCCGCATGGCAGGATCGGCCTTGCCGTCTCCGGTGGCCCCGACAGCATGGCGCTGCTTCACCTTGCCGCCGCCAGCCTGCCGGACCGAGTCGAAGCCGCCACCGTCAATCACGGCCTGCGCCCGGAAGCCGCCGCCGAGGCCGCGCTGGTCGCCCGCGCCTGCACCGGGCTCGGTGTGCCGCATGCGGTCCTCGACGTGGCCGTGGCAAAGGAAGCGAGCCTCCAGGCGGCTGCGCGGCGTGTTCGCTATGAGGCGCTCACCCGATGGTGCCACGAAGGCGACCTCACCGCACTGGCTACCGCCCACCATGCGGATGACCAGGCGGAGACCCTGCTGATGCGGCTCGGGCGCGGAGCCGGCCTCGCCGGGCTGACGGGCATCCGCGAGAGCCGCGATCTCGGCGGCGTCACCCTGATCCGCCCGTTGCTCGGCTGGCGCCGTGCCGAACTGGCCGCGATCGTCGCCGATATCGAAACCGTGGCCGATCCCAGCAATTGGGATCCTCACCATGACCGCACCCATGCTCGCCTGCTGCTGGCGGCCGCGGGCGAACGGATCGATCCGCGCCGCATGGCGGCCGCGGCGGCCCATCTCGCCGAGGCCGAAGCCGCGCTCGAATGGATCACGTCCGAAGCCATCCGCAGCCGGGTCGAGCGATCCGGTGATGGCCGCATCGCTGCCGATCTGGAGGGCTTGCCCCGCGAGATCAGGCGACGGATATTGGTCCGGCTGATCGGCGAAGCCGATTCGTCGGTGGACGGCCCCACTCTTGAGACCGCGATGACGCGGCTCGATGCGGGGCTGATTGCGAGCGTGGGCGGCCTCAAACTGTCGCCCGGAAACCGCATTCTAATCGCAAAAGCGCCCCCGCGACATTGAAAGCGGGGACCGTGCGGTCTGTTCCATTGTTATTAATCAGCCGATGCCTATCTTGGCCGCGAAAGGCGGAACACGCGAATGAATGACGATAAAGAACCGAAACAAACCAACCCCTGGATGAAGAGCCTCGCCATCTGGATGGGCATTCTCCTGGCGTTGGTCGTCTTCGTGTCGATGTTCGAAAGCTCGTCGCGGACGGCGGCGGGCGACCAGATCGCCTATTCCGAATTCCTCGCCCGAGTCGAGGAGGGCACGGTACGCGAAGCCGATATCGGCGACGGCGTCATCAGCGGAAAATATGCCAATGGCAGCGCCTTCACCACCAATGCGCCCAGCGATCCGGGGCTGATCCAGCGGCTGGCCAACAAGAACGTCACCTTCCGCGCCAGGCCCGCCGAGCAGACCAGTTTCTGGATGATCATGCTCTATCAGTCGCTGCCCTTCCTGCTGATCCTCGGTATCGCCTTCTTCGTGATGCGCCAGATGCAGAAGAATGCCGGCTCGGGCGCGATGGGCTTCGGCAAGTCGCGTGCGCGCATGCTCACGGAAAAGCATGGCCGCGTTACCTTTGACGACGTCGCCGGCATTGACGAGGCGCGCGAGGAACTCCAGGAGATCGTCGATTTCCTCAAGGACCCGACCAAATTCGCCCGCCTCGGCGGCAAGATCCCGAAGGGTGCGCTGCTGGTCGGCTCGCCTGGTACGGGCAAGACCCTGCTCGCCCGCGCGATCGCGGGGGAGGCGAACGTGCCCTTCTTCACGATTTCGGGCTCGGATTTCGTCGAAATGTTCGTCGGCGTCGGCGCGAGCCGCGTCCGCGACATGTTCGAGCAGGCCAAGAAGAATGCGCCGTGCATCGTCTTCATCGACGAGATCGACGCCGTCGGCCGCCATCGCGGCGCTGGCCTCGGCAACGGCAATGACGAGCGCGAGCAGACGCTGAACCAGCTTCTCGTCGAGATGGATGGCTTCGAAGCCAATGAGGGTATCATCATCGTCGCGGCGACCAACCGTCCCGACGTGCTCGATCCGGCGCTGCTCCGTCCGGGCCGCTTCGACCGCCAGGTCGTCGTGCCGCGTCCCGACATCGAGGGCCGCGAGAAGATCCTCGCCGTCCACATGAAGAAGGTGCCGCTCGCGCCTGACGTCAATCCGCGCACCATCGCGCGCGGCACGCCGGGCTTTTCGGGCGCCGATCTCGCCAATCTCGTCAACGAGGCCGCCCTGCTGGCCGCGCGCAAGGGCAAGCGCCTCGTGGCGATGAAAGAGTTCGAGGAAGCCAAGGACAAGGTGATGATGGGCGCCGAGAGGAAGTCCATGGTCATGACCGAGGATGAGAAGAAGGCGACCGCCTATCACGAGGCGGGCCATGCCCTGGTCTCGCTCCATGTCCCCGGCTGCGATCCGCTCCACAAGGTCACGATCATCCCCCGTGGCCGTGCGCTGGGCGTCACCTGGAACCTTCCCGAGCGCGACCGTTACTCGATGACGATGAAGCAGATGAAGGCGCGTCTCGCGCTCTGCTTCGGCGGCCGCATCGCCGAGCAGATCATTTACGGCAACGACGAGCTCAACACCGGCGCCTCGAACGACATTCAGCAAGCCACCGACATGGCCCGTTCGATGGTAATGGAATACGGCATGTCCGAAAAGCTCGGCTGGCTGCGTTATCGCGACAATCAGGACGAGGTCTTCCTCGGCCATTCGGTCTCGCGCAATCAGAGCGTCTCGGAAGCGACCGCGCAGATGATCGACCAGGAGGTCCGCCGCCTGATCGAGGAAGCCGA
>CAMLSA010000146.1 GCA_946482655.1 uncultured Sphingomonas sp. | reverse complement strand
GTTGCCATCAACACCGCGCAGACCAAGTTCGACACCGAAGGCGGCTGCGATGAAGAAAAGGTCGATGCCATGCTGCGCCAGATGGGACAGGAAGTCGCCGACGCCGCGCGTACCCGCGCCTTGATACAGGAGCCCCGCCGATGACCGACTATTCGCTGCACCGCCCGCTCCAGCTGCGCGATGTGCCGAGCTGGGATTTTGAAACGGACGTCGCCGTCATCGGATTCGGGGCCACGGGCGCCTGTGCCGCGATCGAGGCGGCCGAAGCCGGGGCGACGGTGACAATCTTCGAGCGAAACTCGGGCAGCGGCGGCGCGTCCGGCCTGTCAGGCGGCGAGATCTATATCGGCGGTGGCGGCGGTACCGACGCCCAGCGCGCTGCCGGGTTCGACGACAGCACAGAGGATTTCGCCGCCTATCTGAAAGCGGCGGGAGGCCCATGCGTCGATACGGACAAATGCGATGTCTACGCGGGTGAAGCGCTTGCCCATTATGCGTGGCTGAAGGCGCAAGGCATCCCCTATCGCGGCAATTATCTACCGGGAAAGCATATCGAACCGGTCGACGATTCAACGCTGATCTGGTCGGGAAGCGAAGCCGCCGCCCCGTTCTGCGACATGGCGAAACCGGCGCCGCGCGGCCATGTCATTCAGCATGCTGGCTGGGGCGGCGGACGACCGCTGATCGACATTCTGGAGGGTCGCGCACGCGATCTCGGCGTCGACGTCGTCACCGACGCCCGCACGGTGGCGTTGATTGCCGACGGAGAGACCATCGCAGGGGCTGTCGTCCGGATCGACAATCGCGATCGCTATGTGCGTGCACGTCGCGGGGTGATTCTCGCCACCGGCGGCTTCGTCATGAACGAGGATATGCGTCGTCGCTATTGTCCGGAAACGCTCCGGCTTAGTTCGCCGATCGGGGACAAGGACGACGGCAGCGGCATCCTGCTGGGCGTCGGAGCCGGCGGCGATGCTGTTCATATGGAGCAGTTCTTCACCACCTGCCCCTGGACGATGCCGGAGAGCCACGCCTACGGCGTATTCGTCAACACTGCCGGCCAACGGTTCGTCAATGAAGACTGTTATCATGGGCGCGTCAGCCGCTGCGCACTCGATCAGCCGGGCGACCGGGTCTACCTTCTCCTCGACAATGATCATTTCTCGCAGCCTCTCGACATCGCCGGCATGACGATCGCCGGGACGGGCGAGAGCTGGGAAGAGGTGGAGGCCGAACTCGGCATGGAATCCGACACTTTGTCGGCCACGATGCGCTTCTATAACCGGCATGCGAAAGAAGGCGGCGATCCGCTGTTCGACAAGCGCGCGCCGATCCTCACCCCGCTTGACCAAGGCCCCTTCATTGCCCTCGAGCTCAATTTCGAGACAAGTTACTTCAGCTTTTTCACTCTCGGAGGCCTGCGGACCTCGACAGACGGCGCCGTGCTCGATCGCGGCGGCTCCCCGATCGCAGGCTTGTACGCCGCAGGCCGCTGTACGTCCGGCCTGCCTGCCTGGGGGCATGGATATAGTTCGGGCCTCAGCCTTGCGGACTGCACCTTCTTCGGACGCAGGGCAGGAACGGCGGCCGCGCAGGCGGCCGGCGGCGCCCGGTAATCACGAACGACAAAAAGGAGAGAATGATGAGCAGGCTGCGCGACAAGGTAGTTTTCATATTCGGGTCGGCCGGCGGAATCGGCGCTGCTACGGCGCGCCGTATCTGTTCGGAGGGCGCCCGGGTCGGGCTCATCGACATCAACGGCGAAGCGGTGGAAGCCACGGCGGAGCGTCTCCGCAACGAAGGGTATGAGGCCTTCGCCGCGCAAGCCGACATTTCGGACGAAACCGCCGTCGACACGAGCGTCAGGACGCTTGTCGACCGGCTCGGCAAGATCGATGGCGCCTTCATGAATGCGGCCGATCTGCGCATGGCACTGGTCGACACCGACCTGCTCGACATGGACATGTCCGTCTATGACCAGACGATGGCGGTCAATCTGCGCGGGCACGTGCTGTGCACGCGCGCGGTGCTTCCCCACATGCTCGCAAACGGTTCGGGCGCGCTCATCTTCACAAGCTCGGGCTCGGCGCAGTCGGGCGAGCCGGTCCGACCGGCCTATGCCATGTCGAAACAGGCGCTTTACGCCCTCTCGCGGCACATCGCCCGCCGCTGGGGCAAGGAGGGCATCACCTCCAACGTGATTTCGCCGGGCTTCATCGTGACACCGGAGCAAAGGGAATCGGGGATCATTCCCCAGGAAATGATCGATCACTTCCTCGCCGGCTGCGCCACCCCGCGGATCGGTGTCGTGGAAGATGTCGCCGCAATGGCTGCATTGCTCCTTTCGGAAGAGGGGCGCTGGATGACCGGGCAGACCTACCACGTCAACGGCGGCGGCATCATGCTCTGATCGCTTTGCCTCTCCCGATTCCGGGTGGGGCGATGATCGGGCGACATGGTCGTTGTCGTCGGGAATGCCAGAGACCTGGCGAAACACGTAACCACACACTGTGCAGCGGCGGGCGGTCGACACTGACCGCTGCTTCATCCGGACGGGAGAGAGATTGTGCTGTCGAAGATCAAGCTTGCCAATACTGACCTCGAGGTCAGCCGCCTGTGCTACGGCACCAACATGCTGGGCTGGATGATCGACCAGCATGGGTCGAATGCGATCCTCGACCGGTTCGCACAGCTTGGCGGAAATTTCATCGACACTGCCCGGTCCTACGGCGACTGGATGCCCGACGCCCCGGCGGGCGCAAGCGAGCGAGCGGTCGGCGCTTGGCTGAAGACGCGCAACCGCGATGACATCGTCATCGCCACCAAGGGCGGCTTCTTTGATCTGCGCGTCGGAGACTATCGCAACCGATGCACGCCCGAGGACATCGCGCAGGACCTCCACCAGAGCCTCGAGCATCTGGGCGTCGACCGGATCGACCTCTACTTCCTCCACATGGACAACGAGGCGCTCCCGGTGGAAACGCTGATCGACGCACTTGCCGGGCACCAGCAGGCCGGCCGGATTCGCCATTATGCCGCCTCGAACTGGTCGGCCGAGCGGATTGCGGCGGCGAACGCTTACGCAAGTTCCGCCGGAAAGCCCGGCTTCGTTGCTTCGGAAACCTTCTGGGGCCTTGCCGTTCCCGATGTCGCTGCGGCCGCCCAGCAAGGCTATCAGCATTATTATGAAGGCGAATATGAGGCGCTGCATGCCGCCGGTCTGCCGATTATCGCCTATGCGGCGCAGAGCGGTGGCTACTTCAGCAAGCTCGCGAAGGGCGCGGACGCGGTCGGCGAACAGCTCGCAGCACGCTACGCCCACCCAGCAAACGCCAAGCGCTTCGCCGTCGCGCAGCGGTTCGCGGAAAGGCTCGGCGTCTCGATCAATGAAATCGCCCTTGCCTATCTGCTAAACCAGCCTCACCAGACTGTTCCGGTCTTCGGCGGATCGAGCCCCGAACAGGTTAGCGAGAGCGTGAAGGCGGCCAATCTCACCCTTACCGGTGACGAGCTTGCCGAATTGCGAGCCGGCTGAAGCGGTCCGGTCAGGCCGCTGCGAGAATCTGCCGGACACTGTCCACCGCGCGGGACGCCCGCGCGGTGGGTCCTACCCCTGCGACAAGGGCAGCATCGCGTGGAATCTCGACACTAACGGGACAATCCCCGGGAAGTGCGCGCGCGAACGCGGCTATTTCGAACACACCTTCGCCGGCGAGCAGGCGCGCCGAGGAGGCTTCCTCGCCGAGACGCTCCGGTGCAACTCGCTCCGGCCCGTCGCAAATCTGGCCGTAAAGGATCTGGTACGCGGGCGCGGCGACAAGGTCGGCAATCGATCCGCCCGACCGCATCAGGTGGAGGATATCGACGTTGACGCCGACCTCCCCTGGCCTGTCGATGGCCTCGACCAGTTCCAGCGCTTCGCCAAGCGATCTGACCTGCGACACGGGATAAAATTCAACGGCAGTGCCCAGCCCGAACGTGCGGGCGAGATCGCAGAAGGCCCCGAAGCGATCCAGCCGCCGGCCTGGCTCGCGGTCGTAGACAAGAAGGTTGGCGAGCGGCGCGCCGAGTTCTGCAGCGCATTCGAGCGCGGCGGCGAATTGCGAGACCTCGGTCCGTCCCGCCATTGTAAAGGGGTAGGCCAGATCGAGGTTGACACTCAGATCCTTCATCGCCGCCGCGCAGTCGGTGCGCGCCGCCTTGTCACCGACAAGATCGTAGCGCGGCATATGCGGAAGCACCTCCATCGACTGGAGGAAAAGGCAAATTCCCGCGCAGCCCGCACCGGCCGCAGCCTTGACCAGTCCGACCGGATCGGTATCGACGGCAGTGATATGATCGAGCGAGAGGCGCGGCATTCCGGTGCATGCCCCTTCGATGTCGCCCGCAACACCAGCCCTCATCTGTTCTTTTGCCCTGCAATTGATTAGACCGTTCACATATTATAAGTGGCCACTAACTAACAGTGATTTTTGAAGAGGCTCCTCATGACAGATCATTCCGACGAAGGCCTGGCCGACGCAGGAAGCGGCCGCAGCATGGGCCATGTCGCCCTGCACTATGGCGAGCCGGCCGAGGGACCGCTCGCGGCGCGCCTGCTGTCGACCATCGGGCTGGTGGAAACCCAGATGCTTCCCCTCCCCGGCGGCAATTTCTATCGTTTTGTCGTCGAAGGGCGTCATTTCGCACGGGGCGATGGCATCGTGTACCTCTCCGCTCTTCCAGAGCCGCAGCGCAAGCTCGTCGATGCGATCCACGCCGCGTTTGCGGTCGGCACTGACAATGAGCATGACGTCGTCAAGGATTGGCGCGAGATGATGACCGCCGATCCCGAGGCGAGCTTCCATTTCGGCTTTCTTCTCGAGTCGCTGGAGGATCTCGAACAGATCGTCCAGGCGCTGCGCGGCGATCCCGAACTCAAGGAGAGGACCAACATCGTCCTTAACCGACCGCGCCCCGGTGACAGCGGGATCGACGCGCGGCTCGACGCGTCCCCGGTGTTCGAGGGCGTTACCCGATACGCGTACGGACGCGCAGGGGTCCAGGCGTTTATCGAGACAGACCTGCTCAAGGCCGGGCAACTCGGAGATTCGATGGTGGTAGAACTCGACTTCGTGTTCCCCGATCACGCCCAGCATATTCTCTCTGTCGTCGAACTCTGATCGCACCCCAGCCCGTTACTGGGAGAGACAAATGGACACTGCCCAGCGCCTGCGCGCAAGCCTCGAAGCGTTCGAGAATATCCAGTCGGATTTTGCCCGGAATAGCGATCAGCATGATCCCGCGTGGCGCCGGCACTTGGTCGGGCTTCGCAAGAACCTGCAGGACAGCCTGATTGCGATCCGCACTGCGCTGCAAGCCTATGAGGAACAGCACGGGCGAAGCGAAGCCGGGGACGCGCTCGCGAAGGGCCTATCGGCCATGCGGACCGCCATCGCCCTTCACCAGGCCGAATGGCCGGCCGTTGCGATCGACACGAAGAGCCAGGCGTACAGGGCCGCAGTCCGAGCGCTCCGCGCTGCAACGCGGGAGTTCCATGCAATTGCCAACAGGATGCTCGCCGCGATCTCGCGCTGACGCGGCAGCGCGCCGCAAGGTCAGCGCGTCGCGACGAGCGCTGCCGTTTGAAA
>CAMLSA010000145.1 GCA_946482655.1 uncultured Sphingomonas sp. | reverse complement strand
TCGAAGGCACCGCCGCGAGGTTGTTGATCGACACCTCGATCAGGTCGGTCCAGCGATTGCGGGGCGCATATTCCTCGAGATAAAGTGCGGCAAGCGTTCCAACAGGGAAGGCGAGCATCGCCGTTACCAGCATCGTCAGCAAGGTGCCCTTGAACGCGCCCCAGATGCCGACGACGGTCGGATCGGTCGAGTCGGAAGAACTGAAGAAGGTCTGGCTGAACCCGGTCTTCAGGCTGTCCTTGGCTTCGAGCTGAGCAACAAGCCGATCAGTGGCCGCATCGCCCTTGCCCTTGGCGGCCGCATCGACCTCGACCGAGGCGGGCAGCCAGATTTCGGCCTTGCGAGTCAGCAAGGACGGGTCGTCCTTGAGCGCATTGCGCAACGACAGCCAGGCGCCGTCGGACAGTAGTTCCGGCCCCTGCTCTCCGAAGGCGGCGCTTGCCGAAGTTGCGGCGAGGCTTTCGAGGTCGAGCATGGCCATCGCTTCGTCGGCGCCCGCGCCTCTGAGGGCATCTGGCGAGACCCCGGCGGCCACGCTCGGGAAATCGATCGTCAGCTTAAGCTCGGTCTGGGTGAAGCCGCGAATGCCGTTGAAGAACATCGTCGCCAGCAGGAAGGCTAGGAAGAATCCCGACAGCCCCACCGCGAAGAAACCGATGCCGCGAAAGCGCCGCTCGGCAGCGTAGCGGCGAGCGACCCGGCGCTGCATCCCTTCCGACTTCCAGCCGGTCGCATCGGTCCTCAGCGGCGTGTCTCGACCGGACTGTGCGGCAACGTCACTCATAAGCTTCCCGATATTTCTTCACTACGCGCAGGGCGATGATGTTGAGGATGAGGGTTACGATCAGCAGCGTCAGGCCGAGCGCGAACGCGGCCAGCGTTTTGGGGCTGTCGAACTCCTGATCGCCGGTGAGGAGCTGGACGATCTGGGTCGTCACCGTCGTCACGCTGGCGAAGGGGTTGAGGGTCAGATTGGCGGCGAGGCCGGCGGCCATCACCACGATCATGGTTTCGCCGATGGCGCGGCTGACCGCGAGCAGTACGCCGCCGACCACGCCCGGAAGAGCGGCGGGGACGAGCACGCGCCGGATGGTTTCCGAGGGCGTGGCGCCCAGCGCGAAGGATCCATCGCGCATCGCCTGCGGCACCGCCGCCAGCGAATCGTCGGCCATCGACGAGACGAAGGGGATGATCATCACGCCCATCACGACGCCGGCGGCGAGCGCCGACTCGGATGATGCGCCCGGAATATGGGCCCACGCCGCAGCGTCGCGGATCGCGGGCGCGACGGTGAGCGCGGCGAAATAGCCATAGACGACGGTGGGAACGCCCGCGAGCATCTCGAGCGCCGGCTTCATCCATGCACGAAGGCCGGGCCTGGCATATTGGGTGAGATAGATCGCGCTCATCAGGCCGAGCGGGATCGCTACGATCATCGCGATGATCGCCCCGATGAAGATCGTTCCCCAGAATAGCGGCACCGCCCCGAATGCGCCTGAAGATCCAACCTGATCCGCGCGCAACGCGGTCTGCGGGCTCCATTCAAGGCCGAACAGGAATTCGACCGGCGAGACTTTCTGGAAGAAGCGGAGTGATTCGAAGAGTAGCGAGATGACGATGCCGAAGGTGGTGAAGATCGCGATCAGCGAGGCCGCGATCAACACGATCATGACCACCCGTTCGACCCGGTTCCGCGCCCGAAAGTCGGGGCGAAGCTTGGTCCAGGCATAGCCGCCGCCCGCGAGGGCCAGCAGCGCGGCGGCAATGGCGCCAAGCATCGTGTAGTGATTGGAAGCGGCCTTGTAGACTGGGGCGAGCTGTTCGGCGGCGGGGTTGAAGCTCGCCTCCACCGTGCCGTTGACCAGCCCCTTGATCTCCGTGAGCACGGCATCGCGCTCGATGCCGGGCGGCGGGAGCTGAGCGGCCGCGGGCGTATCGAGGACCGCCTGGGTGACCAGCCGCGGCGCGATCAGGCTCCACAGGGCCAGGAAGACCATCGCCGGCAGTATGACCCACAGCAGCACATGCGCAGCATGATAATTGGGACGTGAATGGAGCCTTTCGCTCCCGACGGGTCTGAACAGCTTGGCACGCGAACGTGCCGCCGAAAACGCGACCGCGCCCAGGGCCAGCACCACCAAAGCTATCATCGTGAGCGACATAGAGATCTCTTCATCGGGACGCGACACAGGGCAAGCGAGCGATCCGAAGCGAATCGATGATCAATATCGCTTCGTCACGGGATCAATTGCGAATTCAGATTTGCGCCAAAACGGTGGGCAGAGGCGTAATGGCCATCATTGGTTACGCCTTTCCGTCTTTTTTATTTCATTTTTATGACAGCCGCGCCAGCGCCCGGTTCCGGCTCGCATCAGTTCTGCGCGAGCGGCACCCTGAGTTCGCAGCGGGTACCGTGGTCAATGGTGGTGGCGCTGCTGATGTGGAACTCCGCGTTGAGCGAGCGTGCCATCATTTCGATCAGCTTCGATCCGGTGCCGATGACCTTGCCCTGGTCCTGACCGATGCCGTCGTCCTCGATCGTGACCAGCACGTCGTCGCCTTCCGGCCGCAGCCAGACGGCCACCGCGCCAAGCCCGTCGGGAAAGGCATGCTTGGCGGCATTGGTGAGGCATTCATTGACGATCAGCGCGATCGCGACCGCTGATCGGGCGGGCAACTGGACCGGCTCGGCGTCGAAGCTCAGCGACACGCCGGCCGGCAGCATGCCCTCGCGGACACGGTCGCAGATCTCGCGAAGATGCTCGTGGAGCAGCACGGTCGAAAGATCGGCGCTGCTGAGCGCGAGGTTGGAATAGGCGGCCGCCAACGACTGCAACCGGCCGGCCGCCCGCTGGAGTTCGTCGCGAAGGCGCGAATCGGCTTCGCCGGCGGCGCGCGAAAGCAGCAGCGATGCGGCGATCTGAAAATTGTTACGGGTTCGGTGATCCACCTCGCGCAACGCGAGCGACAGGAGTTCGACGTGGCGTTCCTTTTCCTCCTGAAGCCGAATGGAGGCCGCCCGGAAAGCCGCGACGGCCCAGACCGTCAGCGCCAGCGAGGCCGTTGCCACGAGCATGCCGATCGCGTCGGACGCGCTGATCTCGAAGCTCCGCTTCGGCGGAATGACGAAATACCAGATCAGCACCTGACAGAAGGCGGTAGCGATATAGCCCGATCGCGCGCCGGCGATCAGGCTGGCGAAGATCACCGCCGGATACACAAAAGCGTACGCAACCACCCCCGGCGTGAAGAGGTCGACGAGGGCCCGGCCCAACACGGCGATGCCAATCGCCGCAGCGGCCACGACGATATCGGTCGAGATATCGGGTTTCCGCCCGGCGAGCCGGTGCGGCAGATCCAACATGGCGGTAATGATGTCTGCTCCTCATCGTCCGGCGGTTTCCCGCCGGGACACGCCGTTGCCCTCGGCGGCCATGATCATATCCTGCTATTCGGCCTCGCGGAAGCGGTTCCGATCGGGTGGACTTTGCGGTCAGGTGATCAGGCGGGCGGCGCGAAGGTGTCCCATCGCCTTGGCGCGCATCCCCTCGCTATAGCCCAGCCGCTCAATGAAGCCCTCCGGATCCCTGACAACCGCCGGGCTGGTGGCCCTGAGTTGGGCCCAGGCCGCCCGCGCGCGGGCGACATCCCCGGTCATCGCATAGCCGGTCGCGCTGATCAGATAGAAAAGCCCATGCCGCCCGAGCACCGGCGGGGCCATGTGCAGCAACGCCTCGCGTGCGAGCGCCGGAGCGTCGCGGCTGATCGCGAGCAGGAGCAGCGGCGCATAGAAGCGCCCTTCGGGATTGTCGTCGAGCGCAATCGCGCGCCGGATCAGCCGCTCGGCGCGGGGATCCCCGCAGTTGAGCAGGTAGACGCCGGCGTCGGCAAGCAGCGTTGGGTCAAAGGGCTGGAGCTGACTGGCCCGGTGCGCGAAGTTGATCGCCTGCGGACACGCCTTCCGGGTCACTGCGATCCGCGCGCGCGCCGCATTGCTCCAGGCATCGAGCGGATCGATCGAGGCGGAAATCTGCGAATGGCGGCGCGCCGTCAGCAGCAGGGCCGCACGGTCGCGCGGATCGGTGCGCGAGCTGACCATCCTCTCGATCGAGAGCTGGGCGGCGGCGGCCTGCAGCTCGGCATTGCCGGGATCGAGATCGAGGCTCCGCTCGAGGCAGGCGCGGACATTCTCGAGCTGGTGATCGGTGCGGTCCTTGCGGTAATGATGGTATAGCAGCACACAGCTGTAGCCGATCGCCTGCACCCCGCCATTCTCCTGGAGCTGATGGGTGGCAATCACTCCATTGACGCGGCCGATCGATGCGATCACCGGGGCCAGCGCGCGATCCAGCGCGTCGCCATCCAGTGCCTTGCCGCTCGGCAGGTCGGTGTTCCCCGACCAGATCAGCCTTTCCGGCGATACGCTCGACAGGCGAAGGAAGAGGCGGGGCCGTTCGCCGTTGATCAGATCGGCGCTCAGCCGGTAACGAGCCTGCGCGGGGTGCGGATCGAGCGCCCCGCGCAATCGGACCGCCCGCAGATCGTACATCGTGCTTCGGCTCAAGCCGTTGAGCAGGGTGGCGCGGACAAGATCTCCGAGTTCGCTGCGCCTCGCCATCTCTATTCCCGCGACGTCGAGCAGCGGCCGTTCCCGTCCGGCATTGGGCATGGTCGTCCGCATCGGCAGCACGCGCAGGACTGCGATGGTGCCCAGGACCAGCAGCAAGAGCAGGAGGGAGACCTGCCAGCCGAACTCCAGCGGCCGCTCCGGAAGGACCGGCGCCGTCGGCGCGGCCGTTTCATCCACATCGCTCCCGGTGGGTTGCAGGGCCACCTTGTAGCGTCCGCTGGGTATGGTCAGGCGCAGCCCGCCCGCGGGTGGAGTGCTGCTGTAATGCATGTCTAGCATACGTCTGAGGCGGCCGACCTGCACGCGCGGATAGCTGTCGGCGCGCGCATCGTAATCGGGTGCCCGGCCGAGGCCGTCCACCGCCACCGAATAGGCCTTGAGCTGGTCGCCCCTGCCTGCGGCCGTCTCTCCCACCAAGAAGGACAGAAGGCGCTTCATAATCGGGGCGCGCGCGAAATCAGGCGATGTGATGACCGAGCGCAGCTCTTCGCGCATCCTGTCGGCTTCGGTCAATCCGGACGGGGACGCCTCCGACAGGTTCACCACCCCTTCGCGACCTGTCGCAATTTCGTCGGTGTCGCCCATGTCGAGAATCAGAAATAGCGCGAATTCCCGCAGGTGTCACCGCCGATTTCCGTATCGCCTCCGCGACATTGTAACGGTAACAGAGACGGCTAGTCACTGCCTGTGCGCGAAATGATCCAGCACGAAGGTGACGGCAGCGGATCGCTGCTATGCGTTAGGTGCGGAAATCGTGCCCGCGCGCGTCATGACAAGGCGGAATGCGGCTATCCTACCCCCAACGGGCTGGCCGCGCTTCGTCCCCTGGCGAAAGTCGGCCGATCGTCCGCGTGGCTCCGTCCGCGGACGGTCGGCCCCTCTTCGAGTGCGGCCGGCCGGCTCCGGTGCCTGTGCGCCAGCCTTCTTCCCTCTCGATCACGGGCAATATGCGATTCGTGAACTAAAATATCGAGCCGATCTGCGACGAGCGTTGGAACCTTTATTGTCCAATCCCGCTAGTTTGTATCGG
>CAMLSA010000144.1 GCA_946482655.1 uncultured Sphingomonas sp. | reverse complement strand
GGGTCATGCCCGGCGCGCGCATGTTGAAGATGGTGGTGATGAAGTTGATCGCGCCCAGGATCGACGAGGCGCCGGCGATGTGGAGCGAGAGGATGCCCATATCCACCGCGGGTCCGGCCGAGCCGCTCGTTGAGAGCGGCGCGTAGACCGTCCAGCCCACCCCCGCGCCATGGCCGGTGCCGCCCGAGACGAACGACGAGCCGAGCAGCAGCGCGAAAGCCGGAACCAACAGCCAGAAGCTGAGATTGTTCATCCGCGGAAAGGCCATGTCCGGCGCGCCGATCATGATCGGCACGAACCAGTTGCCGAAGCCACCGATGATCGCCGGCATGACCATGAAGAACACCATGATCAGGCCATGCGCGGTGATCAGCACGTTCCACATGTGCAACGCCGTGTCGAAGTCGGGCGAACCGCCCATCAGCACGGTCCAGGTCTGCAGATATTGTATGCCGGGCTGTGCCAGTTCGGCGCGCATCAGGCCCGATATCGCTCCGCCGACGATGCCGGCGATGATCGCGAAGATCAGATAGAGCGTGCCGATGTCCTTGTGGTTGGTGGACATGAACCAGCGCGCGAAGAAGGCAGGCTTGTGATCGGCATCATGGTGGCCATGATCCTCATGCGCCTGGAAATGCGCGGGAGATGCGGTGGTATCGGTCATCTGGTCTCTGGCCTTAGTTCTGCGCGGTCGCAGGCTGGGACGTAACGGGCGTGGCGGGCGCGGCGGTTCCGGGCACCGCCGGATCGGCATCGGGAGTCGCGGTGGCGGCCGCAGGCGCCGCGGCTGGAGCCGGCGCGGCCGCCGCTGCCTCGCCGGGCATGGTGCCGCCCTTCGAGTGCACCCATTGGGCGAACTTGTCCTTCGAGACGACCTCCACGGCGATCGGCATATAACCGTGGCGGGCGCCGCACAGTTCCGAGCACTGGCCGTAATAGAGGCCTTCGCGTTCCGCCTTGAACCAGGTTTCGTTGAGGCGGCCGGGGACCGCGTCCATCTTCGCCCAGAAGGCGGGAATCGCCCAGCTATGGATCACGTCGTTCGAGGTAACGATCAGCTTGACGACCGAATTGACGGGCACGACGACGCGCTCGTCGACAGCGAGCAGCCGAGGTTCGCCGCGCTTCTTCGCCTCTTCGTCGGGCAGCATGTTGGACACCAGCTCGAAATCGCCGTTATCGGGATATTGATAGGTCCAATACCATTGGTTGCCGATCACCTTGATGGTCACGTCGGCCTTGGGCTGGGCATATTGATGCGCAAGCAGGCGGATCGAGGGCACCGCGATCGCCAGCAGGATCAGCACTGGAACGATGGTCCAGATGATCTCTATCAGCGTGTTGTGCGCGGTTTTCGACGGCACGGGGTTGGCCTTGGCGCGGAATCGAATCATCGCATAGGCGAGCAGGATCAGGACGAAGAGCGAGATGATCGTGATGATCGGCATCAGCAGCATGTCGTGGAACCACAACGCCTCCTGTCCGAGTTCCGTCACCTGCGGCTGGATCTTCCAGCCTCCGACGATCGGCTGGCCCATATCGGCCTCCGGGGCGCGGTGCGCGAAGGCCGGGGCGGCGGGCGCAGAGGCAACGGCGGGCGCCGGGGCCGGGGCCGCTTCCTGAGCCTGTGCTGCCAATGGAACGGCAGCCAGCGAAAGCGCCATCATGATAGTCTTCAACGTCTTCATCTTACCCCCGTGAAGCGCGTTAGATCCGCGCCTGCCTGTTATCGGGCCCTACGAAATCGAGCGCCTTATAGGCGCGGCTTCTCTGCGCCTCAAGCACCGCTTCGCCACGAATGCAAGCGGTTGAAGCGATAATCTCATGCCTCTATCTGAGCCGATGCTGCAAAGCGGCAGCGGGTTGGCAGGATTTCATGATGACCGACGACGAGATATTGGCCGAGTTCCGGGAGGCCGAAGCGCTGCTGGAGGGCCACTTCATCCTGTCCTCGGGCTTGCGCAGTCCCCGCTATCTGCAATGCGCCCGGGTACTGATGAACCCCGCGCGCGCTGGCCGGCTTGCCGAGGCGCTAGCCTTGAAGATCCCCGACAAGATCAAGATCCAGCTTGGCGCGGTGGTCTCTCCCGCCATGGGCGGAGTGATTGCCGGACACGAAATGGGCCGTGCGCTCGGGCTCGACGCTATGTTCGTAGAGCGCCCGGAGGGCGTGTTCGGCCTGCGCCGCGGCTTCCGGCTTGAGCCGGGGCAGAAGGTGTTGCTGATGGAGGACGTCGTCACCACCGGCCTATCCTCCCGCGAGGCTATCAAGGCGGTAGAGGAAGCTGGCGGCAAGGTGATCGCCGCAGCCTCGCTGGTCGATCGCTCGAACGGCGCCGCCGATCTCGGCGTCCCCTTCTATCCGCTGATTCGGCTCGAAGTGCCGACCTATGCCGCCGACGCCCTGCCGCCGGAGCTGGCGGCGATACCCGCAGTGAAGCCCGGCAGCCGCGCGAAGGTTGCCGCGTGAACAGGCTGCGCCTTGGGGTGAACATCGATCATGTCGCGACGATCCGCAACGCGCGGGGCGGGCTCTATCCCGATCCGATCCGCGCGGCGCTGATCGCCAGCGAGGCCGGCGCCGACGGCATCACCGCGCATCTGCGCGAGGATCGGCGCCATATCATCGACGAGGATATCGGCCGGCTGATCGGCGCCGTCGAGCTGCCGGTGAACATGGAAATGGCGGCGACCGAGGAGATGCTGGCGATTGCGCTGAAGCATCGGCCGCACGCCGCCTGCATCGTCCCCGAGCGGCGTGAGGAAGTGACTACGGAAGGCGGGCTCAACGCTGCTGGCCAGCACAACCATCTCAAGCCGCTGATCGCCCGGCTAGCCGATGCGGGCATCCGTGTCAGCTTGTTCATCGAGCCCGATCCACGCCAGATCGAGGCGGCGCTATCGCTTGGCGCCCCGGTTGTCGAATTCCACACCGGCCGCTACGCGCACAGCGAAGGCGAGGAACGCAGCGCCGAGCTCGCCCGCATCGCCAATGCCGCGGCACTCGCCGCAAAGAATGGGATCGAACCGCATGCGGGCCATGGCCTGACCTTCGACAATGTCACGCCGATCGCCGCGATTCCCCAGATCGCCGAGCTCAACATCGGCCATTTCCTGATCGGCGAAGCGATTTTCGAGGGCCTGGGGCCGGTGGTGAGACGAATGCGCGAACTGATGGACGAGGCGAGGTGATCGAGCGGAACCCTTTTCCTCCTCGGCACGGGCTGGTGGAAGGGAGTCCATATCCCCGCAACCTTAGCCTGCGACCAAACCTCTCTCCCCCTCCACCGCTTCGCAGCCCTCTCCCCGTGCCGAGGGTAAAGTGATCATCGGTATCGGCTCCGATCTCTGCAACATCGAGCGGATCCAGAATTCGCTCGATCGATTCGGTGAGCGCTTCATCAATCGCGTCTTCACCGATATCGAGCGCGCCAAGGCCGAGCGGCGCACGCTGACCCGCGCGGGCACCTATGCGAAGCGATTCGCCGCCAAGGAGGCTTTCTCGAAAGCGGTCGGCACTGGCTTCAAGACCGGGGTGTTCATGAAGGATATCGGGGTCGCCAACCTGCCGAGCGGGGCTCCCACGCTGGTTTTGACCGGCGGAGCCAAGGCAAGGCTTGACGTGCTGACGCCGCCGGGCCACGCGGTGGACGTTCATTTGACGATGACCGACGATCATCCCTGGGCGCAGGCGTTCGTCATCCTGTATGCGCGCCCGCTCTGAGGAGAGGCATCGCGTGAGCGATCGGCCGAGTGACAAGATGGATAATGCGAGCGACTTGCCCGCCCCCCCGGCCGAAACGGCCACTCCCCCCAAGAAGCAGGGCACCGACTGGTGGGCCGAGGCGCGGGGGATCTTCTGGCTGATCCTCGCGGTGCTCGGCTTCCACAGCTTCGTGGCCAAGCCCTTCTACATCCCGTCCGAATCGATGATGCCAACTTTGATCACCGGCGATCGGCTGGTGGTGACCAAATATCCCTATGGCTGGTCCTATGTGTCGCCCAGCTTCCACATTCTCGGCTTTATCAAGGGACGGCTGCTGGGCCGGCTGCCCGAGCGCGGCGACATCGTCATCCTGAAACCCCAGCAGGCCGATACCGATTTCATCAAGCGGGTGATCGGCCTGCCCGGCGATCGGCTCGAGGTGCGCGGCGGGATCGTCGTGATCAATGGTGTGCCGGTGAAGCGCACGGCGGAGGCGCCCGCGATGATTCCGGTCGACGCCAATGTGCCCTGCAACCAGCCCGAGGTCGCCCGCTTCCGCACGACCGGCACCGACGGCAAGCTCTATTGCGCTCTGCCGCGCTTCCGCGAGACGCTGCCGAACGGGCGCAGCTTTGACACGATCGACCTTGGCTATATGCCGGAGATCGACGACTACCCGGCGATCACCATTCCATCCGACCATATTTTCGTGATGGGCGACAATCGCGACCAGTCGGCCGACAGCCGGGTTCCCGCCTATCGCAATGGCCTCGACGGACCGGTGCCGTTCGAGAATCTGGGCGGGCGGGCCGAGTTCATCACCTTTTCGCTCGACGGCACCACCAAGCTGTGGAACCCGCTGAGCTGGTTCCAGGCGCTGCGCGGCGGCCGCGCGGGCACGAGCCTTCATCCGGACCGCGAGGACCGCTGAGCCGATGACCGGCCGCAAGCCCGAGCAGCCCGGCCCTTCCGACAGCCGCTCGCTGGCGACCGACCGCGAACTGCACAAGGCGGCGATATGGCTCGGCCTCGCCGTGGCGCTGGCGCTCGTGGTGCTGCTGATCCAGCCGCTGCTGCTGGTCGCCGCCGCCCTCGTCCTTGCCTCGATGCTCGACGGCGGCACCCGGCTGCTCGGCCGCGTGCTGCCGATCGGGCGCGGATGGCGGCTGCTGATCACCTGTCTTGCCGTGGCTGCCTTCCTGTCCTGGACGGTCTATTTTGCCGGATCGCAGATCGCGGGCCAGTTCGAGGCCTTGCGGACCGTCGTCGAGGCCCAGCTCGCGCGGCTGTTCGACTGGGCCAGCGCCCGTGGCCTGTTGCCCAAGACGGGCGGTGGCCAGGCGATCGCCAATGAGCTGATGGGATCGTTCGACCGGCTGACATCCTGGGTCGGCAGCGCCCTTGGTGCCATTTCGAGCATCGCGATGATCATTGTCCTCGGCCTGTTCATCGCAGCCGAGCCGCGGCTGTACGAGCGCGGCCTCGCCTGGCTGCTGCCGATCGAGCGGCGCGCCGATTTTTATGCCACGTCCGCGCGGATGGGCTTCACGATGCGGCGGCTGATGTTCGGGCGCCTGATCGGCATGGCGGTGGAAGGCTTCGGCACCGGGATCGCACTGTCGCTGGCAGGGGTGCCCATGGCGGCGCTGCTCGGCCTGCTCACCGGCCTGCTCGCCTTCCTGCCCAATATCGGTTCGATCATCTCGGGCGTGCTGATCATTCTGGTCGGATTCTCGGCCGGGTTCGACACGGGGATCTGGGCGATCATCATCTATGTCGCGGTGCAGGTGATCGACGGCAATATCATCGTGCCCTGGGTCGCGCGCCGCTCAGTCGATCTGGCGCCCGCGCTGGTCCTCGGCGCTCAGCTGCTGTTCGGCACGCTATTCGGTATTCTCGGGCTCGCCCTCGCCGATCCGATCATCGCGATGATCAAGGTCTTCCTCGAGGAGCGTTCGAAGCGGACGGCCGACTAGAGCACCGAACCTGAAATTTGAATCGCTTGGGATTCCCCTGGCGAGAGATTT
>CAMLSA010000143.1 GCA_946482655.1 uncultured Sphingomonas sp. | reverse complement strand
GAAGGATGCGACGATCGTCGCCTACGGCGCGGCTGTCGGCTGGTCGCTCGAAGCCGCGGACAAGCTCGCCGGGCAGGGGGTAGAGGCCGAAGTGATCGACCTGCTCTCGCTGCAGCCGTGGGACGAGCAGGCGGTGCTTGAATCGCTGTCGCGGACGCACCGGCTGGTGATCACCCACGAGGCGGTCGAGGCGTTCGGCCCGGGTGCCGAGATCGCGGCACGAATGGCCGACATCGGCTTCGACGAACTCGATGGTCCGATCGTTCGGGTTGCGGCGCCCTTCATGCCGGTCCCTTTCGCGACCGGGCTCGAGGAAGCCTATCGACCCAATGCCGAGAAATTGGCAGCCGCAGTGCTGCGAGCGGCTGAATAGGAGATCGCCGTGACAGAAGAACCCATCCGCTACGAAACCCGCGGCGCCGTGGCGCTGCTGACGATCAATCGGCCCAACACGCTCAATGCGCTCGACATCGAAACTCTCGGTGCGCTCGAGGCAGCGGCGGACCGCGCGATGCGGGATTCCTCGGTCCGCGTCATCGTCATCACCGGGGCCGGGAAGGCATTCGTGGCCGGAGGGGACATAGCCGACCTGAATTCGCGCGCGGGCCTCCCGCATTATCTCGAGTTCGCCGAGCGCATTCACTCGGTTTTCCGCAAGATTGAGACGCTGGACAAGCCTACGGTCGGCGCGATCAACGGCTGGGCGCTTGGCGGGGGGACCGAACTGCTCCTGTGCCTCGATATCCGCATCGTCGCCCAGAGCGCCAAGCTCGGCTTGCCCGAGATCAACCTCGGCCTGTTTCCCGGCGCGGGAGGTACCCAGCGCCTGATCCGCCAGCTTTCACCCTGCAGGGCCAAGGAGCTCATGTTCACCGGCGATCGCATCTCGGCCGACGAGGCCGTTGCCCTCGGACTGGTCAACAAGGTGGTGCCCGACGCGTCGCTGCTCGAGTCGGCTTTGGAGATGGCCGAAAAGATCGCGAGCAAGTCCCCGCTTACCATCAAGCTGCTCAAACGCACCCTCGACGATGGCGGGCAGATGCCGTTGGCCGCCGCGCTTCGCCATGAGCAGGCGATGATCGGGCTGGTCCTCGACAGCGCCGACGCTCATGAGGGCTGCAGCGCATTCCTCGAGAAGCGCCAAGCGGAATTCCGGGGCCGCTAGAGTGGACAGCAATCCGATCCTCATGCCCAAATTGGGCTTGACGATGACTGAGGGCATGCTGGCCGAATGGCGCGTACAGCCCGGCGATCATGTGAAGACCGGCGACCTGCTGTTCGTCGTCGAAACCGACAAGATCGCGACAGACGTCGAGGCGCGAGCCGAGGGACGGATCGAAAAATTGCTGGTCGAGGCCGGCGACACGGTGACGGTCGGCGCGATCGTCGCGCGCTGGTCGGGCCCGGCTCAAGGAGTTCCGGGCGGCGAAGGGATCGATCAAGGCGGTGAAGAGTCGGTCCTAGCGCCGCTCGATGCCGGACCGGCAAGTGCCGAGACCGCAGCCTCGTCGGACGCCCCGGGGCACGCGCGGATGATCGCCACCCCGTTGGCCCGCAGAATTGCCAGAGCGGAGAAGATATCGCTCGAGAAGATCACCGGATCGGGTCCGCGGGGCCGGATCAAGGCCCGCGACGTGGAGGCGGTGATCGCCTCGGCCATGCCGGCAGCAATTCATCGACCCGATCCGCCCGCGCCCGTACAATCCATAGCCGGCGACCGTCGTCAGGCATCGTCGTTCGAGCGAACGGTCGCCCGGCGGCTTGGCGAGTCCAAGCAACTGATCCCCCATTTCTACGTGATGGCCGACGCTGACGTGACGGCGCTGCTCGATCTGCGCGCGAACCTGAACGAGCGGCTTTCTACGCGGATCAGCGTCAATCATCTGCTGCTGCTGGCTGTCGGCCAGAATTTGCGCGACCAGGTCGAGATCAATTGCATCTGGGAGGAGGGCGATATCGTGAGCCTGCCAGGCTCGGATGTAGGCTTCGCAATAGATACCGAACATGGGCTGTTCGCCCCTGTCCTGCGCGATGTAGGCGCGATGCGCCTCAGCGACCTGGCCGTGACCGCCGATGAACTGGCTGCTCGCGCTCGCGAGGGCAGGCTCAGGGCGGATGAGCTCGCCGGCGGCGCAGTTACGGTTTCCAACGTGGGAATGTTCGGCGCCTCCTGGTTGATACCGATCATCAATCCCGGTCAGTCCGCCATCATCGGCGTCGGCCGTACCCGAAAGGAATTTCGGCCTGACCAAAATGGCGATCCGATGCTGCGTTCGATCATATCGCTCGTCATGTCGGCCGATCATCGCGTGCACGATGGCGTGAAGGCCGCCCGCTTTCTCAGCGCGGTCGTTGGCCTCCTCGAAAATCCTCTGCAACTCCTGGTTTGAAAGGCGATTAATGGACTTCTCCCTCACAGAGGAACAGGTGATGCTGGCCGACACCGCCCGAAGGGTGGGTGAGAGGTTCGGATTGGAATATTGGCGGGAGAAGGACTGCGCCAAAGCCTATCCGTCCGAGATCTGGCAGGAAATCTGTGATTCAGGGCTGTGCGCGGTTGCGATACCCGAAGAGCTGGGCGGCTCCGGTTTGGGCATGCTGGAACTCGCCATAGCCGTGGAGGCCGTGTGCGCCGCGGGTGGCGGCTCTTCGCTCAGCCAGTTGTTCATGCTGAACCCCATCTTCGGCGGCGTCACCATTTCGAAATTCGGTACTGACGATCAAAAGAAGATGCTCTTGGGAATGGCCGATGGTTCGCTGCAATTCTGCATGGCGCTCACCGAGCCCGACGCCGGAAGTAATGCGCTGAACATCTCAACCTTTGCCAGAAAGGACGGCGCGGGCTGGCGCCTGAACGGAAGCAAAATCTGGATCACGTCAGTTGCCGTCAGCCAGAAAATGCTCGTCGTCGCCCGGACGCAGCCGCCCGGTGAGGTATCTCGCAAGACCGACGGCGTCAGCATGTTCGTGATCGATACCGACCGTGCTGGTGTGCAGCATACGTCTATCGAGAAGGTGGGAACACAGACCCTCCCGTCGAGCGCCGTGTTCTTCGACAATGTCGAGATCAAGCCCGATGAGCTGGTCGGGACGCTGCACGGCGGCTTTCACGAGCTGCTGCACACGCTCAATACAGAGCGCATCGTGACGGCAGCGGGGCTGATCGGAACGGCGCACCTCGCCCGTAAGCTGGCCGTGTCTTACGCCAACGACCGCAAGGTGTTCGGCAATCGCGCGATAGGCTCTTATCAGGGGGTTCAGTTCCCCCTGGCGGAATCCCATATCGAAGCGACCTGCGCTCAGCTGATGAATTTCAAGGCCGCTACCTTGCATGACAAGGGCCTGCCGTACGGCAGCGAAGCCAATCAGGCGAAATGGATGGCCGGACGCGCTGCCGGCCATGCGACCGATCGGGCGATGCAGACGATGGGCGGAATGGGGTATTCAAAGGAGTTCCACGTCGAACGGCTCTGGCGCGATGCCCGCCTATTCAGGATCGCTCCCGTGTCGGAGGAAATGGTGCTGAACTTCGTCGCGCAGCATGATTTGGGAATGCCGCGATCCTACTGATGCCGCCAGGGGCGACGACGACCATCGAGGCGGAGATGAAGGGAACAAGGTCTTGAAGATCGGTATTGTCTATCCGCAGATTGAAATGCGCGGCGATCCGGGCGCCCTCGCCATGATGGGTCGTGCCGCCGAAGCGTCAGGCTTCGACCATTTCCTGATGTACGATCATGTGCTGGGGGCTGTCCACGAGGGCCGGAATCCGCCGTTGGCCGGTCCCTATGACGAGCACGATACGTTTCATGATCCGTTCGTGGCGTTCGGTTTTCTGTCGGCCATCACCCAGCGGATTGAATTCTTTACCGGGGTCCTCATTCTTCCGCAGCGACAGACAGCACTGGTGGCTCGTCAGGCAACCGATGTAGATCTGCTGTCCAATGGCCGGTTGAACCTCGGAGTCGGTGTCGGCTGGAATCCTGTCGAATATGACGCGTTGGGACAGTCCTTCACGACGCGGGGCAAGCGGCTTGACGAGCAGATCGAGCTTTTACGTCGGTTTTGGACCGGCGACGTGATCGAATGGCAGGGGCAGTTCGACCGCGTCGACCGCGCGGCGCTGTCTCCTAAGCCCAAGCGGCGGATCCCCATTTTTTGTGGAGGCTCTTCCGCCCCCGCGTTTCGGAGAGCCGCGAAGATGGCTGATGGGTTCATATACGGCGGCCAGTCAATGCCGAGCCTCATCGAGCAGTGGCGGGATATGCAGGACCTGCTCAAGAGTGAAGGGCGCACCCCGAGCGACTTTCTTGCCCATGCGTTGATCGTGAATGAGCGGTTCGAGGCACAGGCGGTGGATGACGCCGCCGACGGCTTGAAGATGTGGCGCGATGCCGGGGGCTCCTACGCAAGTATCGTCAGTCTGGGCCAGGGCTTCCACGAACCGGAACAGCATATGGACTATTTCAACGCGGTGGCGGCGGCGGCGCGTTAGAGCATTCTGTGATTAGATTGACGCATATCCGGAGTTTCTGAGATAATTGGCGCATTCGCGTGGTGAGAAGGCGTCGAGGAGGGATCCGATGCGCCGCCAGGTTGTCTCGACCGAGCGCTCGGCGGCTTTTCGCAGCAGGGTTTTGAGTTTCGCGAAGACCTGCTCGATCGGATTGAGGTCGGGGCTGTAGGGCGGCAGGAACAGCAGCCTCGCGCCTGCCGCGCGGACGGCCTTGCGCACCGCCTCACCCTTATGGCTGCCAAGATTGTCGAGGATGACGATATCGCCGGGCTTGAGTGTCGGGATCAGGAACTGCTCGACATAGGCAAGGAAGCTCTGCCCGTTGATCGGGCCGTCGATCACGGCCGGCGCATCGATCCGATCATGGCGCAGCGCCGCGAGGAAGATGAGGGTCTTCCAATGGCCATGCGGCACCTTGGCGCGCAGCCGCTCGCCCCGCCGGCAGCGGCCATGGGTGCGCACCATGTTGGTCTTGGCCCAGGTCTCGTCGATGAACACGAGCCGGCGGGGATCAAGCCGGCCCTGGCAGCGCTTCCAGCTCGCTCGCCTACGCGCGACGTCACGCCGATCTTGTTCGGAGGGCAGCACGCTTTTTTTTGAAGCTGATGCCCTCGCCGACAAAGAAGCGCGACAGCATGCCCGTGTCCGCCCGCACACCGCGCTCGGCCAGCAACCGTGCCGAAAGCGCTGCCAGCGTGATGTCGGGTTCGGCCGCGATCGCTGCAAGCAGCCAGTCGCGCTCCGGCTTCACCTTCGACGGCCGATGCCCACCAGTGCCCGCACAGCGCCGGTCGCCTGCCCGCTCATAACGCTGGACCCACTTGATCGCCGACGCTTCGCTCACCCCAAATCGACGCGATGCCGAACGGCGGCTCTCGCCCCCACGCACCACCGCATCGATCACCCGGTCACGCAAATCCTGGGAATAGGCTCGTGGCATAAGGGCTGGCCTCCAAACCCAGCCCCAAGCTTGAATCACACCTCTGCCGCTTTGGGAATCCCTATTCGATTCAAGCTATTCCCAGCGCGCTCTAGACATCAGCGAGGCTTCCGGATCGGACGACAAGGTCTGATTCTCCTGGACAAGGATCCGCCGCGTCTGCGGTCGCATGGGCGGGAAAGCAAGTCGGTCCACCGGCCGGGGGGGGGGGGGGGGGGGGGGGGGGGGGCCCCATTTAAACCAAACCCCGGGGGGGGCAAGACCGGGGGGGGGTAAAAACGCACGGCGCGCCC
>CAMLSA010000142.1 GCA_946482655.1 uncultured Sphingomonas sp. | reverse complement strand
GCACAGGCGCGCGCGGCCTGACCACGCGCGCCCAGCCCTCCCGACAAGCATAACGATCTTACGGCAGCGGCAAGACGCCGACATATTTCGACCGCATGACCAAGGTGGAGCCGCATGAGCGGCCCCATCACCGGATCAGAATTTCGCTTGGAGCGAAACGCCCCAGGTGCGCTCGATATTATCCTGGACCCAGTTGGACACGCCGGGGATCACCGTCACCAGTTCCAGCCAATGCTTGTCGAACAGATTATTGACATAGAATTGAAGCTGGTAGCGGTCCTCGACCGAATGCAGCGTCACCGAGGCGTTCACGTTGGTGTAGCCCTTCTGGAGACCGAGCGGGTGACTCGTACTGCTGAGGTTGGTCGCGCTGCGATAGTCGGCGGCGGCGTGGAGGGTCAGCGCTTCGAACCCGGCGAGGTTGCCGTCGCCGAACCGGATCCTGTAGTCGGCCGCCACCGACGCAGTATATTTCGCCGCGAACGGCAGTCGCTCGCCGGAAAGATCGACCATTCCGGCCGTCCCGAGGTTCAGGATGAAGTTGGCGTACTTGGCGTCGAGGTAACCGAAATTGCCGCGCAACGTCAGGTCGTCGACCGGGATGACGACCGTTTCGAGCTCGATGCCCTTGGTACGCGCGCCGGCGGTGCCGGTCACCTGGATGAAGCTGCCGCCCGCGACCGGTACCTGGAAGTTGCGCTGCAGGTTGTCGAACTTGATGTCGAACAGCGTGAGATTGACCCGCAGCCGCTTGTCGAGCCAGTCGGTCTTCGCGCCGATTTCGTAGGAGATTGATTCCTCCGCCGGGAACGGGATATTCACGGCCGTGGGCGGCTCGCCGTTGAAGGCGCTCGGACGAAAACCTTCCGAATAGCGGAAATAAATCATCTTGTCGGGCGTCAGATTGTACTGGGTGCCCGCCTCGAACGAGGTGTTCTTCGACGTCACGCGTTCACGGTTCGGCAGCGGCGGAAAGACGGTGCCCACCGGATAGACCGCGGGGGCCGCGAAGGCGAAGCGGTGTTTGAAGCGCTCGCTGCTGCGCCGCGCGCCGCCGGAGATCGTCCATTGATCGTTCAGATGGATGTCGAGCTGGCCGAAGACCGCCTTGCTGTCGCGGATCACGCGCTGAGCCCGCGTCGTGATGCTGACATTGCGCGCATTGCGCGATGCGGCGGCGAAGGCGTTTGAATGCGAGATATAGCCGCCGATGACCCAATCGAGCATGCCATCGAGATCGGCACCGCCGCCGTCGACCGAGTTCACCCTCAGCTCTTCCGAATAGCTCTTGAGATTTATCGGATTGTCGAAAGAGTGAAGGAGGACCACCGGCGTACCGTCGAGATCGATCTTGTTGAGCTGCTTGTAGTGCCGCCAACCGGTAGTGGATTTGAGCGCGACCGCGCTGCCCTTCCAGTCAGCCACGAGCGTCGCCGAATAATCGTCTGACCGCGGGCGGTTCGTGAAGTCGGCGCGGGTCGTGTTGTAGTTTCGGGCGTCGACGTTGCACAAGCCGATCGTGTTGCAAGGCGCGACATTGCCCGTCGCGATGTTGCGCGCGATTTTCTGGTCCGAGCGGTCGCGGTTATACTCGCCGGTCAGATAGAAGCTGAGATCGGCCGTCGGCTCGAACAGAAGCGCCCCGCGCAGCGTGCCGCGCCGCTCGGCGCCCACATCGGCGTTGGGAAATGCGAGGTTGTCGATATAGTCGCCGCGATTGCGGTAGAAGGCGTAGATCTTGCCCGACAACAGCTCGTTGATGATCGGGAAGTTGAACAGCACCTGCCCCTGCACGAGGTTGTAGCTGCCATATTCGGCCTTGGCGCGCACGCCGAACTCGCCGGTGGGGCGCGACCGGTTGAGCAGGATCGCGCCGGCCGGCGCGTTCTTGCCGAGCAGCGTGCCCTGCGGACCGCGCAGGACCTCGATACTCTGCAGGTCGAACAGATCGGCGAACGAACCCGGTGTCAGCACTTGGTACACACCGTCGACATAGACCGCGACGCCGGGCTCCTGCGAGATGTCGCTGTTGTTGGTGTAGAAGCCGCGCAGGGCGATGACCGGTAGGCCGATCACCGCGTTCGACGACACGATCTGAAGATTCGGGATGACCTGGGCCAGCCCCTGAATGTTGCTGGCATTAAGCGAGTCGATGATGCGGGGCGTCAGCACCGACACTGCCACCGGCGCCAACTGCACCGTCTCCGAGCGCTGGCGGGCGCCGGTCACCACGATCTCCGCGATCTGACTGCCCGCCGCGTCGTCCGCCGCGGGTGCTTCGGTCTGGGCCTGAAGCTGCGATGCGCTGACGAGCGCCGCCGATGCGCACAAGGCGCCCAGAATCTTTCCCCTCATATTTCACTCTCCCCGGTTTTATTGCGAATTTTTTAAGGTAGGAGACTGAGAACAAAATTAAGGTAAAATGTCAAGTGAACGAAGACATTTGGCGCAATTATGGGCTTCAAGAGCCATGTCATGTGAGATCCACACAATATATTTCCGCAACGGCATTTCGGCGCGCTTCTCGATTGCACCGAGCTACTTGCCGGCAAGGCCACCGTTTCTTTGATCAGTCGCGCTCAAGGGCCGGAAGCGCTTTGGCCTTGACCTGTGTCGTCACGGCACGGGCTCCTCAACGCGAACCATGGGGGTAGCGGGTTTCCAGGTCCAGATAGTGCTCGACGCGCATCAGATCGAGCAGCGGCCGCCCAGCGGGAAGGGTATTCGGCAGCTTTTCATAGAAGTTTCGCGTGACACCCTGCTCGCGGAGCTCGGCAAGGATTGCCTTCATCGCGTTGGCCGCGGCCTCGATCGTGACGGCAGAGTGCGAGATGAGCTTGACGCCGGCCTGCGCAAGATCGCCGGCGCCGTATCCTGCGGGTGGCGGGCCGACATACATCATAGGGCCGTCGAGATCGGCGACCGTGCGGGCAATCTGCGTCATCTGATCGTCCGGATCCAAGTTGGAGAAGGGCGCGCCATCCAACTCGATCATCATCGGCAGCACCATGTCGGCCCCTGCCGAAAGATAAGCGTTCGAACGCCGTATCTGCTCATCATAGGACAGGATATCAGCATCACTCCTGGCGATGATCAGGAAATCGGGATTGGTCCGCGCCTCGCACGCGACGGCATAGCGATCGCTGGCTTCTTCGACCGACACCACGATGCGGCCAGGCAGGACAGGGCATTTCTTTGGCAGGCGTTGGTCCTCGATGTGGAGCCCGGCCAACCCTGCCTGCTCCATCGCGCGAACCGTGCGATAGATGTTCTGAACCCCGCCGAAACCCGTATCGACATCGGTGATGATCGGTATGTCGACGGCGTTGGTGACGCAGCGCGCATGACCGGCCAGCTCGCTCATCGTAATCAGGCCGATATCCGGGCCGCCAAGCAGCGCCGCCTCGACCGCGAAGCCACTGATCGCGGCCGCCTCGAAGCCGCTCGTCTCGATCATGCGCGCCGAGAGGGCATCGTAGCACCCTGGCATAAACAGGGCCTCGTCGCGCGCCAGCAATTGCCGCAGGCGTGTCGCGGGATGAATTTTCGACGGCGTGAAACCCATGATGCTCTTCCTCGTGATTCTTTCGTCTGTCACTGTGCCGGTGTGCCCGGAGTCGTCAGGTCGGTGGACGAGGCTCCCCGGCGAGGACGGCCGCGAAGCGGGCCTCGAGCCGGTCACGGAGCGGTGGATGGGTCAGGATATGCGGCTTGTTCTCCAAGATGCCATCAAGCACCATCCTGCCGACATCGTTCGGTGTGATATAGACCATCGGATCGATCGTAAAATCGGGATCGGAGCCAACCGGTTGAGTGCCGGCTGGCAGGTCCACCACCGGGTTGACGACGTCCCGCACATAGTCGGCCCAAGGCTTGACCGGCCGGTTCTCGGATCGGTCCTTCGTCGGCCGCAGCCTCTCGCTCGTAGTAATACGCGTCCGCACCGGTCCTGGATGAAGAAGGCTCACGCCAATTCCAAACAGCTTCAATTCCTCGCGTGCGCTGTGCGAAAACCCATCAACAGCGCTCTTTGATGCGCAATATGCCGAATGGCCGGCTACGGACATGAGCGAACCGATCGACGAAGTGTTGACGATATGCCCCTCGTGGCGGCCCGCCGCGAGCATTCTTGGCACAAAGACGTGATGACCATGTAGAACACCCCAGAAGTTGACCTCCATTACCCATCTGAAGTCCTCGTAACTCGTATCCCAGGTCGATCGGAACGGCCGAAGCGTCACACCGGCGTTGTTAACGAGGATCTCAACGGATCCCAGAGTACCGTACGCGAGGTCGGCGAGCCGGACGACATCCTCCAGTTTTGAGACATCCGCCTGGACGGTCATTGCTTGCACGTCGGCTCTCGAACGAATCTCCTCCGCGACCAAGGCGGCTGCGTCCTTCTCGATGTCCGACACAACGACGTTGACCCCGGCATCCGCAAGCGCCAGCGCGATCGACCGGCCCATTCCCGTACCGGCGCCGGTGACGACCGCGTTCCTACCGATAACTTCCTTCACGTCTCTCTCCCCAGCTTGTTCCCCCCTGCCACGCCTGTTCCGCAGGCCGCCGGAGTAAGACGCGTCGCGCATGCTGCTTCGGTCGTCTTGCAGAATTGTCTATTTTCACATTGTCGTCAATACACACCAGGCTTGTTCGTCTAAGTGTGGAATCCTGAAACACCTAGGGACAAGCAACCATTATATGTCGAAGACATTGGGAAGATTTAGGGGCCAAAGGGTGTCCATATTGTTGACAATCAACAAAGGGGTCAATAGGGAGTCGCGACAAGAAGTGCACCATTCCGGACGCTCAAGGAGCGGCCTCGAAGAGAGCGTGATATCGAAATCGATCCGGCGTGATGGAGCTTTTCCACGCCAGAAAAGGAGAAAGGGAGTGGCTGGCGGGAACGGGCGTGACCCATGCGCCATGTGTCATGCCGGGCGCCCGCATCGTCAGTCTTTCATCGAAAACTTTTCACCAGCCCTGCCAATCAATTTTCTGGAAGAACCGAATTGCGTGGGGACGCATGGTAACGCGCGGAGCCGGAACGCGCGTAAATAGCCTCGATAGGTGCGATCCAATTCATTTAAGCGATTGGAAATTCTATGCCGAACAGAATGTTTTTCAATTTCTTCGTGATGAACACACCGTCTCACATTCACCATGGAACGTGGCGGCATCCGGAGTCGCGCTCACTTGATTACAACGATCTCGAGATGTGGGTAGAGATTGCCAAGATCGCCGAGCGCGGCAAGGTTGACGCGGTCTTCTTCGCGGACGTGTTCGGGATGTATGCCGATCAGGGTGGGTCTTTCGACAGTATCATCAGCAATGCGGTGCAATTCCCGATCAGTTCGCCGAATATGCTGATCTCCGCGATGGCCAATGCGACCGAGCATCTCGGTTTTGTCTATACTAATTCGGTTCTGCAGCAGCACCCTTTTTCCTTTGCGCGGGAGATGTCGACGCTCGATCACCTGACGAAGGGGCGAATGGGATGGAATATGGTCACCAGCGCTTCCGCGAACGGTTCGCGCAGTATGGGTCTGCCCAACATCACCGATCATGACGAACGCTATCGCTGGGCCGAGGAATATGTCGAGGTCACCTACAAGCTCTGGGAAAGCTCGTGGGAAGATGACGCCGTCCTTCGCGATATGGAGCGCGGGATCTATGCCGACCCGGCCAAGGTCCACAAGATCAACCATGTCGGCGAGCGCTATTCGGTGGAAGGGCCTCATCTGGTGGAGCCGTCACCGCAGCGAACGCCGGTGCTGTTTCAGGCTGGAGCGTCGAGCTCGGGTCAGCAGTTCGCCGCCCGACACACCGAAGGCGCGTTCATCATATCGGGATCGCCTGAAGCCGCGGC
>CAMLSA010000141.1 GCA_946482655.1 uncultured Sphingomonas sp. | reverse complement strand
GCGTGCTCGACTGCATCACCTCGCTGCAGAACGGCGCCGACCTGCTGTGGATCGAGACCGAGAAGCCGCACATCGAGCAGATCGCTTCGATGGTCGATCGCATCCGGGAAGTCGTGCCCAACGCCAAGTTGGTCTACAACAACTCGCCCTCGTTCAACTGGACGCTCAACTTTCGCCAGCAGGTATTCGACGCCTGGGTCGAAGCGGGCAAGGACGTCTCCGCCTATGACCGCAGCCGCCTGATGAGCGTCGACTATGACGACACCGACCTCGGCATCGAGGCCGATGAGAAGATCCGCACCTTCCAGCGTGACGCCGCGCAACGCGCGGGCATCTTCCATCACCTGATCACCCTGCCGACCTATCACACGGCGGCGCTGTCGACCGACAATCTCGCCAAGGAATATTTCGGCGAGGCCGGAATGCTCGGCTACGTCCAGGGAGTCCAGCGCCAGGAGATCCGCCAGGGCATCGCCTGCGTGAAGCACCAGAACATGTCAGGCTCCGACATAGGCGACGACCATAAGGAATATTTCGCCGGCGAAGCCGCGCTCAAGGCTGGCGGCGTGCACAACACGATGAATCAGTTCGCGGCATAAGCGGAGGGCATCACCGGGAGAGGCGGAAAGGCCTGGGGGTACTCCAGCCCCAGGCCTTTCCTTTTTAAGAATAGCGGCACCCGGCGGACGCCGGGTGCCGTCACAAGCCTAAGCGCGACGTCGTCCCAAACGCGTGGCAGCCAGGCCCGTGGCAAGGCAAAGGCCCACAAATCCTTGCCTTTCCCGCCCAGCCGGCGTAGGAGCCGCCCCGTCGTTCCGACACGAACGCAAATGTCAGCGTCCCCGGACGCCCGCTGGCCGGCGAGGTTTCGCCCGCCGGCGCGTTTTGCGTTTTGGGTCCGGATGCCCGCAATTTCGGCGCTTCGGCGCAGAGGAGTGAACGCATGTTCGAAAGTCTGAGCGAAAGGCTGGGGGGTGTCTTCGACCGCCTGCGCGGCCGTGGCGCACTTTCCGAATCGGACGTGCGCGAGGCGATGCGCGAGGTCCGCATCGCGTTGCTCGAGGCTGATGTCGCGCTTCCCGTCGTCCGCGAGTTCGTCGACAAGGTCACCGAACAGGCGGTTGGCCAGCAGGTGCTTCGATCGGTCACTCCGGGCCAGCAGGTGGTCAAGCTCGTCCATGACGCGCTGGTCGAGATGCTCGGCTCCGAGGCATCCGACCTCGATATCGACGTCACGCCGCCGGCGATCATCATGATGGTCGGCCTCCAGGGCTCGGGCAAGACGACGACCACCGCGAAGATCGCCAAGCGGCTGACCGAGAAGGGCCGCAAGAAGGTCATGATGGCGTCGCTCGACGTCAATCGTCCGGCCGCGCAGGAACAGCTCGCGATCCTCGGCGCCCAGGCTTCGGTCGCGACCCTGCCGATCGTCTCCGGCCAGCAGCCCGTCGACATCGCCAAGCGCGCGCTCCAGTCGGCCAAGCTGCAGGGCTACGACGTGCTGCTGCTCGACACCGCCGGCCGGCTCCATGTCGATCAGGCGCTGATGGAGGAGATGAAGGCGGTCGCCGCGGTCGCCGATCCGGAAGAGATCCTGCTCGTCGTCGACGCGCTGACCGGACAGGACGCAGTCAACGTCGCCAAGAGCTTCTCCGAGCAGGTGTCGCTCACCGGTGTGGTGCTGACCCGGATGGACGGCGACGCGCGCGGCGGCGCGGCGCTGTCGATGCGCGCGGTCACCGGCAAGCCGATCAAGTTCGTCGGTACCGGTGAGAAGCTCGAGGGGATCGAGCTGTTCCAGCCGAGCCGCGTCGCCGGCCGCATCCTCGGCATGGGCGACGTCGTCAGCCTCGTCGAGCGCGCCGCCGAAACGATCAAGGTCGAGGAGGCCGAGGCGCTTGCCGCGCGGATGGCCAAGGGCCTCTTCGACATGAACGATCTGCGCAATCAGCTGAGCCAGATGTCGCGGATGGGCGGACTTTCCGGCCTCGCCGCGATGCTGCCCGGCATCAAGCAGGTCAAGCAGGCGATGGCGAGCGGCGCAGCCGACGACAAGGTGCTCGTGCGAATGGACGCGATCATCGGATCGATGACGCCCAAGGAGCGCGCCAAGCCCGAGCTGCTCAACGCCAAGCGCAAGATTCGCGTCGCCAAGGGCTCGGGCACCACGGTGCAGGACGTCAATAAGCTCCTGAAGATGCATCAGGAGATGTCGACCGTCATGAAGAAGATGAAGAAGATGGGCGGCCTCAAGGGTCTCGGCGCGCTGCTCGGCGGGGGCGGGGGCGGCGGTCTTGGCGGCCTGCTCGGCGGCGGCATGCCGCCGATGCCCGGGGGCCTGCCCGGCCTGCCCGGCAGTCCGCAGGGTCTGCCGCCCGGTTTCCAGAATTTCTTGAAGAAAAAGTGATTTAGCTCGGATCAGATACCCAGAAAGGAACTACCGATGTCCGTTTCCATTCGTCTCGCCCGTGGCGGCGCCAAGAAGCGCCCTTATTATCGCATCGTCGTCGCCAACTCGCGCAGCCCGCGCGATGGCGCCTTCATCGAGAAGATCGGCTCCTATAATCCGCTTCTCGCCAAGGACGATGCCAACCGCGTCGTGCTCGATACCGAGCGCGCCAGGCATTGGCTGTCGGTCGGTGCGCAACCGACCGATCGCGTCGCCCGCTTCCTCGACGCCGCCGGCGTGAAGGAGCGCGCCGCGCGCAACAATCCGAACAAGGGGGCGCCCGGCGAGAAGGCCAAGGAGCGCGCCGAGGAGCGCCAGGCCAAGATCGACGCCGCCAACGAAGCCGCGAACGCCCCGGCCGAGGAAGAAGCGACCGAAGAGGCCGCCGCCGAGGCCGTCGACGCTCCCGCCGAGGAAGCCGCGCCTGTGGCTGCCGCCGAGGAAAGCAGCGAGGCTTGACCTTGAAGTCCCCCTCCCTGCCGGGGGAGGGGTCAGGAGTGGGCTTCGCCGCCATGGACCATTCCCCGATCGGCCGAATCCGCCCTCCGGCCCTCTCCCTCGGCAGGGAGGGGGCGTGAGCGACCGGCCCATCGTTCTTGCCGTCATTATCGGCGCGCACGGCATCACCGGCGAGGTGCGCCTCAAGCTCTTCAGCGAGGACCTGAAGGCTTATAGGTTCCTCTCCGGCGGTGGGCGGAGCTTCACGCTCGCGTCGCTCCGGCCCACCGCGCATGGTGCGATCGCGCGCTTCGCCGAGATCGCCGACCGCAGTGACGCGGAGGCGCTGCGCGGCACCGAGCTCAGCGTGCCCCGCTCGGCGCTGCCGCCGCTGGGCGTGGGCGAATATTATCATATCGACCTGATCGGCCTGCCCTGTCTCGCCGACGGGGCACATGTGGGGACCGCGGTGATGATCGAGGACTTCGGCGCAGGCGACGTGCTGGAGATCGAGAAACCCGACGGCAAGCGTTTCATGGTGCCCGTCGCCAAGGCGGTGACGATCGAGCCCGACCGCCTGCTGATCGATCCGGAGTTCGTCGAATGAATCCCACCTCCATCTTCCTGATCGTCGGATCGCTCTATCTGGCGATCATCGCCTATGGCGTGGTCCGCACCCGCAAGAAGGGGCTGCCCCGGAATGTGCGCCTGTCCGCCGCCGCGGCGCAGGTGCTCCTGCCCCCGGTCATCCTGTTCGGCGCACTGGTGACGACCGGCGACGCCTTCCTGATCGGCGGCTGGGGCGTGATGCTGGCGATGCTGCTGGTGGCCGGCGCGCTGCTGGCGATCTGCACCGATATCGTCGCCAGGCGGGTCTTGTGATTCGCCGCTGACGACTGTATATACATGAAGTATATACGGAGGCTTGCATGACTGCCCCACTCAAGTCACGCACCTTCAAGTCGGGCAATTCGGTCGCCTTGCGGCTGCCGAAGGCGCTCGGCATAGACGCGGGCACCGAGATGACGGTGCGCAAGGAAGCCGGCCGCTACATCGTCGAACCCGTGAAGCAGGAACCTGAGCGGATCGACCTCACCGGCATTTATGGCTCGATTCCCGGCTTCAAGCCACTCACGCCCGAGGAGCGCGAGCTTGATTGGGAGGGGAAGCTGCTTCCGCGTGGCTGACCCTCTCTTCCTGCTCGATTCTAATATCTGCATCTATCTGCTGGGCGGGGCGTCCGACATAGCTAGATCGAGCGTCCAGGCGCGGGCACCGGGCGAACTGGTGACCTCGGCAGTCGCCTTCGCGGAGGTCATGGTTGGTGCCCGGTCGCGGCAGGCCGTGGCCCAGGCGGAAGCTCTCTTCGCGGTCGTGAAAGTCCTGCCATTCGACGAGGCCGCCGCGCGAGCCTATGCAAGTCTGTCGTTCAAGCGGGCGCGCTGTGATCGCCTGATCGCGGCCCACGCGCTCGCACTGAAACTCACGCTCGTCACGAACAACGAGGGTGATTTCGGCGATATACCCGGCTTGACCGTTGAAAACTGGACGGCCTGATCGAAGCACTGCCGAGTTTTCTTGTCTCCAGCCTCATCAAGAGGGATCATGACCTTCGCCGCCACCATCCTCACCCTCTACCCCGAGATGTTCCCCGGCCCGCTCGGCGTCTCGATGGCGGGCCGCGCGCTCGCGGAAGGGAAGTGGACGTGCAACCCGGTCCAGATCCGCGATTTCGCGACCGACAAGCATCGCTCGGTCGACGATACGCCGGCCGGCGGCGGGGCCGGCATGGTGATGCGCGCCGACATTCTCGCGCGCGCCGTCGATCATGCGCTGGACGCCAGCCCCGACGCCCCGGTGCTGGCGATGACGCCGCGCGGCGCTCCGCTCACCCAGGCGCGCGTGCGCGGCCTTGCAGCCGGGCCAGGCGTCACGATTCTCTGCGGCCGCTTCGAGGGAATCGACGAGCGGCTTTTCGAGGCGCGGCCGATCGAGCCGGTGTCGATCGGCGACTATATCCTCTCGGGCGGCGAAATGGGCGCGCTGGTGCTGCTCGATGCTTGCATTCGCCTGCTTCCCGGCGTAATGGGCGCGCCCGACAGCGGCGATGACGAGAGCTTCGAAACCGGGCTTCTCGAATATCCGCATTATACCCGACCTGCCGAGTGGGAAGGGCGCACGATCCCCGAGGTGCTGCGATCTGGGGATCATGCGAGGATTGAGGCCTGGCGGAAAGCCATGGCCGAGACCGATACAAGGCTAAGGAGGCCGGACCTTTGGGAGCGCCACAAGGGCGCTCGGGTCAAGTCTCCCTCTGGCGCGCGGCGACAGAAGAAGGAATGATGAGATGAACCTCATCCAGACGCTCGAAGCCGAGCAGATTGCCAAGTTCAAGGAATCGAAGGCGATTCCGGATTTCCGTCCGGGTGACACGCTGCGCGTCGGCGTGAAGGTCGTCGAAGGCGAGCGGACCCGCGTCCAGGCCTATGAGGGCGTTTGCATCGCGCGCTCGAACAAGGGCATGGGCAGTTCGTTCACGGTTCGCAAGATTTCGTTCGGCGAGGGTGTCGAGCGCGTCTTCCCGCTCTATTCGCCGAACGTCGAGTCGATCGAGGTGGTCCGCAAGGGCGTCGTTCGCCGCGCCAAACTCTACTACCTCCGCGGCCGCCGCGGCAAATCGGCGCGTATTGCGGAGCGTCGCGACAATAAACCGGCCGCCGAGGCCCAGGAAGCCTGATCGACCAGCTTCCATAACCAACCTCGCAGGCGGCCGGCTCCCTCGGGAGACCGGCCGTTTGCATATCGGGATGTCAACACGTCGCCCCGGCGGAGACCGGAACCGCAAGAGCCGATAGCGGGGGCGACATCCAGAAACAGGAAGAAGATAATGGGCTATCGTGTCGTAGTCGCGGGTGCCACCGGCAATGTGGGCCGCGAGATGCTGAACATCCTCGCCGAGCGCGAATTCCCGATCGACGAGATCGCGGCGGTCGCCTCCGCGCGCAGCCAGGGCGACCAGATCGAGTTCGGCGAGACGGGCAAGATGCTCAAAGTCCAGAATATCGAGAATTTCGACTTCGCCGGCTGGGACATCGCGCTGTTCGCTATCGGCTCGACCGCGACGAAGATCTACGCCCCCAAGGCCGCCGCCGCGGGCTGCACCGTGATCGACAATTCGTCGCTCTACCGGATGGATCCCGATATCCCGCTGATCGTGCCTGAGGTGAACCCTGAGGCGATCGACGGCTACAGGAAGCGCAACATCATCGCCAACCCCAACTGCTCGACCGCGCAGATGGTGGTGGCGCTGAAGCC
>CAMLSA010000140.1 GCA_946482655.1 uncultured Sphingomonas sp. | reverse complement strand
AACTTGCGACCCCTGCGATGTCAACACAGTGCTCTACCACTGAGCTACACGCCCAACGCGGCGCTCCCTAGCCGAGGCTTGGGTGCCACGCAACCCCAGCGAAGGGCTTTTTGACGACGGCGCCGACGTGCCCCTGCCGTTGGACGAGAACGAATGGCGGCAGCGTTCCCCCCTTGCGGGATCATGCCATCCTGCTGCGTTCCGGCGCGATATCAGATTCCGGTGGCGCTGCCGATCTGGAACATGCGGTCGACCTCGAGCACGAGATCGCGCAGGTGGAAGGGTTTGGAGAGCACCTTCGCGTCGGGCGGCGTAGCGCCGGACTTAAGGGTGACGGCCGCGAAGCCGGTGATGAACATGACGCGCATGTTCGGCGCCATCACATTGGCGCGCTGCGCCAGCTCGATGCCATCCATTTCCGGCATGACGATGTCGGTCAGCAACAGGTCGAAACTCTCGCTCTCGAGCAGCGGCAGGGCGGCGGTGCCGCGATCCACGCTGGTGACCGAATAGCCGGTGCGTTCGAGCGCCCGCGCGAGATACTCACGCATCGAATCGTCGTCTTCGGCCAGAAGTATCCGGATCATAGCCTGTGATCGCATTCCCGCAGCCGGCATCATGCCGTGAAGCGCCGCTCCTTATGCTGCAACAGCTTAACGAATTCCAGTCAAGCAACGAAAAATCGGCAAGCCGTTGTCTCGAGCGTTCCCCTATGGTTGCGCAAGGGTCGCCGCATGCTAGCAATGCCGGGATGGGAGCCGAACCCGCCTTTTCGATCCTGGGACCCGCCACGCCGCGATCGCCATTGCTGTTGGCCGTGCCGCATGCGGGCCGTTTCTATCCGGCCGAGCTCGCTGAACAGGCGCGTGTGCCGATGGAGAGGCTGCGCGCGCTCGAGGATCGCCACGCCGACCGGCTCGTCGAACAGGCGGTGTCGGAGGGCGCAACCGCAATCGTCGCCCGGATCGCGCGCGCGGCGATCGACCTCAATCGCGATCCGCGCGAGATCGATCCCGCGATGGTGGAAGGCTCGATCGGTGCCGATCGGCTGCTGCCGAGCGGAAAGGTGAGGGCGGGCCTGGGGCTGTTCCCCCGCCGGCTGCCGTCATGTGGCGAATTGTGGCGGGGACGGATGGCGGTGGAGGAGACGGTGCGGCGGATCGAGAGCGCGCATCTGCCCTATCATCGCGCGATCGCCGAGCGAATCGAAGCGACCCGGTCGATCTTCGGCGTGGCGATCCTGATCGATTGCCACTCGATGCCGCCGCTGCCGGTGAGGCAGCCGGGCGGCCCGGTGAGGATCGTCGTCGGCGACCGCTTCGGCGCGGGGGCGTCGGCGGCGGTAGTCGATGTGGCGATGGCGGTCATCGAAGGGGCGGGTCTGCGCGCGGCGCGCAATCATCCCTATGCTGGCGGATATACGATCGATCGGCACGGACGGCCTCGCAAGCAGGTCCATGCCATCCAGATCGAGTTCGATCGATCGCTCTACCTCGATGCGGCGCTCGACATCCCGACCGCCAATCTCGGGGCGTGCGGCCGATTGCTGGCGATGATTGCCGCGCGGCTCAGCGGAATATTCAGCCCCGGATTGTCGGTCGCCGCCGAATAAGAGGCGCGTGGCATAGTGGACAATCAGGCCATTAACCGGCACCATGCCCGCTAGAGATTAAGTGGGAGTGGGGCCTTGGATCATCGCTTGTTCTACGTCGTCGGCGATTTTCTCGCCAATCTGGTGACAGGGGTAATTGCGGGGCTGATCGCCTGGGCCATCGTCAGTCCAGCCTGGAACATGTGGGGGGCCATGTTCGCGATGATGGCGCTCGGCATGATCGCCGGCCTGGTGTTGTACTTCCCGGTCGGGATCAAGCTCGGCGCGATGGAGGCGATGATTCCTGCCATGTACACCGGTATGTGGGCTGGCATGGTGGTCGGTATGATGGCGGCGATGATGCCGCTGCCGATGCAACATGCAATGGAGATGGGCGCGGCCTGCGGCATTGCGGAGATCATCTTCATCTGGATCGTCAACACCATCCTGCGCGGCGTTGCCCGCCAGCCCAAGGCGAGCTGACATGGCCGATGCCGTGACCCGCGCAAAGTGGGACCGTCTTGCGCCGCGCTTCGATGGCATGGCGAGCCAGGGCGCGGAACGGCGCTGGAAGCCTTTCAAGCAAGCGCTGTTCAGCCATATGGAAGGGAGAGTCCTGTTCCTGGCCCTTGGCACCGGCCTCGACATTCCGTCGTTTCCCGCCGGGCGGGACATCACCGCGATCGACATCAGCCCGAAGATGATCGAGCAGGCGCAGCCGCGCATCGCCGCCTATGACGGAACGATTCGCGCCGAAGTGATGGACGTCCACGAAATGCCGTTCGAGCCTGAGAGCTTCGATCAGGTCTACACCTCGTGCACCTTCTGTTCGGTGCCGAATCCGGTGAACGGGCTAAGGGCGCTCCACAGAGTGCTGAAGCCGGAGGGCAAGCTGTTCATGTTCGAACATACCGGCAGCCGTTTCCATCCGTTCCGGCTGATGATGGACCTGATGACCAACCTGACCGAGAAGATTGGCCCCGCGATGAACCGCGACACCATATCCAATGTGCGCGCTGCGGGGTTCCAGGTCACCGAGGTCGACAACATCTTCCTCGATGTCGTCAAGACGATCAAGGCAGTGAAGACGGCTTAACAGAGGGTGTAGGCCCGGTCCTGAATAAAAGAACCACCTCGTGCTTACGCACGAGGTGGCCAAGGTTCAGGGAGGAACGCATCCCGAGGGATGCGTCGTACGGGGCCGCGAAAGGGGGGCACGACCACCGCACGGCAACAAGATAGGACCGTTCCCCAGGTCTTTCAAGGATAGTTCGCCCTGCTCGGGGAAATTCCTTATAGAGGCCAGCTCTTACGCTCTTTTTTTACGGTCAGCCGGGATCGCCGGGAGTCGCCTGCGGCGTCTTGCCCTGCTGCATCTGCATAGCGAAGACATCGCGAATCAGCGATAAGGAGAAAAGATGGGCGTAGATCAGCGGCAGGAGCCCGTTCTGGACCATCTTGCGCAGGACATCGCCGCGCAGTTCCTTCAGCTTTTCTTCCGAAATGATCTGGAAGCCGCGATAAACGAACGGCTGGTCGGCTCCTTCGGATTCGATCGTCACTTCTCCGTCGATCAGCAGCTTGTTCTGCTGAAGCTCCTCCATGAACATGCCGGTACGCATGCCGGCCTGTTCGAACTGCTCGCAGAAGGAGAGCGTGTTCTTGATCGCCTCGGCCGGCTCGTTGCCCTCGAACAGCGGCAGGCCGTCCTCGAACTCGCCCAGGTTGCCCGCGCTGTTGTCGAAGCAGAGCGACAGTTCGTCGCTGTCGTCGCGCAGGCGGGCGAGCATGAACGGATAGCGGCGCACATAAGCCGGAATGTAGAGGTTTCCGGTCGGGATGCCCTGGTCGTCCGTGAAGACGTTGACACCTTCGTTGAGCCCGAACAGGGCCAGAGGCACCGGGTTTGGGCCGACCGAAAAGACGATCGGATAATGACGCTGCGCCAGAATGAATTCCTCGACCGTCAGCGGCACCGCATGCGCTTTGGCGAAGAAGGGCGCCGACTCGACAGTGCGAGCTTTCCAATTGGCGTGGAGCTGGCTCGAAAGCGGCTGCAGCTCGTTGTAGAAAAGGGGCAGGGCGTTGGCCGGGGCGCTCGCCATGGGAAGTCTCCTGAAATGCCATCCGGGATATAAGGGCGTTGGACCCGATCGATGCCGCCGCCGTCTATTGGCCCTGATCGCCGGAAGCAAGTGGAACAAGCTTTCCCGGGTTCATGATTCCCAACGGGTCGAGCGCCGCCTTGATCGCCCGGAGCGCGTGCAGCCGGACCGGATCGGTCAACCGGGCGAACTCGCCGAGCTTGGCCTGGCCGATGCCGTGCTCGGCCGACAGCGATCCGCCGGCGGCCGCGACCAAGTCATGCACCATCTCGCTCGCCGCCCGCCCATATTGGCCGATCCAGCCGTTGCGGTCGGCACCTTCGGGCGGGAGCAGGTTGAAATGGATATTTCCGTCGCCGAGATGGCCGAAGGCGATGATCCGTGAACCGGGGAAGCGGGCCTCCACCCGTTCCCGCTCGCGATCGAGAAAGGCGGGCATTTCCGATACCGGCACCGAGATATCGTGCTTGACGGAGGGGCCGTCGATCTTCTCGGCTTCCGACACCGACTCGCGCAGCGCCCAGAGCGCCTCCGCCTGGGCTTCACTCGCCGCGATCGCGGCGTCGCGCACCAGCCCTTCCCGGATCGCCGCGGCGAGGCCTTCCTCGATCACCTCCACCGGCTCGGGGCCGCCATGGGTCCCGACCGCCTCGATCAGCACGTTCCATGGGCAAATTTCTGCGAGCGGCGCACGAGCACCGGGAATCTTGTCGAGCACCAGCGCCAGCGCGTTGGCCGGAACCAGTTCGAAACTCTCGACCGCCTCGCCGGTCCGTTCCTCGAGCCGGCGGAGCAGGGTGAGCGCATCCTGGGGGGTGCCCAGCCCCACCCAGGCGACCACGCGCGAGGCCACCGCCGGCACGAGCCGCAGCGCCGCCGCCGTGACGACGCCCAGCGTTCCCTCGGCACCGGTGAGCAGCTGGCGCAGATCATAGCCTCGATTATCCTTGCGGAGCGTGGCGAGCCCGTCGAACAGTGAGCCGTCGGGCAGCACCGCTTCGATGCCAAGGACGAGCGCGCGCATCGGGCCGAAGCGCAACACCTGGGTTCCGCCCGCATTGGTCGAAACCAGCCCGCCGATCGTCGCCGAACCTTTGGAAGCGAGCGATAGCGGGAAGCGCCGGCCGACCTCCGCCGCGGCATCGTGAAGGTTCGACAGGATCACGCCGGCCTCGGCGACGGCGGCATTGTCAATGGCCGAGATCGACCGGATCCTGTTCATCCGACGCAGCGAGAGCAGCAGCGCCGACCCGTCGGCCGCCGGCGTCGCGCCCGCGACGGTGCCGGTATTGCCACCCTGCGGCACCAAGGCCACGCGCGCCTCGGCGGCGAGCCGGACGATAGCCGACACCTGCTCGCTGGTCGCGGGAGCGAGCAGCGCCGCGCTTTCACCATGGTAGCGTTCGCGCCAATCGGTCAGCCACGGGATGATCAGATCGCGGTCGGTGACGAAGCCCTGCGGCCCCAGTAGGGCGGCGAGCTTGTCGAGCAATGGCTTCTCCGGGAAATTGAGGCCGGTCATGTCGGGAACATAATGCAGGGCTCGGGAGATTTGCCAGTTAATCCGCTGTTCAACCGATTGCGCAGAGGGATGAACGGTTTAGGGTGATCGCTCAAAAGAGCGGGGCCTGTGGAAGGGTGGATCTTCGATCGTGAATTCGGGCCGCTTGCCGCGACTGCTGTGCACCGGTGTCCCTCTGTTGCTCTTCGCGGCCACGGGCGGCGCGGCGCCCGTGGGGGCTGAATCGCGCACTGTCGAGCTTGCCCAGCTGACGATCGAGCAGTCGCTGATCGTCAGGGTGCCCCGCCGGACACCGGCCAAGCCGCTCAAATGGAAGTCGAAGAAGGGGCCCAGATGTGTGGCCATGTCGTCCATCGCCGGCGCAGCCGTGGTCGCGGACGACGCCATCGATCTCGCCCTCAGGGGCGGGCAGCGGTTGCGGGCCCATTTCTCGTCGCGATGCCCGGCGCTCGATTATTATTCGGGCTTCTACATCCTCCCCACCGATGACGGTAAAATCTGCGCCGAACGCGATGTGATCCGGACGCGGGCGGGGGGGCAGTGCGAAATCCGTCGGTTCAGGAAGCTCGTTGCGGACGAGTGAGGCTTGAGTTCCTCCCATGTGGAGTATGGCAGCGGTCCGTTGCGAGCGGTGAACATGCGGATCGGCGCCGCCGTTTCAGCATTGCCGAAATATACCCGGCAGCCCCAATTGCCTTGACAAATCGCGGCTTCGCGCTCAATCGCGGCGCTTCGAGCGGTGCATCGTGCCGCCCTATTTCCGGATATATTATGTCGTTTGCCGATCTCGGCCTTTCCGATGAACTTCTCCGCGCGGTATCGGAGGCTGGCTATAATGAGCCGACGCCGATCCAGGCGCAGGCGATCCCGCCAATCCTGATGATGAAGGATCTGATCGGCATCGCCCAGACGGGCACCGGCAAGACCGCCAGCTTCGTGCTGCCGATGATCGACATCCTGGCGCATGGCCGCAGCCGGGCGCGCATGCCGCGCTCGCTGATCCTGGAGCCGACCCGTGAACTCGCCGCCCAGGTCGCCGAAAACTTCGAGAAATACGGTAAATATCA
>CAMLSA010000139.1 GCA_946482655.1 uncultured Sphingomonas sp. | reverse complement strand
CGGTTGGGACATCGATCTCATTGCCGATGCCTATCGCGAGCAGATGGGCGAGAGGTTGGCGAAGCTCAAGGGCGCCAAGCTGATCGCGTCCTGGACCGGCTTTTGCGAGAGCTTCCTGGCGCGGCGCGGGCGTCCCTGAGCCGAAATTGCACCGGTGCAATTTCGGGGCGAACGGCCCCCAAGAGGTCAGGTTAAAGGTGCGCGCAGAGGTCCGCGACGCCGATTGCGCCCAAATCACCCTGTCGTCCCAGGGCGACTTGCGAAAATAAGCCTTTGATTGACCTAAAAGTGCAAATTGAGCTATGCCCCCTTCAGTTTCGCAAGGGGGCCTCTCTTGGCTGCATCACTCGATATTGAAGGTACGCAGAACCTGCTGTCCGTCTCAACGCTCGCACAACGGACCAGCTCTGTTCTCGAGCGGCTCCGCGACTCTGCACGGAGTGCCCGGGCGGACGAGCGCCGCGAGCCCACCTTCCCGATCGGCAAGGCCGCGGAACTGGTTGGCCGAACCGCGGCGGCCATTCGTGAGGCCGAGAAGGACGGCCGCTTGCCGCCCCCTCCGCGAACCGAAAATAATCGGCGTGTCGGCTATACTCTGGCGCAGCTCAACGACATGCGGGGACTGTTCGGCACCCGGCCCTGGCGGGCTGCAACCGATCCCTGCTGCGTTATCGCGGTGCAGAACTTCAAGGGCGGGGTGGGGAAATCGACCCTGTCGGTGCATTTGGCCCAATATCTCGCGATCAAGGGCTACCGGGTGGCTCTCATAGATTGCGATAGCCAGGCGTCGGCAACGACCCTGTTTGGCTATGTTCCCGACCTGGATCTGACCGAGGAGGACACGCTCTATCCGTTCCTGCGGCACGACGACATGGAGTCGCTCGACTATGCCTTGCGCAAGACCCACTTCGACGGTCTCGAGCTTGTCCCGGCCAATCTGCGGCTGTTCCAGTCGGAATATGAAATCGCAGCGCGCATGGCGCGGGGGCAGGGGAACCTGATCGACCGCATGGCGCAAGGCATTGCGAGCATTGCCGATCGGTTCGATGTCGTCGTTCTCGATCCGCCGCCGGCGCTTGGCGCGATCTCGCTTTCGGTGCTGCGTGCGGCCAATGCGCTGGTCGTGCCGGTGCCGCCGACGGTGATGGACTTCTCGTCGACTGCAGCCTTCCTCGCCATGCTCGACGAGACCATCGAGACGCTGGCCGATCGCGGCTTGGCCCCGTCGCTGCAGTTTCTGCGCTTCGTCGCCTCCAAGGTCGACGAGAACAAGTCGATGCAGAAGGAACTGCTGAACCTGATGCGGACCCTTTTCGGCCACGCGATCGTGCGCACACCGCTCAAGGATTCGGCGGAAATCGACAATGCGACGGCGCGGCTGATGACCGTCTATGAGCTTGACGGACCTGTCACCAGTTCGGCGGTGCGCAACCGCTGCCTCGCCTATCTCGACGGCGTGAACAGTGAAATCGAGGTCGACATCCGGTCGATGTGGCCCAGCCATCTGGCGCGCTTGCGCAAGGAGGGCCTCGCTTGATGCGAGCAAAATTGCACCGGTGCAATTCCGGGTAGAAGGGGTGGATGATGAGCAAGAAAAACGCCAACTTCGCGGCTGATCTGGTCGCCGGAATCGACCCGGGGGCGCAAGCTCCAGCGGCCCGGCGCCCCGGCATCGGTGCGAGCGTCCTGGCGGGGCGAGAAAGCCGGCTTGCCGAATTGGCGACGGGCAGTGTCGTCTCACGCACCCATGAACTCGTTGATCCGGCACGCTGCCGGATGTGGGTCGGCCATAACCGCGAATATGCGCTGCTTAACGAGGAGCGGTGCGCCGATCTCATCGAGAGCATTAAGGCGCAGGGCAAACAGGAAATGCCCGCCATCGTCCGGCGAGTGAAGGACGATCCTGCTTTCGATTTCGAGGTGATTTGCGGCGCGCGTAGGCATTGGACGATCAGCTGGCTTCGCGCCCATAACTATCCGGATTTCCGCTTCCTCGTCGATATCCGTAGCTTGACCGACGAGGAGGCCTTCCGTCTCGCCGACCTCGAGAATCGAGCGCGCGATGATCTTACCGACCTGGAACGCGCGCGCGACTATTTGCGCGCCCTCGACGCCTATTATGAGGGGCGCCAGAAGGTCATGGCCGAGCGAATCAACGTGACGGAAAGTTGGCTCAGCCGTTATCTCGACCTTGCCCGGCTGCCGGCGGAACTGATGGCGGCCTTCGCCGTCCCGCAGGATCTGAGGATCAAGCATGTCACGGCGATCAAACCGCTTCTGAAACCGGAGGACCGACGTCAGCGTGTATTTACTGAGGCGAGGCGGCTCGCGGAGGCGCAGGCCGATCGGGCGGTGTCGATGCCGGTTCCTGACGTCATTCGCGCACTTGCTTTGGCGGCCGATCCCTCCAAGAGGTCAGGATCCCCCAAGAAGTCAGGAAAGCCGGAAACGATCGTGTCCGAAGGAGGAAAACCACTGCTGAAAGTGGAGGCGGTGGATCGCAAGGGTCTCAAGCTGACGTTGCTCCCACATGCTGGCGGTACGCGAGTTGAAGCTGAGGCCGCGTTGAAAGTGCTCCTGGATCGGCATTGGGCCTGATTTTCTTCGGCGTGCTGAAACTGTGTGCTCGGCCGCGGAAGTGTTGTGATCTGCACAGGCCAATCGATTCATTGAAACGATATGGATTTGGGTGCATATAAGAGGCAAGGAGTGCACTCATGCTTGCCGCATTTTTGGACGATATTCGTGAGGGCGACATGATCGCGCCGCGCCGCATGGCGGAGCGCCTGCGTCTGCCGATGACGCGTCTGTCGCGGCTCGCGCACCTCAATCGCAACACGATGACCACGCATCCCGGCAGCCCGGCTGTGCAGGCCAAGCTGGGGGAAATTGCCCGGATTATCGCGCGCGCCGCCGAGCTCGCAGGCGATGAAGGCAAGGCGATCATCTGGTTCAAGCATCAGCCTCTGCCCGGATTTGGCAAGACGGCCGAGGAACTGGTCGAGGATGGGCATGCCGATAGCGTAATCGAGGACCTCGATCGCATGGCCGCCGGCGTCTATTCCTGACATGGTTCACCCTGGTTCACTGGCTTGACCGTGCCCATGTTCCCCACTGGCCGGTAGAGCGGCCCCATGACCTATGCGCTTGGCCCGTTGTTGCTTCCGCTCTGGCGGATGATCGGGATCCGCCATCAGTTCAGTCCGACGTCGGGCGAGGGCGCGCGGCTCTATGGCGGTCGCTGGAACAGGAAAGGGTGTCCGGCGCTCTATCTGGCAGCCGATGCGGTCACGGCGGTGGCTGAATATTATCAAGGGCTGCCAAAGCCCGGGACGCTTGTCCCATATCACCTCGACGTTGGGGCGATTGCGGATCTCACCGACGCTGCGGCCGCCCCCTGCGATGGGCGTGTTGCCGAAGCCTTGGCGGCGAACTGGAAGGCTGTGGCGTTGCTCGATGGCAAAACGCCGCCGAACTGGGCGCTGACGGACGAGCTGATCGCGGCAGGAGCCGAGGGCGCACTCGTACCCTCGGTCCAGAATCCTGGCGGTCGGAACCTGGTGCTGTGGCAATGGCACGAGAAGGGACAGCCAGGCGATGGCGCAGCGCTCACCGTCCTGGATCCTGACGCTGCTCTGAGAGCCCCCCGCTAGGGTTGACCCGCACTGCGGGCCAACAGCCGGTCGACCTCGGCCATCACCGCATCAAATTCGGCCAGAGCAGAGTGGGGGAGGGCAGTAGCCTCGTCCCCTGGTTCCGAGAGCGGCCCGCTTCGGGGTTCCTCCGCGACCATCTGCACCTTGCCCTTGACCGTTTCGCGCCGGGCCAGGCCCGCGGCTATGAGAGCGTCGCCGACCGCATAGGTGCCGCGCCGGCTGACCCCGAAGGCCGCAGCCATCTGGTCGAGCCCCAGCGGCGCGAAGCCGGCAAGCACGATCCACACCTGCGGCGCCCGCGCGCTCGCGCGCAGATGCCCCAGATGGTCCCGCATCAGCACCCCGCGACGTCGCGCTTTCGCGACCAGCTCTGCAAGCCGGGCAACGCTGGCATGAAGGCTGCGGGCGGCCAGCAGTGTGCGTTCGCCGGGCCAGAGCTGCGGCTGCAGCGTTTCGGCGGTCACCGCGCCGGGGCAGGGGAGGGCGCGGGCCCAGGTCCCGGCCGCGACCAGCAGCTGCCCTAGCGCCGCGTCGACCGCCCAGAGCGGCGTGCGCGGGGCGGCCTGTTCGATCGCCACATCACGCCCGCCGAGCGAAAAGCTTCGCACCGCGCGTTCCACCGGCGCGAACAGCGCATCGGCACGCAGCAGCGCGTTGAGACGAGCCAGACCCGCGAAGGGTAGGGCAGTATCGTCGTTCGTGGCTGCTTGCTTGGCCAGCTCGGCCGCCTTGGCCAGCGCCTCACCCGCCAGCGTGTCTTCGGTTTGGGGCGGGTGGCCGGCAGTGAAGCGAGCGGCCGCGGCGACGGTCTGCGCGGCCTCGGCGAGCGGTGTCCAGGGGTGATGACCCAATTCTGCGAGCAGCGCGTGGACCATGGCATGCGCGGAACAGGGGGTGAGGGGGGTCTCCTGCGGCCCGCGATCGAGCCCGGAAAACCACGCGTTGAATCGCAGCTCGGCGTCGGTGAACCCCGCCTGGGCCAGGGCCGAGAGCAGCACCTCGCGCAGCAACCCTACGCAGAACAGCCGTTTTTCGATATCGGTGAGGCCGGCGAGGATGCCGTCGAGGCGGCCGAGCGCGAACGCACATTCGGCCTGGGCGAGGCCCAACTCCTCGCAGGGAACGTCCGCATCGGCGGCGAGGGGATGGAAGGGCGCCATCCGTGATGTGTAGTGAAATACAGTTGGCTGCACAACCGCTCGGATGGTCTGTAAACGCACATGGGATAATTGCAGTTATCACATAAGCGGATTTGACGGCTCTTGATAAGGTGGAGTACACATCGCGCCGATGGATCACGCCGCGCCTCTCGACGAAAACGCCCCTATAGCAGGCGAAGACGGTGCGCTCGCGCCAGTATCGTCGGCCGACGATCTCGCCTGGGCCGTGGTCAAGATGCACGCCGGCGACCCCGGCGGGGCTCGCATCATCATCAACGCGGCGCTGATCGCCGCCTACCAGGCAGCGAGTTCGCCGCACTCGATCCGCGCGCTCAAATCCGACCTCGAGGCGTTCGACCTCTGGTGCCGGCGTGCGGGCCGGGTCGCACTGCCGGCGACGCCCGAGACCGTCGCCGACTATTGCGACGCGCGGGCGGGGCAGGGGGCCAAGCCCGCCTCGCTCGGCCGCTACAAGGCGTCGATCGCCAAGATCCACCAGCTGCTCGACCTGAAGGATCCGACCCAGGCCGAGCTGGTCAAGCTGCGGCTGCGGGCGATCCGCCGCGAGAAGGGGACCGTCCAGGCGCAGGCGCGGCCGCTTCGCTTCAAGGGGCCGGTTCGGAACGTCGAGCGCGACAGCCCCCGCGGCCTCAACGTGCGGGCGCTGCTCGAGGCCTGCGCGGAGAACTTGCCGGGGCTGCGCGACCGGGCGCTGCTGTCGGTCGCCTATGACACCGGGCTGCGCGCCTCGGAGCTCGTGGCGATCGAGGTTGAGCACATCGTCGACGCGCTCGATCCCGAGGCGCGGCTGCTGGCCATCCCGCGCAGCAAGGGGGATCCGGAAGGGGAGGGGGCGACCGCCTTCCTGTCGCCGCGCTCGGTGCGGGCGCTCGCGGCCTGGACCGAGGCCGCGGGCATCTCCTCCGGGCCGCTGTTCCGCCGGGTCCAGGTGCGGCGCACCAAGGCGCGGGCTGCGGTCAAGGGACGCCGGATCGAGACGATCTCAAGCCGCGAAGCCTGGGACCTGCGCAAGACGCTCTCGCAACGTGCGGTCCCGGCGCGCGTGGACTATGACGTCGGGATGGCGTCCCTCCATCCCGGCTCAATCGGCCCGATCTGGCGGGCGATGATCCGGCGGGCGTTCGATCGGGGCGCGCTCCCCGATCTGACGGCGGACGATCTGGCGCGGCTGCTCAAGGGGGTCAGCGCGCATTCGACACGGGTCGGACTGAACCAGGATCTGTTCGCGAGCGGCGAGGACCTTGCCGGCATCATGGACGCGCTGCGCTGGAAGAGTCCGCGCATGCCGCTCGCATATAACCGTAATTTGGCTGCGGAGCAGGGCGCTGCAGGCCGTCTGATGGCAAAGCTCGTATGACGTGCGAAAGACGTCCGGAAAGGCGGCTTACCCGATGATTGAACGCCTAATGGGCTTGGGGCCGAATGCAAAAAATGATGTGATCATTGCGGGGGGGGGGGCTG
>CAMLSA010000138.1 GCA_946482655.1 uncultured Sphingomonas sp. | reverse complement strand
TACGGCGGTTTAGCAAACCGCTGGTTTCAGCCACTCACCCACGTCTCCGGGAAGGCAGAGGCCGGGCTATAGCGGTCGGGTGCCACGCGATCAACCGCCTCCGTGGGCAAAAGCAGCTGGCATTTTTCGCGCGGCGTTCATTGCAGCGACAGCCAAAAGAGGCTTTACCTAACTGGCAAAGCGGTGAGCGGAGAGTGGCGATGAAGAGCGGTGTAGTGCTGGCCCTGATGGCGATACTGACCCTCGGCGGGGCGGGTGCCGCTCAGTCGCAGATGCGGACGGTCGATCCCAATCAGGCGAGCGACCTCGCACCGGTACCCGCGAGCGAGGGCGATTACGGCACCAAGGTCACCGCGGCTTCCGCCGATGAAGCCGCTGAACAGGCCACACCCGAAAGCACCGAGGAGGCGGCTGGGGCCGCCGCCAGCGAAATGGTCGTCGTCGAAGGCCAGCCGGTGTCCACCCCCCGCGCCGACGCCGCCGCGGCCGCCGCCAACAACAACAGCTACGCCAAGGATGACGTGCTCAGCGCCGCCGAAGGCGTGTTCGGCAAGGGCGCCGAGGGCCTGGCGGGCCTTATCGAGAAGATCTTCAAGGAGCAAGGCGAGCCCAACGCCTATATCGCCGGGCGCGAGGCGGGAGGCGCGATCATTGTCGGTGCGCGCTGGGGATCGGGAACGCTGTTCCACAAGGTCGAGGGCCAGATGCCGATCTACTGGACCGGTCCTTCGCTCGGCTTCGATCTGGGCGCCAACGGCTCGAAGAGCTTCGTGCTCGTCTATAATCTGTTCGACACGGCCGACATCTACCGCCGTTACCCCGCCGTCGAGGGTACCGCCTATGTCGTCGGAGGCTTCACCGCCACCTATCTGCGCCGCGGCAATGTCGTGCTGATCCCGATCCGGCTCGGTGTCGGCTGGAGGCTGGGGGTCAACGTCGGTTACATGAGCTTCTCGCGCGAATCGAAAGCGGTCCCGTTCTAGCCTTCAGCCGGGCAGTCCGATCAGCGACATCTGGCGACCATAGCCGGGCTCGCCGCGATGCGTCGCGCGGCGGAAGCTGAAGAAGCGGTCAGGCTGGGCATAGGTGTCCTCGCCCAGCGCGATCACACGGCCGATCCCCGCCGACGCGAGCCGGTGCGCGACATAGGCCTCGATATCGAACTGGACGTGGCCCGGCCGAAGGCCGTCGGCGAAGAAATGCTCATTGGCGGGGTCGTCTGCCTCGAAACGGCGCATGAAGGCCTCGTCGACCTCATAGCTGGCCCGCGCGATGCAGGGGCCGATCGCCGCGACGATCGCCGCCCGGTCCGCGCCAAGCCCTTCCATTCCAGCGATAGCCGTATCGGTCACGCCGGCGATCGCCCCCTTCCATCCGGCATGCGCCGCGCCGATCACCCCTGCCCGTGGATCCGCGAACAGCACAGGGACGCAATCAGCGGTGAGAATGCCCAGCAACAGCCCCGGCCGGTCGGTCACGAGAGCATCGGCATGCGGGCGCTCATCATCGGCGAAGGGCGCGGTGACCGTCACCGTGTCGGGCGAATGAACCTGGTGCAGCGTGACGAGCCGATGGCCGGCGGCCACCGCCTCGACCGCGCGCCGCCGGTTCTCGACGATGGCCTCGCGATCGTCATCGGAGCCGAGCCCGGCGTTGAGGCCGGCGTGAATGCCTTCGGAGACACCGCCCTCGCGGCCGAGAAAACCGTGCGGCAGTTCCTCCAGCGCGCCGACGCGGATCGGGCGCACGTTCATACCGTGGGCTTCTGAACGAAGCCGGCGGCCCCCACGCCGGGCGTCTCCTCCACCGTCACCGCCTCGACCCGCGCGGCGGGCGGGCCTCGACGGCAGCGGGTGACCAGTTCCTGGACCTGCTCGGCGGGTCCGGCCGCCACCGCCTCGACCGAGCCGTCGATCCGGTTGCGTACCCAACCGTCGAGACCAAGTTCGCGCGCCTGGTCGACGGTCCAGCCGCGGTACCAGACGCCCTGCACCCTGCCCTTGATATGGATGCGCCGGGCGATCCGACCGGTAGCATCGTGCTCGCTCATCCCGTCTGCGCCCGGTGCAGCAGTTTCTGATCGGCGAGCACCAGCGCCATCATCGCCTCGACGACCGGCGCGGCACGGATGCCCACGCAGGGATCGTGGCGGCCCTTGGTACGGATATCGGCGGCCCGGCCGTCGCGGCCGATCGTCTCCATCGCGGTCAGGATCGACGAGGTGGGCTTTAGGGCGACCCGCACCACCACCGGCTGCCCGGTCGAAATGCCCCCCGCGACGCCGCCGGCGTGATTGGCGAGGAAGACCGGCTTGCCATCCTCTCCGGGACGCATCGGATCGGCATTGGTCTCGCCGGTCAGCCGCGCCGCCGCGAAGCCGTCGCCGATCTCTACCCCCTTGACCGCGTTGATGCTCATCATCGCCGCCGCCAGCTCGCTGTCGAGCTTGGCGTAGAGCGGCGCGCCCCAGCCCGCCGGAAGGCCTTCGGCCACGCATTCGATGATCGCGCCGACGGACGATCCGGCCTTGCGGGCGTCATCGACGATCTTCTCCCAGCGCCCGGCCGCCGCCCGATCGGGACAGAAAAAGGGATTTTCGTCGATGGCGGCGGCGTCGAAGACGGTGTGGTCGATCGAGTCGCCGCCGAGCTCGACCAGATAGGCGCGGATCCGGACCTCGGGGATCACCAGCCGCGCAACCGAACCCGCCGCCACCCGCGACGCCGTCTCCCGCGCGGAGGAGCGCCCGCCGCCGCGATAGTCGCGAAGGCCGTATTTGGCCTCGTAGGCATAGTCGGCATGGCCCGGCCGATAGGCGGCCGCCACCTCCGAATAATCTTTCGAACGCTGGTCGACATTCTCGATCATCAGGCTGATCGGCGTGCCGGTGGTTTTGCCCTCGAAGGTGCCCGAGAGGATACGCACCTGATCGGGCTCCTGCCGCTGGGTGGTGAAGCGCGACGTGCCCGGCCGGCGCTTGTCGAGCCAGGGCTGGATATCCGCCTCGCTCAGCGCAAGCCCCGGCGGGCAGCCATCGACAACCGCGCCGATCGCCGGCCCATGACTCTCTCCCCAGGTGGAGAAACGAAACACGCGCCCGAAGGAGTTGTAGCTCAAGACCCCTCTCCTTTCAGGGGAGAGGGAGGGCCCCAAGCCGCAGGCTTGGGAGGGTGAGGGCCTTGCAACGCTTCCACAATCACCGATACTACCCCATCCAGATTCTCGATCACGTCATTGTTCCAGAAGCGCAGGGCGCGAAACCCCTCTTTTCGAGAAGATGTAACTGCCGAACCAGAGGTGGTCGCTTTATCTCCGGGCGCCCTCCCCCCTTTTCTCCAGAGAGCGCGTTTTCCGATGGTTTTACGCCAGAGCTATGTCGGGCGCATCCTCCGCCTTCATGCCGATGACGTTGTAGCCTGCGTCGACATGGTGAATCTCCCCGGTAACGCCGCTCGCCAGGTCCGACAGCATGTAGAGTCCGGCGCCGCCGACATCCTCGATCGTGACGTTGCGGCGAAGCGGCGAATTGAGCTCGTTCCATTTTAGAATATACCGGAAATCGCCGATGCCGCTCGCCGCGAGCGTCTTGATCGGCCCGGCCGAGATCGCGTTGACGCGGATATTCTCGGGGCCGAGGTCCATCGCCAGATATTTGACGCTGGTCTCGAGCGCGGCCTTGGCGACACCCATCACGTTATAGTGGGGCACCACCTTCTCGGCGCCATAATAGCTGAGCGTCAGCACCGAGCCGCCATTCGGCATCATCGGGCGGGCGCGCCTGGTCACCGCGACCAGGCTGTAGGCCGAGATGTTCAGCGTCATCAGGAAATTGTCGAGGCTGGTATCGACATATTTTCCGCGAAGCTCGTTTTTGTCCGAATAGCCGATCGCGTGAACCAGGAAGTCGATCGTCGGCCAGCGCTCCGCGAGCCTGGCGAAGGCGACGTCCATCGCGGCATCGTCGGCCACGTCGCATTCGATCAGGAAATCGGATCCTACCTGCTCGGCGAGCGGGCGGACACGCCGCTCCAGCGCCTCGCCCTGATAGCTGAACGCCATTTCGGCGCCCTGCTCATGAAGCGCCTTGGCGATCCCCCACGCCAGCGAGCGATCGTTCGCGAGCCCCATGATCAGCCCGCGTTTCCCCTTCATCAATCCCGCCACATCATCTCCCTTGGCCGGTCGGTGCCGGATCCTTTACAGAAGTTTCCGGGGTCTCCGCTAGAGCCGCGTTGAGATGCGCGCCGAAAACAAGGCCGAGCCCGACCAGCCAGAAGAAGATCAGAGCCACTATGACACCCGCCAGGCTGCCATAGGTACGGCCATAGCCGCCGAACGCCTCGATCACCACCGGCAGCAGCATCGTCACCGCCATCCACCAAAGGGCCGTAAACAGGGCGCCAGGCCATTTGGGGCAAGGCGAGTACCGGTATTTCGAGGGAGTAAGCGTCGCGAACATCGCGTAGAGCGCGCCGATCAGCATCAGCAGCGGGGCGAGGCGTGAGAGGCTGATCAGCGGTTGCACTTCCGGGCCGAGCGGCAGCAGCCGCAGGACGAACTGCTCGGCGCCGGTGAGGACCACCTGCGCGCTGAAGGCTGCCATGGTGAGAATCACGGACATGACGATGATCAGGATCGATCCCGCGCGGTAATGCCAGAAGCTCGCCGACATTCTGGTGCCATAAGCACGGTGAAGGATGTCCCGGATCGTTTCCACGAAGCTTCCAACCGTCCACAGCCCCACGGCCGCGCCAAGCCACAGCAGCGCCCCCTGGTTGTTGGCGGCAAGCACGTCGTTGATCGGCTGCGCCACCAGATTGCGAACCGAGGGCGGCACTGTCAGCAGGAAACCGTGGACGGCGTGCTGGACATCAGGGGTGCGGCCGAACAGCTGCGCAAGTGCCGCCATGACGATGAAGAAGGGAAACAGGGTGAGTAGCGCCAGATAGGCGATGTTGCCGGCGTGGATGAAGCCTTCGGTGTAGACACCGATCGCCGCGCGTCGCACCACCGTGTAGATTCGTCCGCCGGGACGCATCTCGTTGAGATGCTTCTCGAAGGGGCGCTTGCGACGAGCCTCGGGGGATTGATCCGTCTCCAAAGCGCGCGCTCCTGCCCCTGTTAAGCCATCCGCTTCCTCAAACGCCCATGTTGGCGCGCGGGTTGCGCTTGCCTTTGCCCGGCCAGTTTTCGGCGAACGCCTCGAGATCGGCGTCCTCGGCGGGGATGTCGATCATCACCGTGACGAGTTGATCGCCGCGCGAGCCATCCTTGCGGTGAAAACCCTTGCCCTTGAGCCTGAGCGTCTTGCCCGAGCCGGTGCCCTTGGGAATGCCGAGCATCACGGCGCCATCGACCGTCGGCACCTTGACCTTCGCGCCCAGCACCGCCTCATCGAGCGCGATGGGGAGATCGAGCCGGACATCGTCCTCGTCGCGCCGGAAGAAACGATGCGGCCGGACGTCGACGGTGATGATTGCGTCGCCGTTGCCGCCGGGGCCGGACTCGCCCTGCCCGGCAAGCCGCATTTGCGTACCGGTCTCGACGCCGTTGGGCAGCTTGACGTCGATCGTCTTGCCGCTCGCCAGGGTGATCCGCTGCGGCTTGAGCGCGGCGGCGTCCTCGAACGGCACCGCCAGGCGATAGGCCACGTCCGCTCCCTTGAGCGGCATCCCGCCGCCCTGGGTGCCGAAGCCGCCGAAGCCGCCCGGACGCCGGCCACCGCCACGCGAACGGCCGAATATCCCTTCGAAAATGTCGCCGAAGTCGGCCGCGTCGCCGCTGAATTCATAGCTCGCGCCGCCCGGACTGGCGCCCGGACGGAAGCCGCCACCGCCCCGGCCGCCAAAGCCGAAGGGGCCACGCGGATTGCCCTGCTCGTCGATCTCGCCGCGATCATATTGGGCGCGCTTGTCCCGATCGGACAGCAGGTCATAGGCCGCGGTCACGTCGGCGAAGCGCTCCGTCGCCTTTGGATTGTCCTGGTTGCGGTCGGGATGCAGCTCCTTCGCGAGCTTTCGATAGGCCTTCTTGATCTCGGCCTCGTCGGCACCCCGCTTCACGCCAAGTTTCGAATAGAGATCCGCCATAGTCGTCGTTGTCATCCTGCCATCACCCTGTTGCATTTCTGCAACAGATCAGATGTGTATCGATTTGCCATATCGCAAGTAAAAAAATTAGCCTGACGAAGGGCAACCCGCCACGGTTCACCCGCGTTCTGCGGCCTAAACCTCCCAACTACAAGCGAGTTGCCTGTCCATGGCGCCTTATCCGTGCCCCAACTGCCAGCGGCTCAACCATTTCGAGGTGAGGGTATGCCCCGTCTGCGCCTTCACTCTGGGTTATGAGCCGGCCTC
>CAMLSA010000137.1 GCA_946482655.1 uncultured Sphingomonas sp. | reverse complement strand
GGGGGCAGATGAGCTTCTGGGGCGCCAAGGTGATCACCGGCCTGTTCGGCGCGATCCCGGTGGTCGGCACCCCCATCCAGACCTGGCTGCTAGGCGGTTTCGCGCCGGATGACGCGGCGCTGAACCGCTTCTTCTCGCTGCACTATCTGCTGCCTTTCGTGATCGCGGGTGTCATCATCCTGCACATCTGGGCGCTGCACATCCCAGGTTCGAGCAACCCGACCGGCATCGAGGTCAAGGGTCCGCAGGACACGGTCCCCTTCCATCCCTACTACACTGCCAAGGATGGCTTCGGACTGGGCGTGTTCCTGATTCTTTACTGCCTTGTGCTGTTCTACGCGCCGAACGCGCTTGGCCATCCGGACAACTACATTCCGGCCAACCCGCTCTCGACGCCGGCTCACATCGTGCCCGAATGGTATTATTGGCCCTTCTACGCGATCCTGCGCGCCTTCACCTTCGACATCTTCGGCATCCCCGCCAAGCTGCTGGGCGTGGTGGCGATGTTCGCGGCGATCCTGCTGCTGTTCTTCCTGCCGTGGCTCGACAAGTCGCCGGTGCGGTCGGGCAATTACCGCCCGGCGTTCAAGAAGTTCTTCTGGCTGCTGTGCGTCGACGTGCTCATCCTGGGCTATTGCGGAGGATCGCCGGCCGAGGAGCCCTATGTGATGATCTCACAGCTCGCCTCGGCTTATTATTTCGCGCACTTCCTGATCATCCTGCCGATCGTCTCGCGCATGGAGCGCCCGCTGCCGCTGCCGAACTCGATCACCGAGGCGGTTCTGGAAGGAAAGAGCGGTGCAACGCTCTCGACGAGCACGCAGGCCTAAGGGGATATAGAGACCATGGTTCGTCCCATCGCATTCCTCGTCGGCCTCGGCTTTGCCGGAATCCTGCTCTACTCGCTGCTCATGGGCGCGATAGCCTATGTCAGTGAGCCGCCAGTGCCGACCGCCGAGCATGAGTTCCATCTTCACCCGAAGGAGGTCTCCTTCTCGACCGACGGTCCGTTCGGCAAGTTCGACCTCCAGCAGCTCCAGCGCGGCTTCCAGGTCTACAAGGAAGTCTGCGCGGCCTGTCACTCGCTCCGTCTCGTCGCGTTCCGTGACCTGAAGGATCTCGGCTTCACCGATCCCGAAGTGAAGGCGATCGCCAAGAACTGGGCGACCGAGGTTCCCTCGATCAACCCGGACACCGGCGAAGCCGCGACTCGCAAGGGCACCGCCGCGGACAAGATCCCGGCGCCTTATGCGAACGAGGTCATGGCGCGCGCCGCGAACAACAACGCACTGCCGCCGGACCTCTCGCTGATGACCAAGGCGCGCCATGACGGCGGAGCCTATGTCTATTCGCTGCTGACCGGCTACAAGGCCAGCCAGCCCGCCGAGCTTCTCCAGAGGTTCCCGGATTCGAAAACCGGCCCAGGCCTGCACTACAATCCATACTTCGCGAACCTCAACATCGCGATGCCGCCGCCGATCGTGGCGGATGGTCAGGTGAGCTATGCCGACGGCACCAAGGCGACCGTCGACCAGATGTCGAAGGACGTATCCGCCTTCCTGATCTGGTCCGCCGAGCCGAAGCTGCAGGTGCGGCATCAGGTCGGTCTTGCCGTCATCATCTTCCTGCTGATGGCGACGACGCTGGCCTATCTGGCCTACCGCAACATCTGGGCGGGCGTGAAGCACTGACGCTTCCCGCCAGAACGAAAAAAGGGCCGTCCGGGATGACCGGGCGGCCCTTTTTTAATGGCGTCGCCCCGGCCTTTGCCGGGATGGCGACCAAGGAGACGCTACCGTGACCAACAACCGGCTCGGCCTGATCGGCGGCAGCGGACTTTACCGTATGCCGGCGCTCGCCGATGGCGAATGGATCGAGGTCGACACCGCATGGGGCAAGCCGTCCGATTCGCTGCTGATCGGGGCGATCGGTGCCCGCGAGGTCGCCTTCCTGCCGCGGCATGGCCGAGGGCACCGGATCGCGCCGGGCGAGATCAACTATCGCGCCAACATCGCCGCGCTCAAGGCGGCGGGCTGCACCGAGATATTGGCGGTGTCGGCGGTCGGCGGCTTCAGCGATGACGTGCCGCCGGGGACCTTCGTGCTGGTCGATCAATATATCGACCGGACGGTGCGCGCCGGACGCAGCTTCTTCGGCGAAGGCGTTGTCGGCCATGTCGGTTTCGGCCGGCCGACCTGCGCCCGGCTCGGCGAAGTGGCGGCTCAGGCGCTGGCGGCGGATGGCGGCGCGTATCGCATCGGTGGGACGATGCTGGTGATCGAAGGACCGCAATTCTCGACCCGCGCCGAATCGCTCCTCCACAAGAGCTGGGGCTGCGACGTCGTCGGCATGACCGGCCTGCCGGAAGCGCGCCTCGCGCGGGAGGCGGAGCTTTGCTACGCCAGCGTGGCGATGATCACCGATCACGACGCTTGGTCGGTTCACGATGTCTCCGTGCAATCGGTGATCGCCATGATGGAGGCCAATGTCGCCCGAGCCCAGGCGCTGGTGGCAGCGGTGGCAAGCGGTACCACCGGCGGCGGGGCCTGCCCGCAGGGCTGCCACCATGCCCTCGACAGCGCGGTCATCACCGCGCGTGAGGCCTGGCCGGCCGCGACGAAGCGGCGGCTGGCGACGCTGGCGCCACGGGTATTTGGCTGAGGCTGATGTAGTGCCCCGGCCTGCGCCGGGGCAATGAACTCAATTTGCCGGCCGTCGCTTCTGGATATTGGTGACCTTCATCGTCATCACCGGCGCATCGTCCTGGTTGAAGACTGTTAGACGGAAATGGACGAAGCCGAGTTCGGGCTTCGAGCGCGGTACACTCTTCGACACTGTCTCGGCTTCGATGCTCAGCACGTCGCCCGGATAGACCGGCTTCACCCAGCGCAGCTCGTCGACGCCGGCGCCGCCCAGCGAAAAATAGCCGTCCTGGTTCCATTCGTCGGTCAGCATGCGCATGGTCATCGCGCAGGTATGCCAGCCGCTCGCGGAGAGCCGCCCGAAGATCGGGTTGGCCGCGGCGGCGGCATCGTCGAGATGATAGGCTTGCGGATCATATTTCGAGGCGAACTCGATCACCTCCTCGCGAGTCACCTCATAGGCGCCGAAACGCTCGATCCTGCCCTCTTCATAATCCTCGAAATAGCGCATCGAAGCCTCGTGCCGTGCGTCGGAGGGTGGGGTGGGCGCTGGACGCGTAATGTCTATACATTGAAGCGGAACAGCATGATGTCGCCATCCTGGACAAGATAGTCCTTGCCTTCGGAGCGCAGCTTGCCCGCGTCGCGCGCCGCGGCCTCCCCGCCGAGCCTGACATAGTCCTGATAGGCCATCGTCTCGGCGCGAATGAAGCCGCGCTCGAAATCGCTGTGGATCACACCCGCCGCCTGGGGCGCCCTGGCGCCCTTCTCGACGGTCCAGGCGCGGGCCTCCTTGGGCCCGACGGTGAAGAAGGTGATCAGGTCGAGCAGCTCGTAGCCGGCGCGGATGACGCGGGCAAGGCCGGTTTCGGTCAGGCCGAGATCGGACAGGAACTCGGCGCGATCGGCAGGTTCGAGAGCCACGATCTCGGCTTCGATCGCCGCCGATACGATCACCGCCTTGGCGCCCTCGGCCCCGGCCTTCTCGAACACCCGGGCGGACAGTTCATTGCCGTCCGCCGCCGATCCCTCGTCGACGTTGCAGACGTAGAGCACGGGCTTCGCGGTCAGCAGCTGCGCCTGGGCGAAGATGCGTGCCTCATCGTCGTCCCTGGGCCGGCTCAGTCGTGCGGGTTTGCCTTCGCGCAGCAGTTCGAGCGCCTGGCCGAGCACCGAGGCGGCGGCCTTGCTCTCCTTATCGCCCTGAGCTGCCTTCTTGGCAAAGGCGGGGACGCGCTTCTCGAGACTTTCGAGGTCGGCCAGCATCAGCTCGGTCTCGACGGTCTCCGCATCCGCGATCGGATCGATCTTGTTCTCGACGTGGGTGACGTCGCCATCCTCGAAGCAGCGCAGCACATGGACGATCGCATCGACCTCACGGATATTGCCGAGGAACTGGTTGCCGAGCCCTTCGCCCTTCGAGGCTCCACGCACCAGTCCGGCGATGTCGACGAAGGCGAGCTGGGTCTCGATGATCTTGGCCGATCCGCCGATCCGGGCGATCTCGTACAGCCGCGGATCGGGCACCGCGACCTGGCCGATATTGGGTTCGATCGTGCAGAAGGGGTAGTTGGCCGCCTGCGCCGCTGCGGTCTCTGTCAGCGCGTTGAACAGGGTGGATTTGCCGACATTGGGCAGCCCGACGATACCACAGCGAAAACCCATATTGTCTCAAGCCTTTTCGAAGATGCGCGCCCGATAGCGGGTGCGAACGACAAAGGCCAGTGCAAGCGATCTCCTCCGGGCAATCGAAAGGCCCCCGGGGGCGACCGGGCCCTCTCGCTTCTCCTGGATCAGGCTCAGGTTCTGGAGGGTGTGAAGGTGAACTCCGGCTTCGGCTTGGGTGTGCTGACGGGCACGATCTTGGGAGCGCGCCGGGTGGCCGGGGTGATGGTCGGCGCCACCGGTTTGGCCCCGGGGGCAAGCTGGTCCGCATCGCAGCCGCCCGTGCTCGTGCGGATCACCTTGGCCTGGTCGGTCGTACCGCCGTCCGAGCTGATCCGTACGGTTCGGGTGCAGCCGTCGGCACCGGTGGTGCTGGACACATAGCTATAGTGCATCACGCCGACCGGCTGGCCGGCGGCGTTGGTCATGACGATCCCCTTGCCGTTGGCGGCGGGCGTCCGAGCCCGCATCATTGCCGCCTGGCGCATCATCGCCTCGCTATGCGCCTCCATCACGGCGGCCATGCGCTCCATTTCGGCGAAGACCGAGCCTGGTCCGAAGGCGACGGCGAACAGCTCCGCAGGAGCGGACTGGCGAACGAGGACGACCTGCGGGGCGACGTCGCCCTCATAGCGAATGTGCTGCACCGATCCGTCGGGCAGAGCGACCAGCATCACCTTGTCATCGGCAGCGAGCGCGGCACCCGCCAGGGCGGCCGAAGCGACACCGGCGATGATGGCGGTCCGAACGAGCTTCATGGGTTGGCCTCCATGTGAAACAGTCTGGAAACACAGGCTAATAACTCCAAGCTGAACCCCCGATAAACGGGTGTCCGCGACACGCCCTGTCACGCTAACGGCTTGTCGCCGGTCGTCATTCCCGCGGGAAGAAGTGCGCGTAAGGCTGCGCTTCTGCGAACACGCGGGCGACCGAAGGCCGGGCGTTCAGCCGGGCGAAATAGGCGGAAAGGGCTGGCCGGTCCTGCCAGGGCTCGACCTTCCAGGCATAATGAAGCGCCGGAGCCGCCGCGCAGTCCGCCATGGAGAAGCCACCCGCCGCCCATTCGCGTTCGGCCAGCCGTGTTTCGAGCAACCCAAAGGCCTTGCGCATCTGCGCCCGTGCCTCGGCGACACCTTGTGGATCGCGCGCTTCCCTGCCGCGCAACCGGTCGGCGACGATCTTCTGCATCGGCACATGGACATAATTGTCGAAGAAGCGATCCCACAGCCTGACCTCCCGGGCAGCGGCGGGCTCCGTGGGAATCAGAAGGGCCTGCGGATATCGCTCGGCGAGATATTCGATGATGATCGTCGATTCGGGTATCATCTCGCCGCTTCCGGCGGCGCGGATCACCGGGAATTTACCGATGGGCCAGACCGCCAGGAAAGCGTTGCGCGACGCCTCGTCCCCGAGATCGACGATCACCGGATCGAAAGGCGCGCCGCTTTCGTAGAGCGCGATCAATGCCTTCATGCAGAAGGAGGCGAAGGGATGATACCACAGAGTCAGCGTCATGGCGCAGCTATGCCAGCCGCGCGCGCTTCTGAAAACCAGCTGTGTGCCGCGTGGTGGGGCGCCGATCTCAGGGCAGGTTCACCTGCCACGAAACTCCGAAGCGGTCGTTGGTCCAGCCGAAGCGGCGGCTGAAGCCGTAACTGTCGATCGGCATGAGAACCTGACCACCTTCGCTGAGCGCGGACCAGAGACGGTCCTGCTGCATCTCGTCGTCGCAGTCGATGAACAGCGAGATGGCAGGGGTGAAACCGAACTGGTGCACGATCGGGCTGTCGAAGAGGCGCAGCGTCTGTCCGGCGATCGAAATGGAGGCGCGGGCAACCTTGCCCTCCTTGCCGGCACCTTCAGGACCATTGCGTTCGATCTCGATCAGCTGCCCATCGGGAAACAGCGCGGTGTAAAAGGACAGCGCCGCCTCGGCGTCGCCCTCGAACATCAGAAAGGGAGTTACCTGCATCGGTCTGCGAGCCTCAACGCGATCTCGCTCATATAGAGCGATTCATCGCCCGCCGCGAGCCAGCTCGCCTCGCTGGCGATGGCACCGAGCGTATCGGCGAGCGGCTCCAACTCGGCCTTCACATAATTGCCAAGTACATGGCCGGTGACCCGGTCCTTATGCCCAGGATGGCCGATGCCGATCCGGACGCGGCGGAATTCGTTGCCGATATGCGCCTCCGTCGAGCGCAGCCCATTATGGCCGGCGGTGCCGCCGCCGACCTTCACCTTGACCTTGAAGGGAGCGAGGTCGAGCTCGTCGTGGAAGACGGTGACGTCGCCGGCCTCCGCC
>CAMLSA010000136.1 GCA_946482655.1 uncultured Sphingomonas sp. | reverse complement strand
GGAGCGATCTGGACGGCGAACGTCGCAAAGGCGCGCAAATATGCTCGCCGTATCGGGGTCAGTACATAGAACGGACCCAGATATACGCTAAGCGCCGACAGCCCCGCTCAGGTGTCGGAAAACACCTCAGACCGTCCGAAAACTCGATAGCGGATTCCCGTATGGTTGCGTGCCCGGTATGATCGGGCATGGGCTACATCGAAGGACATTCGCGCGATCAGATGCTGTTGCTGCCGGCGTCGGTCGATGACTATGTTGCGGCGGACAACCCGGTGCGTTTCATCGCTGCGTTCGTCGATGATCTGGATCTTGGCGAGCTTGGCTTTCACCGCTCGCGGCCCAAGGCGACGGGGCGGCCAGGTTATGATCCCGCCGATCTGCTGAAGCTGTATCTCTACGGCTATCTCAACCGGGTGCGGTCAAGCCGGTGCCTGGCGGCCGAGACGGCGCGGAACCTTGAGGTGATCTGGCTGCTGGGTGGGCTACGTCCTGATTTCCGCACGATCGCGGATTTCCGTCGCGCCAACAGGGCGTCATTCAAGCCGCTGTTCCGATCCTTTGTATTGCTGTGCCGCCGCCTCGACCTGTTCGGGCGGGAACTGGTGGCGGTGGACGGGACGCGGCTCAAGGCAGTGAACAGCCGCAAGCGCAACTTCACGCGCCAGAAGCTGGCCGGATGGATCAAACTCGCAGATGAGCGGATCGAAGAGTATCTGGCCCGCCTCGACCTTGCCGACCGCGCAGAAGCCGAGGCGGATGGCGCCGCCCGCCGCGCGGCGGTGCTGGAGGCAAAGCTCGCGCGGATGCGGGAACGGCGCGAACTCCACAGCGCGATGCTGGCCGATCTCGTCGCGAGTGGAGAAAGCCAGTTGTCGCTCACCGATCCCGACGCGCGCGGAATGGCGACCCAACCCAAGGTCGGGGTGGGCTACAACGCCCAGGTCGCGGTCGATGCCAAGCACAAGCTCATCGTCGAACAATACGTCACAAACTCGGGCAGCGATCTGGGCTTTCTGGCGCAGACGACCAGCGCCGCACGCCAGATACTGGGTGTCGAGCAGCTCGATGCCGTTGCCGACAAGGGCTACTACAAAGGCGAAGATATCGCGGAATGTGAAGATGCGGGCGTCATACCCTATGTCGTGCATCCACAGCGCGGCCCCGCCATCAACAAGGGCTATTTCGCCAAGGACGAGTTCCGATACAACGCCGCGGAGGATTGCTACACCTGTCCCGGCGGACAGCGTCTCGATCCCTATACTCGCTCGCAGAAGAACGGGCATGTAAACATCCGTTACGGCAATATGCGGGCGTGCCGCGACTGCGCGCTCAAACCTCAATGCGCGTCAGGTGTCCGGCGGACCATCGACCGCTGGGAGGGGGAAGCCGTGCTCGACCGCATGGCCGAAAGGCTTGCTGCCCGGCCCGACATTATCGACCGGCGGCGCGAGATGGTCGAGCATCCCTTCGGCACCATCAAGCAGTGGATGAACCAGGGCGCGTTCCTCATGCGGGGCCTCGCCAACGTCAACGCCGAGTTCAGCCTGACAGCTCTCGCCTATAATCTCAGGCGGGCCATCAACATCCTCGGTATCCCAGCCCTGCTACGCGCGGTGCGGGCCTGAAATGGCTCAGCTGCCGCCGTCGATGCCACTATATCTCGCCATATGGCCTGATACGGCCCATCAGGACCCCTCTCACGCCTCTTGCGCCGAAAATCAGCATACATCGCGGACCGGGCCCGCCCGCTCGACCGAATTACGATCCAGACCGGCGTTTTCGGACGGACTGACCTGATAGTCGGACATCCAATTCTGCAACGTCCGGCTTCGGGTGAGTTCCGCGCCAATAACAACGCTCAATCACCAACTTTGCTTGCCAAGCTCACTTGCTCGCCACTCTTGGAACAGCGTCGACCGCCTGCGCGGATATGGCTGGTCAAGCAGTACGACGTTTTTCATGCCGCTGGTTCGAAAGTGCCGGTAGTCGCCACGCAACTCACACCAGGCTGCAAGCACTCGTCCGTTCACGAAGTAACCGATTGCGAACGGCCATACGACCCGTTCCACCTCCAAACCCTGCCTGTCCCGATAGACAAGGCTCACCTTTCTCTCGAACCGGATCGCGTGGCGCAGTTGGGACAAATCCTCGTCCCGTGCTGCCGGGTCTGGAGGGCCACCCACGCGCAAAGGCAAGGCCCCCATGTTATCCCGCAGATCGGGTGGAAGAACCGCCTGTATCTTCACCAGTGCGTCGTTGGCCCCCTGCGCGAGAGGCCTGTCAGCATAGGTGGCGACCCATCGCATCCCGAGTGTGAGTGCTTCTATCTCGGTGTCCGAAAGCATCAGCGGTGGCATGAAATAGCCGGGTGCGAGGACATAGCCGACGCCCGGCTCCCCCGCGATCTCAGCACCTAGCCCCTGAAGCGTGCCTATGTCGCGATAAATGGTGCGTATGCTCACGCCGAGTTCTTTGGCCATTTCCTGGCCAGAGACAGGTAGCCGTTGCCGACGCAGGAGTTGCAGAAGCTGAAGGAGCCGTTCGGTACGCATTGGCGAACCCTACTGCCAGTTTTTGGCAGTGTCTGCTGCTAAGGCTCCGTCATCAACAATAAATAGGATGCAACGATATGCCTGCCCCCAACCTGATTCTACTGTACGTCGAGAACCCCGAAGCCAGCGCCGAATTTTACAATCGTCTGCTGGAGCGTGCTCCTGTGGCCGTGCACCCGACTTACGCCGCATTTGCCTTCGAGAACGGCCTGAACATCGGACTATGGTCGGTCTCGGCAAGGAACTTCGTCTCGGGTGGTTCCGGGCACCGTGGTGAGATTGCGTTCATGGTCCGGGACGACCACGAGGTCCGAAGCTTGCACACGCGATGGAACGCCATGGCGGTCGAAATAGAGCAACCACCGCATGAAGCCGTCTTCGGGCTTACCTTCGTCGCCTTGGACCCAGACGGTCATCGTATCCGTGTCTGCACACCCGATCCGTAAGAACGGACCGTAACTCTATAGATGCAGGGGATGACGCCAAACACATGTTTTCGGACACCCTTGGGTGATCCCTCGGCTTTGGTCGGCAATCCTGCGCCTGAATAGTCGACAAACCCTGTCGCTTTGATGTAGTGTACGGCAAAGTGGTTTTGAGGGTTTGTCGTACATGCTGGTCGGATATATGCGAGTGTCATCGGCCGATGATCGCCAAACTGTCGATCTTCAGCGCGACGCTCTGGTCGCGGCGGGTGTCGATCCGCGTAATTTGCATACTGATAAGGCATCGGGAGCACGCGACGATCGACCGGGCCTGAAGGACTGCCTCGATTATTTGAGTGCGGGTGATACGCTGATCGTGTGGAAACTCGATCGACTTGGGCGATCGTTGCCGCATTTGCTGGCGATCGTCACTGACCTGAAGGCGCGTGGCATCGCGTTCCGTTCGCTGACTGAGCAGATGGATACGAACACGCCGCACGGCGAACTTCTATTTTCGCTGTTCGGCGCGCTGGCGCAATATGAGCGCGCGCTGACGCGCGAGCGGGTGATGGCGGGACTGGCGGCTGCAAAGCGTCGAGGGCGCCAGGGTGGACGGCCTCCCATGATCGACACTGAGACCCTTGAACGGATTACTGCCGCGCTTGATGGCGGAGCAAGCAAGGCATCCGTCTGTCGCACCTTCAAGGTGCCGCGTTCGACCTTGATTGGCACTCTTGCCCGGATCGGTTGGGCGCCGCCCGCCAAAGCCTAACCCAATGCCTCGTCGCGCCGTGCTGTCGGACGAGCAACGCATGGCGTTGCTCGCACTTCCCGATGATGAAACCACGCTCGTTCAGCACTGGACGTTGAGTGAGGATGACCTGGCTATCATCGTGCGCCGCAGGCGACCGCATAATCGTCTGGGTTTCGCGATCCAGCTATGCGCGCTGCGCTATCCCGGCCGTTTGCTGCGCCCGGGCGAATTGATCCCCGATACGCCGCTCGCGTTCGTCGCCGAGCAATTGCAGATCGCGCCCGAGGTGCTGGCCGATTATGCGACGCGCGGCCCGACCCGGTACGAACAGCTCGATGCGCTGCGCGAGGGCTTTGGGTTCACACAGTTCAGCCGGCCATTGCGAGCGGCGTTGCAGGAATGGCTGCTGCCGATTGCGCTGACGACGACCAGCGGGGCTGGGCTGGCACGGTCGCTACTAGGCGAGTGCCGACGACGGCGCATTATCGTACCTGGCATCAGTTCGGTCGAACGGATGGTTGCGCAGGCGCTGCTCGACGCCGAGCGCCATGTCGCCGAGCATCTGACCCGAGGGCTGGAGACTGGGCAACGCCGTCTGCTTGATGCCCTTCTTCTGCCTCACGCTGGCACGAACCTCAGCGGCCTCGGATGGGTGCGGCAGCCGCCCGGCAAGCCCGGTCGCAAGACGTTCGCCGTCATCATCCGGCGGCTAGCTCTGCTGCGCGATATTGGGATCGATCCCGATATCGCGGCAGGCATACATCCCGAACGCCTGCGACGCCTCTGTCAGGAAGGGGCTCGGCTGACGGCGCAACATGTCCGGACGCTGCAAGCAACGCGGCGCCGTGCGACGCTGGCGGCAACCGTACTCGAAACCATCGTCACGCTCACCGACGATGCGGTGCTGATGTTCGACCGCCTGCTGGGTCAGATGTTTCGGCGCGAGCAGAACGGTGCAGACACAGCGCTCAAGCGCGACCGGCGCACCATCAATGGTAAAATCCGGCTACTTGCCCGGCTCGGCGATGCCCTGCTCACTGCCAAGGTGTCGGGCGGCGACATCGGCGCCGCGGTCGAGGCCGTAGTTGGATGGGATGATCTCGGCCGTGAAGTCGATGAAGCCCGCAAGCTGATCCGCCCCGATGCCGTCGATCCCGTTACGATCGCCGCTACCAACTACCCCGTCCTCCGACAGGTCGGTCCCTTGTTCATCGCCTCGTTCACGTTCGGAGCGGTCCCGGCCTGCCATACGCTCGCGCGAGCAGTCGCTATCATGCGCGACCTTCATCTCGGTCGCCTGAAAAAACTGCCGCCGGATACGCCGGTTGCCTTCATTCGGCAGGCCTGGCGTCGCGCGATCGGCCCCGGCATTCCCGATCGCAGAGTTTATGAATTTTGCGTCCTGGTCGAGCTTCGGGACAGGCTTCGTGCCGGCGACATGTGGGTCGAGGGAAGCAGACGCTATCGTGCCGTCGAGCAACAGCTTATTCCTGGCCCGGTATTCGCCACCATGCGGGCAGCCGGCCCTTTGCCGATTCCGGCACCTGATACGGCCGATGCCTGGCTAGCCGAACGGCGTACCCGGCTCGCCCGTAGATTGGCAGAGGTCGAGCGAAAAGCGGAGACGGATACGCTGGAAGACGTACAACTCAGCCTCGGGAAGCTGCGGATTTCGCCGTTGAAGGCGGTCACGCCGGCTGAAGCGGATAGCGCCCTTGCGCCGCTTTACGCCCATCTTCCCTCGATCCGCATCACCGATCTCCTTGCTGAAGTCGATCGATGGACCGGATTCAGCCAGTGCTTTACGCATCTGCAAAGCGGTCGGGTTGCCGATGAACCCCGCGCTATCCTCACGGCGGTGCTCGCCGATGCAACCAATCTTGGTCATACGCGCATGGCTGAAGCCTGCAATCTCGTGACCCAACGCCAACTCAGCTGGCTCGCCTCGTGGCATTTACGCGAGGAAACCTACGGTCGGGCTCTCGCCAGGTTGGTCGATGCCCAGCACACCGCGCCACTCGCCGCCCTGTTTGGGGCCGGGACATCGTCCAGTTCGGATGGTCAGAACTTCCCGCTCGATCGCCGTGCCCAGGCGACCGGTGCGGTCAATCCGCACAAGGGCGCGGAGCCTGCCGTCTCCTTCTACAGCCATGTCTCGGATCGCTACGCGCCGTTTCATTCCACCGTCATCTCCGCATCCGCGAGCGAGGCGGCGCAGGTGCTGGACGGGCTGCTCCATCACGGTGCCGATCTGCACATCGAGGAGCACCACGTCGATGGTGGGGGCATTTCCGACCATGTATTTGCGCTATGCCATCTACTCGGATTCCGGTTTGCGCCGCGCATACCGAATATCTCCGCGCGCCGGCTTCACCTGTTTGACGGCATCGAACCCGGCCCCGATATTGCGCCGCTCCTCGCGAGCAAGGTCGATGAGGGCCTGATCGCTGCCCATTGGGACGACGTGCTGCGCTTGGGCACCTCGATCCGCACCGGCGTCGTGAGTGCGTCAATCATGCTGGAACGGCTTGGCTCCTATCCCCGCGCCAATGGCCTGGCCTTGGCACTGCGCGAGATCGGCCGCGTCGAGCGCACCCTGTTCACGCTCGATTGGATCGAACAACCCGAACAGCGGCGTCGCGCGACCCGCGAACTCAACAAGGGTGAGGCCGAAAATGCGCTGAAACGCGCCATCTTTTTCCACCGGATCGGCCGTATCCGCGATCACGCATTGCAAGCCCAGACCCATCGAGCGAGCGCACTCAACCTCGTCGCCGGTGCTATCGTCCTCTGGAATACGACCTACATGCAAGCCGCCCGCATGCGTCTTGCCAGTCTAGGCCGGTCGATCCCGCCGGACCTGCTGCAACACCTTTCGCCGCTCGGATGGCAGCACATCAACCTCACCGGCGATTATCTTTGGACCGACCCCGATGCGCCATCGCCGGCCCTCAGGCCGCTTCGCCAGATGCACGCCGTCGAAGGCCCGACGAAACCTTAGCGTATATCTGGGTCCGTTCTATGTACCGACCCCGTATCGAAAGCGGGGGCGTGTTCATCAACGGCTTCGCCGCTTCCGACCCGCGC
>CAMLSA010000135.1 GCA_946482655.1 uncultured Sphingomonas sp. | reverse complement strand
TTCATCGAGTTTCCGGCCGGGATCTCGCAGGGCGAGATGCCGCCGCTGTTCGTGACTGGCGCGCGAGGTGACGCCGAGCTGGTCAATTACCGCGTGCAGGGCCGCTATATGGTGGTCGACCGCTTGTTCGCCGCCGCCGAGCTGCGCCTCGGCGGCCGGCGCACCGAGCAGCGCGTCCGCATCGTGCGTGACGAGGGGCGGAGGGGGCGGCCGTGACCGACAGCCACGATCCGTCCGTTGAGGATCGGCCCGCACCGCAGTCGGCCCGCCCTGATCCGGCCGCGTTCCAGCTTCGCGGCGATCCACCCCGCGTCATGCGGCTCTCCCGCAAGGCGCTCGCCGTCGTCGGGATTGCCGCCGGTCTCGGCATCGGCGGTTCGCTGATTTATGCGCTGCGACCGCCAGGCGATCGGGCCGCGCAGGAACTCTACAACACCGACAGCCGCGCCACGGCCGAGACCATCACGTCCGGCCCGCGCGATTACGCACAGGCGCCACGGCTTGGCCCGCCGCTTCCGGGCGACCTCGGCCGTCCGATCGTGTCGGCGCAGCAGCGTGGCGAGGACGTTCCCGTGCCGCCGATCGGCGCGCAGCCCGGCCCGCCCGATCCACGCGCGCAGGCGGCGGAAGCCGCCCGGCAGCGCGCCGCTCAGGAGCGCGATGCGGCCCGCACCAGCTCGGTCTTCCTCGGCAGCGGCGGCGCGCGTACGGGTGCGGAGCCCGTCTCGGCGCCGGGCTTGCCAGCGCCGTCCGGGCAGGAGCCCGCGGAGCAAGCAGCGCAAGGCGACCAGGCCGGCAAGCGCGCCTTCATGGCGCAGGCAGGCAATCAGCGCACGGTCAGCGTCGAGCGGCTAACAGCGCTGGCATCCCCGAACATCGTGCAGGCTGGCAGCATTATACCCGCCGCGCTTATCACCGGGGTTCGTTCCGACCTTCCCGGCCAGATCACCGCCCAGGTCACGGCGAATGTCTATGACAGCCCAACCGGGCGTATCCTGCTCATCCCGCAGGGAGCGCGGCTGATCGGCGAATATGACAGCGAGATCGCGGCCGGGCAGACTCGCGTGTTGCTCGCCTGGGACCGGCTTATCATGCCGGACGGCCGCTCGATCGTTCTCGAGCGCCAGCCCAGCGCGGATGGCGCCGGTTTCGCCGGGTTACAGGACCGCGTGAACCAGCATTGGGGCAATCTGCTCAAGGCAGCGGCCGTCTCGACCCTGCTGGGCGTCGGCGCCGAGCTGGGGGCCGACAGCGAGGACGACCTGACCCGCGCCCTGCGCCGGGGATCGCAGGACACCATCAATCAGACCGGCCAGCAGATCGTGCGGCGGCAATTGAACGTGCAGCCGACGCTCACCATTCGCCCCGGCCATCCGCTGCGCGTGGTCATCACGCGCGACCTGGTGCTCGAACCCATCAGAGGACCGCGATGATCAAATTGAAGCTGGGGCCGCTGGCAGACGACCGGCCTGTAAAGCTCACCGTGGAGCTGCCCGCTACCGTCCACCGCGATCTTGCCGCCTATGCAGCTGCGCTCGCGGCTGAGACCGGGGAAGAAGCCGTCACACCGGAGAAGCTGGTCGCACCGATGCTCGCTCGGTTCATGGCGAGCGATCGAGGATTCGTACGGGGCCGACGTAGCGCGAAGAGGTGAGCGCTCTCGCTGAAATCAGTTTCCGAGAAACCGCTTTCGGCGCTCAGCGGCATCGACCTTGATTATTGCTTCATCGGCATTAGCGCATTCGCCACTGCGCACGGAGCCGTCGCGACAAGCGGCCACTACCTGACGCGCCTGGTCCATATGAGCGGCGAAATACTGCGTGCTGCGCAGCTCACTCAATATAGGAGCCGCGGGTGTTCCGGCAGTGATCGTATCGGTCTGCTGGATCGGAGAGATCACTGGATGCAAGATGAATCCGCCTGCGAAGCCAATAACCAAGGTGATGAGCACGATGATGATTGTCTTACCTTGCCACATGGCCGAAACTCCAAGAAACTGAGGATAAAAATTACGGGAATTTATGGGGGAGATCAAAAGACAGCGCGTAGCGCTTCTTAATGAAGTCGAGAAAGCGGCGCAGGACCGGATTGTTGTTGCTGTCGCGCCAAAATCCGGAGTGCCCTATGAGCGCCTGCCCTTGTTCCCCATGAATCGGTCGATAGACAACATCGGGATAGCGCGCTCCGGTCGAGCCCTCGCATACGATGCTGACGCCCGAGCAGCATCCGAGAACGCTCAGCACCGTCTCGCGGCTTGAATTTGACATCCTGATATCGGGCGTCACTCCAGATGCTGCCAATCGGCCCAAGAGCAAATCTCTTATCTCCGCTCCGGAATCGACGGCCGGGAGGAAGAAGCGCTCATTTCGAAGATCGGTCCAGTGAACCAGATCCTGTTGCGCGAGTGGATGTAGAGCGGGCAGCGCGACGAGCATTCGTTCGCTCCACAGCGGTTCGCAACGCAACCCCTCATGCCCGATCCCGCCAATGAGGATCGCGATGTCGAGTCCTCCGCTGTCGAGACCGGCGAGCAGAGTGCCGCGATCGGCCTCGACACATTCAATTTCGACGTCAGGGTGCGGCTCGTGCCAACTCGTCAGTGTCGCCCGGAGATTGCCACCCGACACCGAGCTGTTGTGGCCGAGCCTCAGGCCGCCGGCGCGGCCTTGACCGGCAGCGCGCATCATCGACACGAGTTTGTCCGCTGTGGCCACCATCGGCCTGGCACCCCGAATGAAGGCATCGCCTGCCAACGTCATCGTGACGCCTGCACGGGAGCGTTCAAAAATTGGCATACCAATCGAACGCTCCAGCTTCACGATGGCTCGGCTCAGGGTCGATTGTTCGATGTCGAGGGCGCGCGCGGCGCGATAAAAGCTCCCGTGATCTGCTGCTGCAAGTGCTAACCGGAGCTGGCGGATGTCAAACGTCACTAGTCAGCCCTCGCCGATCGCTCCCACTTCACGCACCGAAGTTGCCATCGTCGCATCCGACGCGCCTAACCGATCGGCAGGTGGCGAGTGGCTGCCCAAATCAGCAGAGCGGAAGCGCTGAACACCGCCCCCAACGCTGACACGCCGGGCCAGCCCACAAAGGCGTAGGCCATGGTGGATGCGATAGCTCCGGTCGCGCTTCCGATGGAATAGAACACCATGTAGCCGCCAACGAGGCGGCTGCGTGCTTCGGGGTGGCGGTTGAAGATGATACTCTGATTGGTGACGTGGACCGCCTGCACCGCGAGATCGAGAAGGACGATGCCGGTGATGAATATCGGAACCGAGCGAGGCAGGAGCGCGATCAGCCCCCATGACGCCAGCAGCAGCAAGAGCGATATACCGCTGGTCCATTGGCCAAGCCCTCGATCCGCGAGCCTTCCCGCGCTGGTCGCCGCTATCGCGCCGGTCATACCAACCAGACCAAACAGACCGATCTGCGTGGGAGAATATGAAAACGGCGCAGCGCTAAGCGGCAGCACTAGTGCCGTCCAGAGCGTGCTGAACGCCGCGAAGATGAGAAGCGCCAGCATGCCGCGAACGAGAAGTATCCGGTCCTGCAGGAACAGGGACGGCGTAGATCGCAAAGTCGCCACATAGCGGTTGGTACTAACCGATGACTGTCTCGGAGGCAGCGCGCGCAGCAGTAGACCGACCATAGCCAATGTCATAACGGCGGAGGTCATATACACCGTCCGCCAGCCTCCGAGATCAGCGAGCAGCCCGGCGACGAAGCGGGCTCCGAGAATGCCGATGACGATGCCACTCGTCACGATCCCAACAGTCGTGCCGCGTTCCTGCGGTTGGGCCAATGTCGCAGCGAACGCAACGAGGATTTGGATCACAACCGCCATCAGACCCATCGCCACCAGACTGGCGAATAGCACCATTGGCGATCCGGCCATGGCGATGGAAACTAGGGCGATCACCGACAGGATGCCCTGGCAGGTTATGAGCCGGCGACGATCGACAATATCGCCGAGCGGGACGATGAAGATCAGCCCGAGCCCATAGCCGATCTGCGTCAGCGTCACGACGAGGCCGATGGTCGCCGGTGCAATCGCAAAATCCCGCGCCATCGTGTCCAGCAACGGTTGGGCGTAGTAGGTATTCGCGACACTGAGTCCGGCGGCGAGCGCAAACAGCAACGTAGTGGCCCTGGACAGGCCGGCATCTTGCGTAGCCGCTGAAACCGGCATCGGGCCGATCGCGGGGGCGTATTCACGGTGCGGCGTGGCGATGCCCTCATGATGTCGCATCGGCGTCCTCCCTGACGGAAACGGGCATCTTGGGTCGTGCAGACGCTGTCAGTTCCATCCAGCGGGGAAAGGCTCCCTGCGCCACGATCGAGGTGTCCTTGTCCTCGTTCATGTGCAGCGGTGTCGGCGTGAAAAGACACATCTCATCCGCGCCGGCATGCTGCGTGCGTTCCAGGACACGGTATGTGCCTTCGACGGCGCGGCGCAGTGCCGTCCCGATATCGGCGCCTTTCGCTAGGTTGGCGGCGAGGAGGCCGCTCAGAAGATCGCCCGTGCCGCACGGACGGATCGGCAGGCGCGGTGTGGTGATGCGGGTCACGGCGTCGGCGGCGAGGAGGATCGTCTCGACCTGACCGGCCGGCGTGTCGGCAAGCGTGCATCCGGTTGCGATCACCGCCGAGCCATTGTCCGTCGCCACCGCCGCGCGGGCGGCCAGAAGGCTGGGCTCGTCGCGGGCAGTCCTTCCGGCGAGAACTTCCAGCTCGAACTGGTTTGGCGTGATGATCGAGGCGAGCGGTACGAGCCGGTCGCGGAACATGCCCGCCAGGCCATCCGCGACGAACACGCCGAGGTCATCGTCACCCATAACGGGATCGCAGAGATAGATGAGGTTCGGATTGCGCTTCCGGGCCGCCGCCGCGAAGCGGGCGACATGCTCGGCGATCGCCGGGGAGCCGAGATAGCCGGTGAGCAGCACCGCGGCGCGCTCGATCAGCCCGCGTTCCTCGACTCCACGCAGCAGGTCTTTCACCAGCCCGGCGTCCAGGATCGTGCCGCGCATCGTCGGATAGTGGGGATGATTGGAGACCAATGCCGTGGGAACGGCCGCCACCGTCACGCCTTCGGCCTGCATAGGATAGACTGCAGCGCTATTGCCGACATGGCCATGGACGACCTGGCTCTGGATCGAGATGACCAGCATCAAGCCGTCCCCGCCGCGCCCGGCCAGTAGTGGGAGTCGGGGAGCGGCCGGGCGCCGAACACCGCCTGACCCACGCGGACGATCGTTGCGCCCTCCTCGATCGCCCACGCATAGTCGCCCGACATGCCCATGGAGAGGCTGGCGAGGCTCGCGCCCTGCGGAGCGTCGGCCAGCGCGCGATCCCGAATGCCGCGCAGCAGGCGGAAGCAGCGGCGCACCTCCGCCTCGTCGGGCGTGAAGGTGGCAAGCGTCATGAAACCTCGCGGGCACAGCGCGTCGAACGCGCTGAGTTCGCGCAGGAATGCGGGCACATCGTCGGGCGGGAGGCCAAATTTGCTGGCCTCGCCCGATGTGTTGACCTGCACCAGCACGTCGAGGCCGCGCCCGAGATGCTGGAGCCGCTTCTCGAGCGCCGTCGCGAGGGACAAACGGTCGAGCGACTGAACCTCGCGCGCGAAGCGTAGCGCGTCCTTCACCTTGTTGGTCTGGAGGTGGCCGATCATCGTCCAGCGGACAGGCTCGCCGGCCAGGGCTTCGGCCTTCACGCCCCCTTCCTGCACCTTGTTCTCACCGAGGTCGGCCGCGCCGGCGCGAATGGCCTCCAGCACCCGTTCGGGCGCCACGGTCTTCGTGACGAGGACGAAGCGCACCGCGTCCGGCGAGCGCCCCGAACGCGCCGCGGCGGCCGCGATTGTCTGGCGGACGGCTGCGAGATTGGCGGCGACATCAGCCATACGCGTATCCGTCGACCGGCCAGGCTTCCGTCAGCCGGCGCACCCGGTCGCGCACCGACGGGTCTGGCTCGCGCCCGGCTCGAAGCGCACCGAGCACTTCCAGAATCAGCGCGCCCACCTCGCGGAAAGCCGCTTCGTCGAAGCCGCGCGATGTCGCGGCGGGTGTGCCGAGGCGTATGCCGGAGGTGACCGTCGGCGGTAGCGGGTCGAACGGAACCGCGTTCTTGTTGGCGGTCAGGCCGAAGCGTTCGAGGACTTCGACCGCTGCCTTGCCGGTGACGCCGAACGGCTGCAGGTCGACCAGCAGGAGATGGCAGTCGGTGCCGCCGGTGACCAGGCGCAGGCCGCCCTCCATGAGCACATCGCCGAGCGCCTTTGCATTGGCGACGACGGCGCGGGCATAGTCGCCGAACCCCGGCTGTAGCGCTTCATGGAAACTCGCGGCCTTCGCGGCGATGACGTGCATGAGCGGGCCGCCCTGCGTGCCGGGAAACACCGCCTTGTCGATCTTCTTCGCGAGCGCCGCATCGTTGGTGAGGATCAGCCCGCCGCGCGGTCCCCGCAGCGTCTTGTGCGTGGTGGAGGTGACGACATGCGCCTGGGGCACGGGATTGGGATAAAGCCCCGCGGCTATCAGCCCCGCATAGTGCGCCACGTCCGCGACCAGCCACGCGCCGGCCGCGTCGGCGATGGCGCGCATGCGCGCGAAGTCGAACTCGCGCGGATAAGCGGACCCACCGGCGAAGATCAGGCGTGGCCTGGCTTCGCGGGCAAGGCGCTCCAACTCGTCATAGTCGATCCGTTCGTCATTCTTCCGCACGGTATAGGGCGAGACTTTGAACCATCGACCCGACAGACTGACCGGCGATCCGTGGGTCAGATGCCCGCCGCAGGCGAGATCGAGCCCCATGATCCGGTCGCCCGGATCGAG
>CAMLSA010000134.1 GCA_946482655.1 uncultured Sphingomonas sp. | reverse complement strand
AGTCGACCCAGAAGATCACCAAGGCGATGAAGATGGTCGCCGCCGCCAAGCTGCGTCGCGCCCAGATGGCGGCCGAGGCCGGGCGGCCCTATGCCGAGCGGATCAGCGCGGTGATGGCCAGCCTCGCCTCGAAAGTCACCGTCGGTCCGCAGTCGCCCAAGTTGCTCGCGGGCACCGGCAGCGACCAATGCCATCTGCTCGTCGTCGCGACCTCGGAACGTGGCCTCGCGGGCGCGTTCAACACCAACATCGTGCGGCTCGCCCGCAAGACTGCCGACACGCTGATCGCCGAGGGAAAAACGGTCAAATTCTACCTGATCGGCAAGAAGGGCCGCGCGGTGATCTCGCGGCTCTATCCAGGCAAGATCGTTCATCAGGTCGATCAGACCCACATCAAAAATGTCGCCTTCCCCGATGCGCATGTCGTTTCCGAGGATCTGATCGCGCGCTACGAGGCGGGCGAATTCGACGTGGCTCATCTGTTCTTCGCTCGCTTCCGCTCGGCGCTTGTCCAGGAGCCGACCGAGCTGCAGATCATACCGGTGCCGCTGACCCCCGCCGGCGGCACCGTCGCGAACGGAGCCTCGGCAGCGGTCGAATATGAACCCGATGAGGAAGCGATCCTCAAGGAGCTGCTGCCGCGCAACGTCGCGATTCAGCTGTTCCGGGCGATGCTCGAAAATGCCGCGTCCGAGCAGGGCAGCCGCATGACCGCGATGGACAATGCCACCCGCAACGCCGGTGACATGATCAACCGCCTGACGATCCAGTACAACCGGACCCGCCAGGCCGCGATCACCACCGAACTCGTCGAAATCATCTCGGGCGCCGAAGCGCTCTAACGAACAGGCCAGCAAGGAAACGCATCATGGCTACCACCACCAACAATGTCGGCCGCATCAGCCAGGTCATCGGCGCCGTCGTTGACGTGACCTTCGAAAGCGCGCTGCCCGCGATCCTGAACGCGCTCGAGACGCGGAACGGCGACAACCGCCTGGTTCTCGAAGTCGCTCAGCATCTCGGCGAGAACACCGTCCGCACGATCGCGATGGATGCGACCGACGGCCTGACCCGCGGCCAGGAAGTGACCGACACCGGTTCGCAGATCCGCGTGCCGGTCGGCCCGATGACGCTCGGCCGCATCCTCAACGTGATCGGCGAGCCGATCGACGAGCAGGGCCCGGTCAACGCCGCCGATACGGCGCCGATCCACGCCGAAGCCCCGCTGTTCGTCGACCAGTCGACCGAGACCTCGATCCTCGTCACCGGCATCAAGGTGATCGACCTGCTCGCGCCCTACGCCAAGGGCGGCAAGATCGGCCTGTTCGGCGGTGCCGGCGTCGGCAAGACCGTGCTGATCCAGGAACTGATCAACAATATCGCCAAGGGCCATGGCGGCACCTCGGTGTTCGCCGGAGTCGGCGAGCGCACCCGTGAAGGCAACGATCTCTATCACGAGTTCCTGGACGCGGGCGTCATCGCCAAGGACGCCGACGGCAACCCGACCCCGGAGGGATCGAAGGTGGCGCTAGTGTTCGGCCAGATGAACGAGCCGCCGGGCGCGCGGGCGCGCGTCGCCCTCTCCGGTCTGACCATCGCCGAATATTTCCGTGATGTCGAAGGCCAGGACGTGCTGTTCTTCGTCGACAATATCTTCCGCTTCACGCAGGCGGGCTCCGAAGTGTCGGCGCTGCTCGGCCGTATTCCGTCGGCGGTGGGCTATCAGCCGACGCTGTCGACGGACATGGGGGCGCTGCAGGAGCGCATCACCTCGACCAACAAGGGTTCGATCACCTCGGTGCAGGCCATCTACGTGCCCGCCGACGACCTTACCGACCCGGCGCCGGCCACCTCTTTTGCCCACCTCGACGCGACCACCGTGTTGAGCCGCGCGATCTCGGAGCTCGGCATCTACCCGGCGGTCGACCCGCTCGACTCGACCTCGCGGGTGCTCGAGCCGCGCGTCGTCGGTCAGGAGCATTACGAGACTGCCCGCGCGGTCCAGGAGACGCTGCAGAAATACAAGTCGCTCCAGGACATCATCGCGATTCTCGGGATGGACGAGCTTTCCGAAGAGGATAAGCTGACCGTGCAGCGCGCCCGCAAGATCCAGCGCTTCCTGTCGCAGCCCTTCCACGTCGCCGAGGTCTTCACAGGCATCAGCGGCAAGTTCGTCGCGATCGAGGATACGGTGAAGTCGTTCAAGGCGGTCGTCGACGGCGAATATGACCACCTGCCCGAGGCCGCCTTCTACATGGTCGGCGGCATCGACGAGGTCGTCGAGAAGGCCAAGAAGCTGGCCGCCGAAGCGGCCTGACCTATCCCTTCCCTCCCTTTCAGGGGAGGGAGATCGAGGGGTGGGCGAGCGACGAGGTCGCGAGCTTCCGCCCTTCGCCACCCAACCCATCCCCTCCCTTGAAAGGGAGGGGGGAGAAGTAGAATGGCCGACCTGCATTTTGAACTCGTCACCCCCGAAAGGCTGCTCCGCTCGGAGGATGTCCATATGGTGGTGGTCCCCGGCACCGAGGGCGACTTCGGCGTGCTGGCCGGGCACGCCCCCTATATGTCGGTGGTCCGCTCGGGCGAACTCGCGGTCTATTCGGGCCCCAACACGGTCGCTGCGCGCATCCGTGTCGAAGGCGGCTTCGCCGAGGTCAACGAAAGGGGCCTAACGGTGCTCGCGGAGCAGGCGACCGAAGCCTGACCTCCCTCCCTCACGATTGAACGTGGCAGGCGCGGCGCCGGCAGGCGGCCGGCCATTCCTATTGCTCCACGAACGCCTTCAGCCGTGCCAACGCATCGTCCCACTGGCGGCCGACTCGATCGAGATAGTCGCGCGCCGTGTCGAGCGACTCGGGCCGGCACACGAAGCGGCTCTCCCTGCCCTGCCTCACCCTGGCGACCAGCCCGACATCCTCCAGCACACGCAGATGCTTGGTCACGGCTTGGCGGGTCAGGCGGCTGCCGGCCGCCAGCGTCGTGATCGACCGCCTTTGCCCGTCGCTGAGGGTCATCAGCAGCGACAGCCGGGTGCGATCCCCGAGCGCGGCAAAGACCGGTGCGGGATCGCGCGAATACCCCGCCTCAGCGATCGACATGGTTCCGGATATTGTCCATCTGCGCGGTCCAGCCACTGCCGTTCATCCGCAGTGCCTCGTCCCGGCGATGCAACGGAATCTTATCGAAACCCGATTCGGTGACGGTCAGATGGGTGCCGCCGTCCCTGCTATCCAGACGGAACTCGACCAGTGTTGATTCCTCCAGCGAATAGTCCACCGCCGGATCGACCGCATAGGGATGCCAGGTGAAGGCAAGGCGATGCGGAGGCTCGATAGCCACGATTCGCACATTCCAGCGGACATGCTCATAGCCCCTGCTGGTGATGTGGCCGCTCGATGTTTCGCCTTGTACGAAGTGCCCCTCAAGCGCGACGCCGAACCATTGGCCAAACTCGCGATGATCGCTCAGCGCCCGCCAGACACGGTCGACCGGAGCCTTGAGATCGATTGAACGTTCAATGCTATTCGTCATATTCGCAACCTCTTAGTTGCGTTATCTATCCGGCACCACAAAAGCGCAACCAATAAGTTGCTGGTTGGCGCCACCAGGTTCACGTCGGAACGTCGAGCCGTGACGCGAGCGCGCCGAAGCGGAAGTGCGTAAAGTTTGGAGCAACCTATTCCTTCTAGGTCTGGAAGCACATCGCCGGCAACTTAGCGGCCGAAGCGGGCGTAAATGGGTTTATGGTGGCAGCTTATCGGCAAAGCCGGTTGCGTCCGGGAGAGTGGCATGGCGTCCATCAACGCGATACAGGGACTGGAGGTCACCTATCTGACCGGCATCACGGCGCAGGGCGTGATCGCCGCCGAGAATTTCTGGACGTGGAACAGCGATTTCCCCGCCACCTACGGTCCCGACAATTTCGTCTCCAAATGGGGTCCTTCACAGGCTGGCTCCCCCGGCCAGATCGGCTATGCGTTCGAACCGGCCTCGAATTGGACCATCACCGAAAAGGCCGCCTTCACCGCCAGCATGGATTTATGGTCGGCGATCGCCAATGTGAGCTTTACCGAACTGGCCGATGACATTGCCCCCGTCACGATTTCGCGCGGCGACGACGGACGAGCCAATGGCGGAGTAGACTTTTTCAGGCCATCAAATATCGGCTCGTCGACGATCGGCACGTCGCTGAGCGGCGCGATCAGCATCGATACCGGCGCAGAAGGCTTCGGTCCCCTGGGATCGAGTTTCAGCAATTTTGGCGGATTTCCCTGGCTGACGCTTCTACACGAAATAGGGCATGTGCTGGGGCTGGGCCACGGCGGAGCCTATAACCGGGGCGATGTCGATGAGGCTCCCTATTCGATCTATGACAGCCTGGCCTGGTCGATCATGTCCTATAACGAGGAAGGCTCATCGCCCGCCGACGGCAATATCTATCGGTGGGGATCGTCGCTGTCGCAGGACGGCCTCAACTATCATAACGTCCCCACGACTTGGATGCCGCTCGACATCGTGGCGATCCAGCGCATCTACGGAGTGGCGGTCGATACGCCGCTGTCGGGTGGACAGACCTACGGCTTCAACAGCAACATCCAGGGAAACATCGCCAAATTCTTCGACTTCAACATCAATGCCAAGCCGATCGTCACCCTGTGGAACAAGGGCACCGGCAATAGCCTCGACCTCTCGGGCTTCAGCCAGGCCTCGACGGTCGACCTGCACGGCGGTGCCTTCAGCAGCGCGGCCGGCCTGACCAACAATATCGCGATCGCCTATGGCACGCGGATCGACACGGTGATGACCGGGGCCGGCAACGACAGGATCACCGCCAACGACAACAGCAATTTCGCGATGGGCGGCGCGGGTGCGGATTCGATCGTCGGCGGCAGCGGCAATGATCATCTCTATGGCGCCGCGGCGACGGCCGTGGCGGGCGACGGTGCCGACACCATCAATGGCGGCGCGGGCGGCGATTATCTGCAGGGCAATGCCGGCGACGATCAACTGAACGGCAGCGACGGATCGGACCGCGTCCAGGGTGGCCAGGGCAATGACAGCATTCTCGGCAGCATCGGCAATGACAGCGTCAACGGCAATCTCGGCAACGACACCGTCGACGGCGGCGAAGGCAATGACTCGTTGCGCGGCGGCCAAGGCGGCGACAGCCTCGCGGGCGGCACGGATGCCGATCTGCTGATTGGCGATCTCGGCGCGGATACGCTGGACGGCGGCACCGGCCTCGACGTGCTGACCGGAGGCGCCGACGCCGACGTCTTCAATTTCTCGGGCGGCGAAGCAAGCTTCGTCAGCAACGGCGCGCTCGCGAACCTTACCGATATAGTGACCGATTTCACCGACGGCGTCGATCGCATCCACCTGGGATTCGCGTTGAGCCAGGTTCTGTACGGCGCGACCTTCAACGACTTCGCATCGGCGGCGGTCGCCGCACAGCAGTTGCTCAACGCCCAGGGGGTATTCAGCAAGGTCGCCGTGCTCGCCGTCGGCGCCGACAGCTATGTCTTCTACGATACCGGCGCAGCCTCCCCGCTCGAAGCTTTCAGGCTGGGGGGATTCAGCGATCCGGCCGCGCTCACGTCGGCCGACTTCACCTGATTATGTGAACAATCTGATCCGCAGTTAACCGTTTCTGAGAGCTTTGGGACTATTGCCATTCCGTTCGGCCGGTGTTGGGGCCGCCCCGGGGATGAGTTTGCGATGAGTGCATTCGGCAAGCGCGGTACGATGACGCTTGGAGCCAAGCCCACCTTTGGCGTGGCACGGCCGATGCAGGGCGATGCCGCGCCGGGACCCTTGACTGGCGGGCTGCAGTTTCCACCGATCGAGCCGTCGTCGCTGGTCAACGGCGCTGATCCCTTTGCCGGAATGCCGAGCTTCGACGATCCGATCGCGATCGATGAGGGCCAGATCGAGCTTCCCAAACATGCCGACGCGATGGCGCGTCTCGCGATTCGCGAGGCCGCATCTGGCGATGCCGGCAACAGCAGGGTCGAGGGCTTCGAAGCGTCGATCCACAAGATCAAGGAGCAGGTGCTTCCCCGCCTGCTCGAGCGCGTCGATCCCGAAGCCGCGGCCTCGCTGAGCAAGGATGAACTCGCCGAGGAATTCCGGCCGATCATCGGCGAGGTGCTCGCCGAACTGCGCATCACCCTCAACCGCCGCGAGCAGTTCGCGCTCGAGAAGGTACTGGTCGATGAGCTGCTCGGCCTCGGCCCGCTTGAGGAGCTGCTCGGCGATCCGCTGATTACCGACATCATGGTGAACGGCCCTGACCAGACCTATGTCGAGCGCAAAGGCAAGCTCGAGCTCGCCAAGATCAATTTCCGCGACGAGGAGCATCTGTTCCAAATCGCCCAGCGGATCGTCTCCAAAGTCGGCCGCCGCGTCGACCAGACCACTCCGCTGGCCGACGCCCGACTCAGCGACGGCAGCCGCGTCAATGTGATCGTGCCGCCGCTGTCGCTGCGCGGCACCGCCATCTCGATCCGCAAATTCTCGGCCAAGCCGATCACGCTCGACATCATGGCGCGCGGCGGATCGATGAGCGACAAGATGGCGACCCTGCTCAAGATCGCCGGCGCGAGCCGCTTCAACGTCGTGATCTCTGGAGGCACCGGTTCGGGCAAGACGACGATGCTCAACGCGCTGTCGAAGATGATCGATCCCGGTGAGCGCGTGATCACGATAGAGGACGCGGCCGAACTGAGGCTGCAGCAGCCGCACTGGCTGCCACTCGAGACCCGCCCCGCCAATCTGGAGGGCCAGGGAGCGATCTCGATTCGCGACCTCGTCGTCAACGCGCTGCGCATGCGCCCGGATCGCATCATTCTGGGCGAAATCCGTGGCCCCGAATGTTTCGACATGCTCGCCGCGATGAATACCGGCCATGACGGCTCGATGTGCACGCTCCACTCCAACAGCCCGCGCGAGGCGCT
>CAMLSA010000133.1 GCA_946482655.1 uncultured Sphingomonas sp. | reverse complement strand
GATCCGCGAGATCGTCGCCACCACCGGCGCCAAGGTCGACATCGACGACGAGGGCGTGATCAAGATCAGCTCGTCCGACCTCAGCCAGATCGAGGCGGCGCGCAAGTGGATCGCCGGCATCGTGGAAGAGGCCGAAGTCGGCAAGATCTATGACGGCAAGGTCGTCAACATCGTCGATTTCGGCGCGTTCGTGAACTTCATGGGCGGCAAGGACGGCCTCGTCCACGTCTCCGAGATGAAGAACGAGCGGGTCGAGAAGCCGACCGACGTCGTCTCCGAAGGCCAGGAAGTGAAGGTCAAGGTCCTCGAGATCGACCAGCGCGGCAAGGTCCGCCTGTCGATGCGCGTCGTCGACCAGGAGACCGGCGAGGAACTCGAGGACACGCGTCCGGCACGCGAGCCGCGCGAGGACCGCGGTCCGCGCGGTGATCGTGGCGACCGTCAGCGCGGCGGTGGCCGCGGTGGCGACCGTGACCGTGGCCCGCGTCGCGAAGGCGGCGGCGATCGTGGTCCGCGCGGCGAAGGCCGTGGCGATCGCGGCCCGCGCCGCGAGCGTTCGGAAGGCAGCAATGAGGAGGGCCCCGCGCCCGATTTCGCCCCCGCCTTCCTGACCCGCGACGACGACTAAGGAAAAGATCCTCTCTGCGCGCGCAAGGGAGGATCCAGGGAAGAAGGAAGGGGAGCGACGCTTGCTCCCCTTTTTTCGTTTCCGTCCTGCGATTGGGCTTTCGCCATGGAGCAGCACGACTGGACCTATTATCTGTTCGTCGGCTCCTGCGTCGCGCTGGCGCTGTTCATCCGCTTGAGGCGCATCGGCAAGCCCCGGCGGTTGCGTCTCGGCACCTTGTGGATCATCCCGGCGGTCGTCATCATCCTCGCCGGTGTCGTCTTCTGGGAATATCCGCCCTCGGGGCTCGACTGGCTATGGGTGGCGATGGGATTGGCAGCCGGCGGCATAATCGGGTGGTGGCGCGCGAGACTGGTCGAGATCGGGATCGACCCCGAGAGCGGCAAGCTCAGTCAGCGCAGTTCGGCCGGTGCCCTGATCTTCCTGGCCGTGCTCGTGCTGGTCCGCTGGTTGCTGCGATCGGCGGTGATGCTGGGCGGTGCGCGCTGGCATTTCGGCGCGATGCTGATCAGCGACATCTTCATCGCGATCGCCGTCGGCGCGCTCAGCTTCTACCGGATCGAGATCTACCTGCGCGCGCGGCGGTTGCTTCGCGGCTCTTAACCAGATTCCGCAACCCGGCCTTTACATGATTGCGGACTTGTCATCCGAACGGCTACACGCGGCTCAGGGCAAATTCGGGGGACATGTTGGCACTTCCGGGCGCTACGATGCTGGAGCGTCTGCCGCTCGGCCGCGACCGGCCGTTGCTGGCCTATGGCTGCACGCTCCTTGTCTGCTGCGCGGCATTCGGCATTCGCCTCGTCGTGATGCCCCTGATGCCGATGGGCTATCCCTACATCGCCTTCTTTCCGGCGGTGATGCTGACGACATTCCTGTTCGGGGTCGGCCCGGGTATCCTGGCCGGCCTGCTGTGCGGCGCCGTCGCCTGGTATTGCTTCCTGCCGCCGATGTTCACCGTGAAGCTGTCGAGCTCGATCATCTTCGCGTTGATCTTCTATGCCCTCGTCGCCTCCGTCAACATCCTGTTGATTCACACATTGCAGCGGGTGAACGCGCGGCTGGCCAGGGAGCGCGAGCGCAACCGCCAGCTCGCCGATCGCGGCGAACTGCTGTTCCGCGAGTTGCAGCACCGCGTCTCGAACAATCTTCAGGTCGTGAGCGGGCTGCTGGCGCTGCAGATGCGCGACATATCGGATGAGGCGGCCCGGTTCGCGCTCGACGAGGCGGCACGGCGGCTCGCCCTGATCGGCCGGATCCATCGCCAGCTCTATAGCCCGCATGGCGATCAGCTCCACCTCGCGGCCTTTCTCGAGCAGCTTGGCGCCGCCATTATCGATGTGAGCGGCAAGGCCGGGATCGAGTGCCGCGTAGAGGCCGAGGAGGATGTCGACCTCGCCTCCGACGCGGCGGTGCCGATGGCGCTGATCATCGCGGAAGCCGTTGCCAATGCGATCGAGCATGGCCTGGCGGCACGCGAGACCGGGCTGATCCTGATCCGTGCGACCCGCGCGTCTGACGGTGTTCTCGAACTGCGCGTGATCGACGACGGCGAGGGGCTGCCCGTCGGCTTTACGTTGGCGAAGACCGAGAGCCTCGGACTCAAGCTGGCCCAGATGCTGGCGGGGCAGCTCGGCGGCGGCTTCAGCTTGAGCCGCGGCGATGGCGGAGCGACCGCGCTGGTGCGGCTTCCTGGCCCTTAGCGGCCTTCGCCGCTTTTCTGGGCGGCGGGCCTTTTTGCGGACAGCGGCGGCCGCGGACGATGAGGTTCGAAAAACCTTCGAAGTCGCCGGTGCCGCGAGTCTGGAAGCCGATCGCCCTGACGATCGTCAGATATGGGCGCCGCCGCGCAGGCCCATCTGCTCGGCATAGTGGCGGCGGCACAGCGCGACATAGCGTTCGTTGCCGCCGACCTCGATCTGCGCCCCCTCCTTGACCGCGAAGCCCTCGCCGTCGACCCTGAGGTTCATCGTCGCCTTGCGTCCGCAGGCACAGATCGCCTTCAGCTCGATGAGGTTGTCCGCGATGGCGAGCAGCGCGGCGCTTCCCGGGAAGAGCTTCGCCTGGAAATCGGTGCGCAAGCCATAGGCCAGCACCGGAATGTCGAGTTCGTCGCACACGGCCGCGAGCTGGAATACCTGGGCGCGGGTGAGCCATTGCGCTTCGTCCACCAGCACGCAGCCGACCGGCGCCTCAGCCAGCTCAAGGGCGACTTCCTCGTAGAGATCGGTCTCGGTGTCGATCGCGTTGGCGTGCGAGGCGAGACCGATGCGCGAGGTGATCTTGCCCGGCTCGAAGCGATCGTCGAAGGCGGCGGTGAACAGGAGGGTCCGCATGCCGCGCTCGCGATAGTTGAAATCCGCCTGCAGCAGCGTGGTCGATTTGCCCGCATTCATCGCCGCATAGTAGAAATAGAGCTTGGCCATTCGCTATCCTAGCGAAAGGCGCGTTGCCGGCAATGCGCCGCCCGGGGCATCGAAGCGGCAGAACGGTCGGATCTTCGGGTTCAATGCATGGTCCCCAGCATACGGCGATTCAGACGCTACAATATTGACGCCCGACAACCACATCTTTCTGGCGGAAAGCGCGGCTGTCGGCGATAGCCGCCCACGATGAAGACCGTTCCCCACGACACGCCGCGCGTCCGTTTCCGCTGGTCGCGCTACCACGCCATGATGATCGCAGTGCCGGCCGACAAGGCGGTTCGCGATCGGCTGATCTCGGCCGTCGGCGCCCTGGTTGGCCTTGTCGCGACCGGCTTGCTGATTCGCAGCCTGGCGGGAGCGGGCGTGCATATGCCGCTGCTGATCGCGCCGATCGGGGCCGCCGCCGTGCTGCTGTTCGCGGTTCCGGCGAGCCCGATGGCGCAGCCCTGGCCGGTGCTCGGCGGCAATCTCGTCTCGGCGATCGTCGGCGTGTCGGTGGCACGGCTGGGCGCCGACCCGATGGTCGCGGCCGGCCTCGCCGCCGGCGGTGCGATCGTCGCGATGGCGCTGCTGCGCTGTCTCCACCCGCCGGGCGGCGCGGTCGCGCTGACCGCGGTGCTCGGCGGCCCTGCCATCCACGCGAGCGGCTATGGCTTCGTCATCGCGCCCGTCGGCGTGGGGACCGTGCTGTTACTGGCAATGGCCTGGGGCTTCCATCGATTTTCCGGGCACAGCTATCCGCACCGCGCCAAGCACATCGCGAAGCCGCCCCAGCCGCTCCCGACCGATTTCTCGCGCGACGATTTGAAGCGTGCCCTGGCGGCCTATCCCGACCTGCTCGACGTCGATTTCGAGGATCTCGAGGAGGTGCTGCTCGCGGCCGAGCATAATGCCGCGGTGCGGCGGGGGCTGGCCGCGCGCGGTTAGTCCTGGTCCTGTTCGAGATCGCGGGCGATGTCGGGTTTGCGCAGCAGCGTGTCGATATGGCTGCCCTCATCGAAGCTCTCATCGGCGAGGAATTTGAGCTTCGCCGCATATTTGGCGTTCACCCGCCGCGCGACCTCGCGCTGAAGATAGGCGGTGTTGGTTCGCAGCGCCTTGATCACCGCCTCCTCGTTCGCGCCGAGCAGCGGCTTTACGAAGACGGTGGCGTGCTTGAGATCGGGCGACATGCGGACTTCGGTGACCGAAACCATGTGGCTCGCGAGCGTTTCGTCATGCACGTCGCCGCGCATCAATATGTCCGACAAGGCGTGACGCACTTGCTCACCGACGCGGAGCAGGCGGACCGACTTGCCTTCCGGGTTTTCGTTACGGCGCATGTCGCGGCCTTTCAAAAGGGCGCGTCACCCCGGCGGAGGCCGAGGTCTCAGGCGGCAGGGACGGCCTGCGCGCAATCTCCCGAGATCCCGGTCTCCGGCCGGGATGACGCCTGTCTCTTACAGCGTCCGTTCGCGCTCCTCGACCGAGCCTCAGAGCGTGCGCTCACGCTCTTCCACTTCAAACGTCTCGACGATGTCGCCGGGCTTGATGTCGGTGGTCGCTTCCAGGGTGATGCCGCATTCGAGGCCGGCGCGGACCTCGGGAACATCGTCCTTGAAGCGGCGCAGCGAAGCGATCTGGCCGTTGTAGATGATGACATCGTCGCGCATGACGCGCGCGCGCAGCTTCTGGCGGATATAGCCTTCGACCACGAGCAGACCCGCCGCCTTGCCATGCTTGCCCGCCGAGAAGACCTCGCGGATCTCGGCGCGGCCGACGACATGCTCGAGATATTCGGGACCAAGCTGGCCCGCCATCGCGGCGCGGATTTCGTCGAGCAGATCGTAGATCACGTCATAATATTTGAGCGCAACCCCGTCCCTCGTGGCGATCTCGCGCGCCTTGGCGTTGGCGCGGACGTTGAAGCCGATGATCGGTGCCTTCGATGCCGCGGCCAGGCTCACATCGCTCTCGGTGATGCCGCCGACGCCCGCGTGCAGGATGCGCACCTGGATGTCCTCGGTCGAGATCTTGTTGAGCGAACCGACGATCGCCTCGACCGAGCCCTGGGCATCGGCCTTGACCACCACCGGATATTGCTGCGCCTGCTTCTCGCGCAGCGCCGAGAACATCGACTCCAGGCTGGCGGGGGCCGAGGTTGTTCGCTTCGCCTGGATGACGCCGGCGCGATAGGCCGCGACCTCGCGGGCCCGCGCCTCATTCTCGACCACCGAAAGCTGGTCGCCCGCGCTGGGCACGCCCGACAGGCCGAGGATCTCGACCGGCTGCGAGGGGCCCGCTTCCTTGATGTTGCGGCCCTTGTCGTCGACCAGCGCGCGCACCTTGCCGCTCTCGGCTCCGACCACGAAAATGTCGCCGACCCTGAGCGTGCCGCGGTTGACGAGGATCGTCGCGACGGCGCCGCGACCCTTGTCGAGGGTCGCCTCGACCACGGTGCCTTCTGCGTCGCGATCGGGATTGGCCTTGAGCTCGAGCAATTCCGCCTGGAGGTCGATCTTCGCGATCAGCTCGTCGAGGCCGGTCTTCTTGAGTGCCGAGACCTCGACCTCCTGGACGTCGCCACCCATCGATTCGACCTGCACGTCATGCTGGAGCAGCGCCTCGCGCACCTTCTGCGCATTGGACCCCGGCTTATCCATCTTGTTGATCGCTATGATCATCGGGACGTTCGCGGCGCGGGTGTGGCTGATCGCCTCGATCGTCTGTGGACGCAGGCCATCGTCGCCCGCAACCACGATCACCACGATGTCGGTGATGTTGGCCCCGCGGGCGCGCATGTCGCTGAACGCTTCATGGCCCGGCGTGTCGAGGAAGGTGATCTTCGCACCGTTCTCCACCGTCACCTGATAGGCGCCGATATGCTGGGTGATGCCGCCGGCTTCGCCGCCCGCGACGTCGGTGCCGCGGAGCGCGTCGAGCAGGCTGGTCTTGCCATGATCGACATGGCCCATGATCGTGACCACCGGCGGACGCGGCTGGAGCGTCTCCTCGGCGTCGACGTCGTGCGTCGATACCAGGTCCACGTCGGCATCCGAAACACGCTTGATGTTGTGGCCGAACTCGGTGACGAGCAGTTCGGCGGTGTCCTGGTCGATCGCTTGGTTGACGGTGACCGGCATGCCCATCTTGAACAGTGCCTTGACCAGGTCGGCGCCGCGCTCGGCCATGCGGTTGGCGAGTTCGCCGACGGTGATCGTCTCGGGCACCGCGACATCGCGGACCTGCTTCTGCTGGACCGTGCCCGACTGATGGGCGCGGCGATCCTTTTCGCGGGCGCGCTTGAGCGCGGCGAGCGAGCGGGCACGCGCGCCGCTGTCGTCGTCGAGCGCGCGGGTGACGGTCAGCTTGCCCGACTGGCGGCGGTCGTCGGCCTTTCGGTCGCGGTGCTGCGGACGGCCGGGTTCGGGCCGTTTGGGGCTCGGCACCGGGGTGAAGCGGCGTGGCGGCGGCGCCTCGCTGCCACGCGCTTCGGCCGCTTCTTCCGCGGGAGCTTCAGCGGTCGGCTGCTCCTCGACGGGGGCGGTGCCCGCCTGCTCCGCGGCTGCGGCACGCTCGGACGCCTCCTCGGTGCGGCGATTTTCCTCGGCGCGCCGCTTCTCTTCCTCGCTCGCCTCCGCCTTGAGGCGCTCCTCGCGGCGGCGCGATTCTTCGAGCGCGGTCATGCGCGCTTCCTCGGCCTCGCGCAGCAGACGCTCCTGCTGCTCCCGGCGCTCCAGGGGGGTCATCTGGCGGGTGGGTGCGGGCGCGGGCTTCGGCGCAGCCGGAGCAGGGGCGGGGGCCGCCCGGGCAGGCGCGGGCGTGGCGGCCGGCGCGGCGGCCTCCTCGATCACCTGGGGCTCGGCCTCGCCCGGCCGGCCGAGCACGCGGCGGCGCTTGACCTCGACCACGACGGTGTTCGAGCGACCATGGCTGAAGCTCTGCTTCACCTGGCCGGTCTCGACCGTGCGCTTCAGGCCCAGCGGCGCGCGCATTCCCAGTTTCGGC
>CAMLSA010000132.1 GCA_946482655.1 uncultured Sphingomonas sp. | reverse complement strand
CAGCGCCTGATCACGGACGCCGCAGTCGGTGCAGAGATCCTTCGGGTTCATGAGTCAGACATAAGGACGCCCTTCACAAGAATCGAACCGTTTTTGATCGAGATCAACAGCGTGAAGGGCGAGAGCGGGCAGGAAGGCCCATCATCCAGGAGCATTGATATGGCCATCGTCACCGCCAATCTTCATCTCATCATCCCGATAGCTGCCGCCACGCTGTTCATGGCCGTCGTGGCATTCGTCAGCATCGAGCAAGCCTTTGGTAGGAATTGACCGGTTCGGCATCCGCCGAAGACGGCGGCGTCCTTTCCCTCCTCTTGGGCGCCGCCGCCTGTTCTTCGTCGTAATGCGCTTACGATAACGCTGCCGCCCGATGAAAGGGGCTTGTCGCCCTGGCTATGAAGATCGGGCTCAATGTCGACGACGTACGGGAAGAGTGGCCCCGGCTCGACGACTTCCCCTCGATCTCACATATCGATTCATGGCCACTGCACAGATCGCCGGCTCGATTGTCATATGATGAGCTCGCGGAGCGCGTCGAGTGTCTCGGGCTCACCGACTTCATCGATCCTCCGCGGGAGGAGGCGTTCCCGCCTGTGATCCATGCAGCACCAGCGCGACGTGGGCGCAGCGACGGTCGGGCGGCGGATCCGGCTCGACGGGAGCGTCTTGACCGAAAGGGGAAGCGCCGCGGAGGTTGCCCTAACGCTCGGAAGATTCTCGATTTTCGTTTCGACATCAAAATTTTTTCGCATCCGGACTGTGTCCAGGTGAACATGATCGGAGGTGGAACGTTTGGAACTCAGCCGATGGAGTCGAGAATGATAGACGCACACACAGCTCATCAGAACCGATTGCTTGCCGCGCTCAAGCCTCAGGACCTCGAGCTGCTGCTGCCATCCTTCACCCTGCACGAATGTGCTACGGGCAAGATCCTGCAAGAGGCCGGCGGCGACGTTCGCTACGCCTGGTTTCCACTCGATGCGGCCGCAGCATCCTTCCTCGTCGCGGCCGACACCAACCATATGGTGGATGCCGCGCTGATCGGCCGCGAAGGCGCCGTGGGCGGCTTGGTATCGACCGGCCGCCTCCCGGCATATGCGCGCGCGCATGTCCAGTTCGGCGGGCGTTTCCTGCGGCTGCCGCTGGCCGCGCTGGCCCAAGCCAAGGAACAATCGCCCGCCATCGCCAACTGGTTGGCCCGCTATGGGGACTGCCTCGTCGCCCAGATCTTCCAGTCCGCCGCCTGTAATGCCTCGCACACCATTGCCCAGCGCCTGGCACGCTGGCTGATCGCGACCCGCGACCGGATCGGAACCGACGAGATAGTCATCACCCAGGAACAGCTCGGCGAGATGCTCGGCGTCGGTCGCAGCTTCATCAACCGTTCGCTGCGCCATTTCGGCGCCAGCGGCATATTGGGCTCGCGACGGCGGCGGATCCTGATTCTCGATGCCGACCGCCTGAGCGCGGTCGCGTGCGACTGCAACGGCCGTGTGCGCGATCACTTCGACACCGTCCTGGCCGGCGTCTACCCGCGCGAGCCCGATTCGGTGGCGGCCTGAGCCGTTACGGGATCGATCCGGCCGATCGCGCGTTGCAGGTCGGGAGCGACCGCTACGGCCGCGAAACGGAGAAGGACGGACATGAAAACAATTATCTTCGCGAGCAGCGTGATGGCGCTTGGCCTGATGTCGGCTCCTGGCGTGGCGCAATTGAGCGGCGCGGTCGGCGGCGGCCTAGGTGGATCACTCGGCGGCGGGGTGGGTTCGGTGGGCTCGAATGTCGGCGGCACCGGATCGCTCGGTGCGAGCGGTAGCGTCGATCCGCGCGCCGCGGGCGGCAGCGCGAACGCCTCCGCCGACGGCTCGCTCGGAAGCGGCACCCGGGCCACGGGCAACGCCGTCGGCGCGACGGCCGGCGGCTCGGCCAACGCCGGTGTCGCGGCGCAGACCCCCAGAACAGATATGGCAACGGGTGCCGTGGCCGATACCGCGGCGAAGGCGGATCAGACGACCCGCAGTGCCGCAAATGACGTCAAGCGCGCCAAGCGGAAGACGCGTAAGGAGGTGGAAAGCGCCGCCAACAGCGGTGCCGCGGTCAGCGGGAGCGCGGCAGTCCAATCGAACGCCCGCAGTCAGGCGAACCGCGAAAACTGAACCGCTGAACCGGAGACATGAACGGCATCGGCGCCAGCGCGCCGGTGCCGTTTCAATTACGCACCTGCCCCCGACGCAGATGGTAGCAAGGCTTGCAGCCGCCGGCGGCACGTATTACCCGATAATACATTCATTGCGCGCATGAATAGGTCGGGGAGAGCGTTGATGGGGGTCAAGCGGATACAAAGCGCTGCTCGGGTTCTTACCGCGCTTGAAGGCATCGCGCGGCATCAGCCCATCGGGGTCAGCGCTCTTGCCCGGCTGCTCGGCGACGACAAGAGCGCCGTGCAACGGGCGATCATGACCCTCGCCGACCGAGGCTGGATTCGCGCGGCTCCCGGCTCTCCGGTCAAATGGGAGCTGACCGCACATATCCACGCGGTCGCGGACATGGCATGGGAGCAACGATCTGCGCCAGCACATGCATCCCGCGCTCAGGGCGCTGCGCAACCGACGACGGGCACCGCTGTTACGACGCTGACGCGCCCAATCCCGTAGTGCCGTGATCATCTCGCGAGAACCCGAGTAAGGTGCTATTGTCGAGGCCGGTTTCGTGTCTTTCCCGAATCGGTCTGCTGGGCGTGCGGAGAAGCGGCACAGGATGGCGGCGGCTACCAACACAGGAACCTCGACGCACGTCGGCGGACGGGCGCGGTCGAAGGCGCGATCTCGGGCAACCATGGTCGTCGCGGGGATTTTTCTGCTGATCACGACAGTGCTCGCTTCGCTGCAGCAAGTCTATCCCGATGCCCATGGCTATGCGCAGCGGGGGCCCGTCGACACGCTGCTCTACCCGCTGGAGATCAATCCCACGCTACGGCTGACCAGGGTCGGCGGACACCTGTTCGGCATCGCCTTCGCCGCTGACGGCAAGAGCGGCGTTGCGGTCGGAGAGGGCGGATTGATCCTGGCCACCGACAATGGTGGTCTGGACTGGCGGCGGGCGCGAAGGGGGGGCGGCACAACGCTGCACGACGTCGCCATGTCGGCGGACGGCGCGACGGCGGTCGCCGTCGGAGACAACGACGCGGTGCTGGTGAGGCGGCCGGCGCAACCGGCCTGGACGGTCGCGGGCGCTCCGCCCGGCGAATATTATGCGACCGCCATCTCCGCCGACGGGATCCGGATGATCGCCGTCGGCGCGGGTGGTGCGATATCGATCTCGTCCGATGGCGGAGCGAGCTGGGCCGCCGCCGGGGCGGTGGGCGGACGCGATTTCCGCGCCGTCGCCTTGAGCAATGATGGCATGACCGGCTGGCTGGGCGGAGACGACGGCATCCTCTACGCCACGAAGGACGGTGGCCTCAGTTGGTCGCGCGGGGGAATGACGACGGGCACCACCGGCGCGGCCGCGGACCGCGCTGGCTACGGCATGGCAAAGGCCATCGCCTATGATGTCCATCAGGCGAACAATCCGAACAGCGCCTTCGTTCCCGCCGTCTATACGCCGGCATCCAACCGGCCGCCATTCCAGCGGATCGCCTTCGTTCCGGCCGAAAAAGCCGAACAGCGGCCGCCAAGCGACAGCCTATCCAAATCGCCGCCGCCGGACCCGTCCAAGGATTCCGCCGCGCAACTGTACGAACCCCCGCAGCAGACGATGCAGGCGCAGCTCGAGCGATCCGCCAAGCCGGCCCCGAACCCGCGCCCCAGCGCGGCGGCGAAGAGCGCCTCCCGACGGCCGGCCGTAATGCCCATCAATCCCGCCCCCGCTCCGTCCGCGCCGCTGCCTCGGCGTGATCCGATCACCGCCCTCTCCCCTCTTCCCGCCTCACCCGGCATAGCGGGAATCGCCGGAGGAGCTTTGTTCGTCGGTACGCCTGAAAACTCCGTCAGCGGACCCGGGTCCCTCAGCGCGCTGGCCATGACGGACGCTACGAGCGGATGGGCCGCAGGACCTGGAGGAGCGATCTCGGGCACCACCAGCGGCGGAGCGGAGTGGCAGCAGCAGACGATCTCGACCCATGGGGCGATCGAGGACATCGCAGCGCTCGCCGACCGTAAACACGCCTGGGCGGCCGGTGCGGGCACGATCCTCGCCACCTCCGACGGCGGCACCAGCTGGTATCCCCAGCTGCGGGCCGGCCCCGCGCAACCGGGCGCAGTCTATCGCCGGTTGCCCGCGCCCTGGTTCTATCCGGCGTTCGGCCTGGCGGTGGCGCTGATGGTCTCGGCATTTCGCCCGGCCCCGCCCGAATCCAAGGAGGGGGTGGCCGCGATCGGTGTGACCGATGCTCCGGCGGCGTCGGTAGTCGACGACAAGCTGCAATTCACCGCACTGGCCCGAGGCATCTCCCGCTTCCTTCGCAACGAGGCGACCCGCCCGCCGCTGACGCTCGCCGTCTCCGGCGACTGGGGCACCGGCAAGAGTAGCCTGATGCAGATGATGTGCGAGGATTTGCGCCTGCACGGCAATCGTCCGGTCTGGTTCAATGCCTGGCATCATCAGGACGAGGAGCAGCTTCTCGCCGCGCTGCTCGCGGCCATTCGAGACAAGGCCTTGCCGCCCTTCCTCACGCCGCAGGGGCTCAGCTTCCGGACGCGGCTCTTCTGGATGCGAGCGGTGAAGTGGTGGCGCCTGTCGCTGCTGCTGCTGTTTCTCACCTGTGCGCTCCTCGCCTTCTTCATGCTCAACGGCGCCCAGGGCTGGGCCCAGATCGGCGAATTGATCGGCGGCCTGTTCAAGGACGGCGGTGGGAACACGGACAAGGAGGCCGCCGCGCGTTCCTTGTGGGTTGTGCCCCAAGTGGGCTCGGCCCTGGCCATATTCGCCGGCGTCCGAAGGGCCCTGAAATCGTTCGGCACCGATCCTGCGGTGTTGCTCACCAAATCGGTGGAGAATTTCAAGCTGAGCGACGCATCGGCGCAGGTGAGTTTCCGGACACGCTTCCAGAGCCAGTTCGATGAAGTCACCACGGCGCTGCCATACCCGCTGGTGATCGTGATAGACGACCTCGACCGGTGCCGCCCGGATACGGTGCTGCAGGTCATGGAGTCCGTCAATTTCCTGATGTCGTCGGGCGAGTGCTTCGTCGTGTTCGGCATGGCGACCCATCGCGTGCAGGCGGCGCTCGCCCTGTCGTTCAAGGACATCGCGCAGGAACTGGTCGAGCTCGACGCCGTCATCTCCCCGGACGGGCCGCCGCACGAACGCGATCGGGCAGAACGGGAGAAGCGCCGCAAATATGCGGGAGAATATCTTCAGAAACTGATCAACCTCGAGATCAAGGTGCCCTCGCGCGCGGACATCCCGCCGCATCTGCTGCTGATGCAGTCCGAGAGGGATGACGAAGATGATGATTGGCTCGCCGCCGGCGGCCAGTGGGTGAGGCGCTATGTCGCACCGCTTGCCGTCGCTGCCGGGGTTGCGGCCGCCGGCTGGGCGCTCAGCGCTCAATATTTCCGGCTTGCGCCACCGGTCCGGGCGGTCGCCGCCCAGCCATCTGCCGTCGCTCGATCCGGCGAAGGCGCGGCGGGCCCCGCGTCGATGAGCACTCCCGTCAAGTCTGCCGCGGCGGCCGCGGCGGCCGCGCAGCCGGCCCGGAGGGAGGTGAAGGTCGAACCGGGCCGGGACGGAAGCGAGGGCCGGCTGTGGCCGCTCTATCTGCTCTGTGCGGCGCTTGCCGCCATCGCCGTCGTCATTCGCTACCGGCTCCGGCACCGGAACGAGGTCGTGCGCGATTCGAGCGCCTTTGCAGAGGCGCTCAAGGCATGGACGCCGGTGGTCGCCCGCAAGACTCCTTCGCCGCGGGCGATCAAGCGCTTCGGCAACCGGCTCCGCTATCTGGCCATGCTCCAGCAGGCCGAAGGCGCCGGGCCGGGCGGATATGCGGGCCCGATGGCGTGGGTTCGGCGCCTGAGCCGCCTCGTCGCCCGGACCGATGGACAGCAGTCGGCCGCGACGATCGACGTGGTCGCCGAGCATCGTATTGTCGCTCTCGGTGCGATTCAGATGCTCCATGCCGATGATTGGCGGCAGCGGATCGAGAACGGATTCGGGCAGGCGAACGGCGAAACCGACGACGACGGTGACCTGTTGCAGGGCGCCGTCCGGGCCTATGCCGCCATGACGGGCGCGGGCTGGCCGCCATCGGCAGCCGAACTCAACGCGTTCGAGCATTCGATCAACGGTATCCGTATCGAGGGCGAGGTTTCGATTCTCGCGGCAACGTCTTCCGGAGGCTCGGCGCCCTCAACACCGCGAAGAACCAAGCGGCCGTCACGGGCGCCGCGACAAAGCCCGCCCGAAGCGGAAAGCCTGCCCGCCTAGATGTTAGTCCAATGCTATCAAATTCCGGTACCAAACATCTAGTCCCGGATCTCGGCGTTCCGCTTGGCCATGGCGCGTTTCGTCTTCGCATTGGCGCGCGCGCACGCGGCCTTGTTTCCCGAAGGGCAATTCTCGTTGCGATATTCAATGCTGCGGGCATCCCGTTCGTTGGCGCGGGCGAGCACGGCGTCCGGATCGCGCTGATCGGGGGTGGCGGTCGCATTCCTGTGGGCGATCGCTTCGCGGTCATTCTGATTGGCGCGCTCACAGGCCGCTTGATTGCCGGGAGGGCAGTTGGCCATGCGGTGCTCGATCGCCCGCTGGTTCTTCGCATTGGCGCGCTCGACCGCGGACTGGGACCAGGCCGGAGCCGTGCCCAGGCACAACACGGTCGCGGCTATGACGGTTCTTGCAAGCATGGATATTCTCCCTCGACTGGAGCCCCCCGAACGCGATGTCGAGGGCCGTGTTCCGGTAGCTGAGACATGATGCACGGGAAGCGGGTCCGGCCGCTCACCCGGCTTCAATGAGACCGTGTTCACTGCCAACGCCGCCGCCGCCCGCATATTTTCACCAGCTATTGCAATCACGGGGTTCGTGCTCATCTTCGCTGCGCGGCGATGTGCGATGCAGGCGAATACCGTCGCCGGTGTCAGACTGGACACAAGTGAGCGACCCGAGAGATAGGTGACAGAATGTACCGGAGACATGGGTGACACTTTT
>CAMLSA010000131.1 GCA_946482655.1 uncultured Sphingomonas sp. | reverse complement strand
TGGGGCCGCGAACTCAACATGTTCGTCGACGAAATGAAGTTCGATCCGATCGATGTCATCCGTATGACGACCGTGAACGGCAGCCGGTTTTTTGACAACGATACCGGGGTGATCGCTCCCGGCAAGCTCGCTGATCTGCTGGTGCTGGATTTCGATCCGGTGAAGGATGGGCTCAAGCGTTTTGCCGATCCGGCGAACAACATATTGGCGGTCATGAAAAACGGCTCCTTCGCCAGATCTAGCCTGATTGAAGTCGAGACCGCATCGGTCATCCGCGCGACCACCCGCCGGGCGGGGGTATGAAAATAGTTTCACGAAAGCTGACGTTATCCTGAGCAGTCAGGCGGGATGCGTTCAGTCTTCAAACAGGGAAATTGGACATGGAAAAACTGGCAGTGCGGCCTGGAAGAGAATGGACAAGGAGGCCCAATCAAGACGAGCAGACCGGCGCAAATTACCGAGATCATCTTGCCAAGGACAGGACGCAGCCCGCTGAGGATCTGCGCAGGCACTATGCCGATGAGGAAACGGCATCCTACACGATCACGCGCCATCGCTATATCTCACAGAGCTTTCACGATCGGGAGGTCGAGGGACTATGGGATCATGTGTGGCAGATGGCATGCCGTGAGGAACAGATACCGGAGGCCGGCGACATTTCGGTTTATGAGATTGCCGGGCGTTCCTATCTCGTCATCCGCGGCGACGACATGAAGATCCGTGCCTTTCGCAACACCTGCACGCACCGTGGCATGAAGCTGTGCACTCATGATACGAGCCTGACCAAGCTACGCTGCCCGTTCCACGGTTTCAGCTGGAACCTCGAAGGCAAGATCATCGACATTCCGATGCGCTGGGACTTTCCGGGCGTAAAGGACGAGGATGTGGGATTGCGCGAAGCGCGCGTCGGCCTCTGGGGTGGCTTCGTGTTCATCAACCCGGATCCAGACGCTCCGTCTCTCGAGAGCTTTCTGGAGGTTCTTCCCGAGCATATGAGCGGATATGCAGATCACGAGCAGAAATACATCGCCGCACATTTCCGCAAGGTGCTACCCTGCAATTGGAAGCTGGGTATCGAGGCCTTTGTCGAAAGCTACCACACGATCACGACTCACCCCCAGTTCACAGGGTTCCTGTCCGACGAAAATGGCCAGTATGACATACTGGGCCGTCACGTAAGCCGTTTCTGCCTGACTAATGGCGCTCATGCGACGGCCATCGCTGACGATCTTCCCGGTCAGGTTGTCGTAGATGAATTCTTTGCTGCGAACGGGTTGGGCAACCCCCCTTCACTGCCGCAAGGCATGACGCCCCGTGAATATCTCGTTGAATATATGCGCGACAAGTACGCTTCTGCGTCGGGCCGAGATTACAGCGATTGCCCAGAAACCCAAGTCATCGATCCTATCCAGTATACGCTGTTCCCGAATATAATCATGTGGCGGGGTCTCATCTTCCCCGCCGTATATCGCTTCCGGCCGAACGCAAGCGATCCGCGCTCCTGCATTTTCGATCTTTACCTGCTGGGCGATGTTCCCGCATCGGGTGAGCGGCCTCCCGCGGCCGAAACGTTCGACATGGGCGATATGTCATTTACGGAAGCGCTCAAGGATATCTCTGTTCTGCTCGCCCAAACCTACGAGCAGGATTTCGACAATCTCCGTATGCAGCAAAATGGCATGGCCGGAGCTCCGGATGTCCCCATCGTGATGGCACAAGCGCAGGAAATCAGGATCAGACACCTAGAAAAGATTATCGACCAATATCTCGACAGATATGCCCCACTGGCTGCGCGGCAACCGCAAGCCTCGTTCTAGGAGACCTGCGCGCGCGTGGGGAGGCAATTTCCGCTTCGATCCTAATGTAAGGGGGCCCCTGACCCAATACGACGGCAGCATCGCGAGTACTGCGTTGTGGGAGAATTCCTCCCTAACACCCGCTAAGTGCTCGAAAAAAGAAACGATGGTGACCCCTACGGGACTCGAACCCGTGTTTTCGCCGTGAGAGGGCGACGTCCTGGACCGCTAGACGAAGGGGCCGTGCGAGCGGAGCGGCGTCCTTATGGGGCGGGATCTGGCAAGTCAAGGCGCTTCGAGAGCGACGAAGCAGTGATAAAGCGAGCCGGTCCGAAGCTTACTGGGAATCTACAATATAGCCTATTCGGTCCGCGAGGCTAAGGTCGGTATATGCAGGCAGAACTAGCTTGGCGGGACGAGGCGGATCAGCTTATCGCCCTTCATGGCCCCGGAGCGATCGGGCGGCTGGTGAGCCGAATTTCCGATGCCGTTCGTCTGTGCGATGACCGGACCGTCGCCGAGCTCGATCGCGTCCTGCAGCTTGTCGAAGCCCGGCTCGAGGATCCGTGGCGGCGGCGTTCGATGAGATTGGCCGACCCTCAGCGCGTCACGCGGCAATCGCAGACGCCGATCATAGGCGCGCCGCTGACCGATATCGTCGCGGCGGGATCGTCGGCCAGCAGCGTCGAGCCGTGCGCGAACGCCTCCTCCAGCTTGTCCAGTACGATGCTGCCGTTCGACGTCACCTGATCACATGCGGGTGCTCGAGCTCATATTCATCGACGTCGCCGGCGGCGGCGCTCCCAGGATCTGATCGTAGCTGTCGCCGTCATATTCAATGAGAATCTCCCTCTTGCGATCGAGGAGATTCAGACGCGGCCGCTCTCCGCCAGCTTCAGCATGACGAGGGTCGAAAGCTGCGCCCGTTCTGCGAGGCTTTCAACGATCAGATATTCGTCGGGCGAATGGATGGCGCCGCCGCGCGCGCCCATCGTATCGACCACCGGGACGCCGCGCGCGGCGATGTTGTTACCATCGCAGACGCCGCCGGTCGCCGCGTGGGTGATCGGCCGGCCGAGCAGCGCGGCGCTTTCCTCGACCAGCGCGAACAGCCGGGCGGTCTTCGGGTCGATCGGCTTGGGCGGGCGGGCGAAGCCGCCATGGATGTGCACCGCTACACCATGTTCCGCGGCGATCGCCCGCGTCAGATCGTCGAGCAGGGCCTGGGCGGCGATCTGATCCTCGGGCAGAGCGGGACGCAGGTTGACGCGCAGGACGGACTGGCCCGGCACGACATTATTGGCTCCGCCGCCGTCGATCCGCGCCGGGTTGATCGCAAGGCCGGCCCGTCCGGCGCGGTCCAGGCGCAGCGCGAGATCGGCCGCCGCCACGATCGCGTTGCGGCCTTCTTCGGGGTTCCGGCCGGCATGCGCCGAACGGCCGGTGATGACGATCGAAAAATTGCCGCTGCCGGGCCGCGCCCCAGCCAGAGTGCCGTCGGGCAGCACCGACGGCTCATAGGTCAGCGCCGCGAGCTTGCCCTCCGCGCTCTCCGAGATCAGCGCCGCCGAGCCGGGCGAACCGATCTCCTCGTCCGAATTGACGATCACCTCATAGCCGATCCGATCTCGGAGCGGCGATGCCTCGATCGCGCCGAGGGCCGCGAGCATCAGCGCGATGCCACCCTTCATATCGGCGACGCCGGGCCCCTTGATCACGGCCCCGCCGTCGAGATCCGCCAGCGTCTGGAATGGATTATCGGCCGCGTAGACGGTGTCCATGTGGCCCGTGAGCAGCAATTGCACCGGCGCCAGGGGCCGGACGCGGACATGAAGATTGCGGCCGTAGGCGACCGGCTGCGCCCGGCCGTTGCGATCGATCTCCTCGCCCGGCATGGGATCGACCAGGGTGACTTCTCCGGGCAAGCCGGCGAAGGCGTCGGCGAGCAAGCCGGCGGTGGTCCCGAGCCCGTCGAGATTGCGCGAGCCGCTGTTGATCGCGCTCCAGGCCCGCACCTGCACAAGCATCGGGGCCGCGGCGGCGGCGTCGAGCGCGGCGCGGTGGCGGTCGATCACAGTAGCCTTCCGGCCAGTTCGCCCGACAGGTCCGCGATCGCATCGGCTTCGAAGCTCGCCACCGGATAGGCGCAATAGTCGGCGGCATAATAGGCGCTTGGGCGATGATTGCCCGACTGGCCAAGGCCGCCGAACGGCATGTTGGCAGCGCCGCCGGTAGTCGGCCGGTTCCAGTTGACGACGCCCGCGCGCGATTCGGCGAGAAAGCGCCGCCACAGCGCCGGATCGTCGGCGAGCAGTCCCGCCGACAGGCCGAAGCTCGTGGCGTTGGCGGCGATGATCGCGGCATCGAAATCAGGGACGCGGACGACCTGGAGAACCGGCGCGAAAATCTCGGCATCGGGGGCGGCGATGCCGGTCACGTCATACATGCCGGGGATGACGAAGGCATCGCTGCGCTCGAGCCGCTCGAAGGGCAGGAGGCATTTCGCGCCCATCGCCTTGAGCCCCGCCACCGCGTCGAGCGCATTCCGCGCCGCGCGAGAGGAGATGAGCGGCCCCATAAAGGGTTCGTCCTCGTCGTCCCAGGCGCCGATGCGCAGCCTTATGGCGAGCGTGTGGACCGCCTCGATCGTCGCATCGCCCGCAGCGCCAGCTGGTACGATCAGCCGCCGCGCGCAGGAGCAGCGCTGGCCGGTGGTGATGAAGGCCGACTGGACGATCGCCGCCGCCGATGTCTCGGCATCGCCCCAGGCGATCAGCGGGTTGTTGCCCCCCAATTCGAGGGCCAGAATGACGTGCGGGCGATCGGCCATCGATCGGCGAAAATGGGCTCCGGTCGCTGCCGATCCGGTGAACAGCAGCCCGTCGATATCGGAGCCGATCAGCGCCGCCCCCTGGTCGCGCGCGCCCTGGATGAGCTGGAAGACATGTTCGGGCACGCCCGAATCGTGCAGTGCCCGCGCGATGTGCTGGCCGGTCAGCGGAGTCTCCTCCGAGGGTTTGAAGACGACCGTATTGCCGGCGAGCAGAGCGGGAACGATATGCCCGTTGGGCAGGTGGCCCGGGAAATTATAAGGTCCGAGCACCGCCATGACGCCATGCGGCTTGTGGCGCAGCACGGCGCGCCCGAAGGCGGTGTCGGCGCTGCGACTGCCTGCGCGTTCGGCCTGGGCCGCGATCGATACCGCCACCTTGCCGATCATGGATGTCAGTTCGGTGCGAGTTTCCCAGAGCGGCTTGCCGGTCTCGCGGGATATGTCGCGGGCGATATTCTCGGCCCGGTCCTTGAGCGTCCCGGCATAACGGTTGAGGACGGCAATCCGTTCGTCGACCGACAGACCCGCCCAACCGGGCAAGGCTGCGCGGGCGCGGGCGACGATCGCCGGAATCGCCTGGGGGGCGGTTTCCTCGCCCTCCCAGATCGTCTGGCCTGTCGCGGGATCGATCGAGCGCATCATTGTCTGACCCTCACTATATCCCCCGTCTTGAGGCGCATTGCGTCCATAGCCGCCGTGTCAAGGATCGCCGTGCCGTTCTCGATCCGAACCTGGGCCCGGGTCGCACGGAAGCCCTCGACGGACCCGGTGGAGATCAGCCGCTCGGGGGCCTCGACCGGCTTGCCGGACAGCACCGCCATCGCCGACGTCCGCTCGATCGTCGTGATCGTATCGCGCGCTACCGAATAAGTGGGACCGCCGTCGAAAATATCCACCAGCCCCGAGCCGCGGAAGCCCTCATGCTCGAGCATCGCGCGAGCGGCTTCGCCTTCCACATGGACCCGGCCGATCGCTGCCTGGGCGCTTTCCGCGATCAGTTCGACATAGATGGGGTGGCGCGGAGCGAGATCGAGGATGAACTGGCCATCGGTGGACATCACCATATGGTCGGCCTCGTCGAACGGCAGGTGGAAGAATTTGCTCGCCACGCCCTCCCAGAAGGGACAGGTGCCATCGGGCGCGAAATAGCCGCGCAGCTCGGCCATCACGGTCTCCGAGAAACGTGTTCTGTCGACGCCGATCAGCATGTAGCGCGAACGGGCGAGCAGGCTGCCAGCCCCGCCCGAGCGGCGTTCGGGACGCAGATAGAGCGAGCCGACCTCGGTCCATCCGGCGCATTCGTTGACCAGCACGAGTGCCCGATGGTCGAAACGCATCCCTATGGCCGAGGAAAACTGGGCAAGCGTCATCACGCGGAAGGAGAAATGCGGCCGCGCGACGCCGACGGCGGCACGCACCCCGCACAGCCCTTCGATCCGTCCGCTGTCCAGATCCTCCAACATCAGCGTGTACCAGCATTCGCGCGGGCTGATCGCGCCCGTGAAGCTGGCCTCCGAGAGCGTCAGCCGGTCGAGCAGGGTGGCCTCATCCTCGGGCAGGCTGGTGAAGCCCCGTCCGGAGAGGATCGCGAGCTCCATCAGCGAGTCGAGATCGGCGGGCCCGGCGGGGCGGACCACCAGCATCAGCGGACCGGCGGAAGCGTCTGGAGAGGGAAAACCATCATCGCCTTGTGCGACATTCGTTGCGGAAGTTCAAATGCGGTGGAGCAGGGCGTCGAACGCGTCATGGGCCGCGCGGGCCTCGTCCCACAGCGCGGGATCGGCAAGGGCGGCCGCGTCGATCCGCTCCGGCCAGCGGCACTCAATCAGCCGAAAAAGGGTTTCCCATCGCCGCTCGTCGAGCAGGAAGCGCGGATCGATTCCCGCCACGGCCTCCGCGCCGACCGGAACCCGCAATCGCAGGCAGGCAGGGCCCCCGCCATTGCGCATGCTTTCCCGGACATCCACGACGATCGCCTCGCTGATCGGGTTGTCGGCCGCCAGAATCGACTCGACGGCCTGCCAGACCCGCGCATGTGCCCGCGCCTCGCCGGGCAGGACCAGCGCCATTCCGCCTTCCGGCAAGGTGACGAGCTGCGAATTGAACAGATAGGAGCTGATCGCATCCTCGAGGCTGACGCCGTCGACTTCGACGGGGACGAAATCCGGCACCGCCCGCGCGGCAGCCTCGAACAGGCCGTCGCGATCCTCAAAGGCCGCGGCATGGGCGAGCAGCACATTCTCGTTGGCGACGGCGACGACATCATTGTGGAAGGCACCGGCCTCAATCGCCGCTTGCGACTGCAGCGTGTGAAAGCCCTCGATCCCCGCCAGCCGCGCGACTGCCTCGCCCGCGCGTCGCGCCTGGCGTTCGGGGAAGCGGCTGCCGCGGCGAGCGCCATGAACGAAGACATTGAACCCCCTCGCGCCGTGCTTTGTGGCCAGCCGCATATGATTTGCCGCACCTTCGTCGCTGAAATGCTGCGTCGGCGGAAGCTCGGGATGGATTTGGAACCGGCGCTCGTCGGGAAAGATGCTGCGCAGCATGCGACAGGTGTCGGGTGGCTCAAAGCTTCGATGCAGCATCGTCGCGAGGTTGGCGACGACGAGATGGACGCGGCCATCGCCGCTGTCGGGGCCC
>CAMLSA010000130.1 GCA_946482655.1 uncultured Sphingomonas sp. | reverse complement strand
GCCTTTCGCCGCATCAAGAACTTCGCGAGCGTCGAACTGCGCAATCAGGCGCGCAAGCTCCTCGTCTACGTCAAGGTCGATCCTGCCTCGATCCAGTTGGAGGAGGGCTTCACCCGCAACGTGAAATCGATCGGGCACTTCGGAACCGGCGACCTGGAAATCACGATCACGACCCTTGCAGATTTCGAAAAAGCCAAGCCTTTGCTCGAAGCGTCCTACAACGCTTCATAAGCGGTCCAATTGGGGGCGACGCTTATGTCGTAGCGGATAAAACATATTCCGCGACCGTGGCGGGATTTACCCCGGCAACAGGTCGGATCGCAGAGCGGCGCGGGCGAAGGCGCGCCGGAAGCGGCCGTGAACACCGCCTTCACTTGATCATCTGAACGAACGGCCGCTTGCAGGGAAGTCGATTGCCGGCTCGAACGTCCGCTCTGTTGGCGTCAGCGGTCATTCACCGTTTGGACCTCGAATGTCCGCGATCCTCAGTTCGTCACCCGGAACCCGACAGTCGCGAAAGTCCCCTCGCCAGTCAAAAAACATGCAGACGGGACTGGGCTGGCTTAAACATCTATGTCTGAATCCGGTGCCGTCATCGCCGATAACCGCACGGCTTATTATGAAGGATGGGTGGGTGTCAGCCTCTCGTTCGACTGGACTGACGTACCCTCCAACTTTCATTCACAACGGATTGTTTGGTTCGGACTTCAACATGGCAGCGATCTGTCCTTCGGCTTCTGTCGCCTCTGTGATGAGCTTGCGCAACGCCGTTGCCGTGTCTCCCAGAAGACCGGCGCTGAGAGGTCGTTCGCCGTTGATAAAGCGGCGGATGGCCCGCTCGTCGATGCCAAGGCGTCGCGAGAACGCGGTGGTGCCACCGAACAGTTGGACGCAATAAGCAAAGTGTTCACGCCGCTCGCCCATTAAAACTGATGCTGCCATTTTGCTCGCCCTTTCATGTTCTGTCGGCGGTCATAGGCAATATGACGAAGGGGGCAAGGCGCTCATGAACGAGAACAGTCGGCCGGCTTTCTCGCCGGCAGTCTGGCAAGAAGTGCTCTCCTTTGGTTAGTCAGGCAGCTTCTTTCACATCGATATCCAGCATCAGTTGCCGATCATCGGCAGGGCATTTCCCTTCGATCGGGCACAAGGTTTCGGTTCCGCAGGCGAGCGTCATCCACTCAATCTTCCACTCAACACAGGCCCGATCATGCCTGTTGTCGCGCATGATCCTGACCATTGCCGCCCTCGGAAGCGAGCGCCAGATGGCATCGCCCGGATGCGATATCATGGTGGCCACGGATCAATGTCCCGTCGGAAAAGGCGAAGGAAAAGCCATCGGTCACGGCCCGGCTAGGCAGGTGGAGGAGGCGTTCGAGATCGCCGGAAACCTTTAGCTTTCCTCCGTCCATGGCCTCGATCTGTACGCCCATCGCGTCCTCCTCCCATGAGCATCGGTGAGCTTAATGGAGTAGAACATAATAGGAACATTGTGAAGGGTGGAAGGAAGAGGCTGAGCGCAAGATAAAAGCCATGCCTCCCTGATCGGTCGGATCGAGCGTCTGCACAGGGTTTCTGATGGAGGCATGACCTTCGCCATGCCTCCCTGTCTTTCCGGAATGGCGCATTTCCGGCACTTTGGGTGGAGGCCCTTGAAGCACTGGTTCGCCGCTTCCCATCCTTGCCCTGCTTACCGGGAAAGGATCGCATATGACCGACCAGGATGATTTCGAGCTCTGGCTTGGCCATGTCGGCCGCGATACGCCGACCATTAGCAAGAACCTCGCCCGCGCCCGTCGCATGGGTGGCAAGGCAGGCGGTTCTGCCCGCCGCTTCACCGGCGCCAGACTGGGGCGCGGCAATGGTGTTGGCCGGCTGCTGGGCCAGTCCGGAAACAGGGCAGGTCCTGGCATCCGCCGAGTGGTGGTGAAGAGCCGCATCGTGAAGCTGGGCAAGGGCATGGCGGCTGCTGCTCATCTTCGCTATCTCCAGCGCGACGGCACCACCCGCGAGGGCGAGCGTGGATCGCTCTACGGTGCCGAAGTTGATCGGTTGGAGGGCAAGCCCTTTCTCGAACGGTGTGCTGGTGACCGCCACCAGTTCCGCTTCATCGTCGCGCCCGAGGATGGCGCCCAGTATGACGAGCTGACGCCGGTGGTCCGGCGGCTGATGGCGCAGGCGGAAAAAGACCTCGGCACGAAGCTCGACTGGGTGGCCGTCGATCACTTCAACACGGGTCATCCCCATGCCCATGTCATCGTCCGCGGTAAGGACGAGACGGGCAGGGACCTCGTAATCGCCCGCGACTATATGACATCAGGGCTTCGCACTCGGGCGAGCGAGATCGTTACCCTCGACCTTGGTCCCCGCACCGATCGGGGGATCGCGGCGGCCGAGGCGCGCGAGATCGAACAGGAGCGCTTCACCTCGATCGACCGCAGGCTGATGCGCAGGGCGGACGAGGCAGGGGTGGTGCGCGACTTCCCGGCCGATCCGGGCCATCATGCTTCGCACATGGGACGGCTGCGCACGCTGTCCCGGCTCGGCCTCGCCGAGCAGAAGAAGGATGGCAGTTGGACACTCGACAGCGAGATGGAGCCGGCGCTCAGGCGCATGGGCGAGCGGGGCGACATCATCCGGATGCTCAACCGCGAACTGCGCGAGGCAGGCATTCATCGTCCGCCCCAGGACCACGCGATATTCGCTCCGTGGCAGGAAATCGCGATCACCGGCAGGGTGGTGGCCACGGGCCTTTCCGATGAGCATCGCGACCGCCGCTATGTCATCGTCGATGGCATCGATGGCCATAGTCATTATGCGGATATCGGCGAGGAGCAGAAAGCGCTGCCGGCAGGCATCATCATCAGGCTGTCCCCGGCACCCGTCGCCATACGTGAAGTCGACCGCACCATCGCCGCCGTGGCTGAGGCACAGGACGGCCGCTACAGCACCGATCTTCACATGCAGCATGACCCGCTCATGACCGAGAAGAGAGCCAATACGCATGTCCGTCGCCTTGAAGCCATGCGGCGGCTCATCGGAACCCCGGAAAGGCAGCCGGATGGCACCTGGGTCATCGGGCAGGATCACCTCGCCACGGCAGAGCGCTATGAGCTGGAGAAGAATCGGCGCGTGCCGGTCCGTATCGAGACGCTTTCGATGAGGGCACTGGACCAGTTGCCGCAGCATGACGGCGCGACATGGCTTGACCGCGAACTCACCAGCGCGCAGCCCGAGCGAACGGCAGGCGGATTTGGTGCGGATGTCCGCAAGGCGCTGGTCCAGCGGCAGGCATGGCTCATGGAGCAGGGACTGATCGAGCAGGACGACGAAGGAATGCGCTATCGCCGCACCATGATGGCGCTGCTCCAGCAGCGCGAGCTTGGCCGCACTATCCGGCAGCTGGAAGAGGAGACGGGGCTCGCCCATGTCACACACAAAGCGGGCGAGCCTGTCGAGGGCGTGCTGAAGCGGAGCATCATCGTCGGCGACCAGCGCTACGGCGTGATCGAGAAGTCCCGCGAGTTCAGCCTCGTGCCATGGCGGCCGGTGCTCGAGCGCGCCATCGGTAAGCCGATCTCCGGTATCATGCGCGATGGCCCCATCGACTGGACGATCGGCGGCAGGAGCCGGGGGATCGGGATCAGTTGACCCCAGGCTCCGGAATGCACCCCTGTGGCCCCACACAGGCCCTGTCGCTCTGTCATTATCTGCCTGATCTTCACGGGAGTTAGGAGGGAGGCATTTCCCATGAAAACGTTCAAGGCCCGCCACCAATTCTACCTGCCCGACGATCTCGCCGAGAAGCTCGAGGCGCTCACGAAAGCACCGGGCACCTCGAAGACGCAGATCATGACCGATGCGCTGCGGGCATGGTTCGAGCGCCGGGGCGCGCAGGAGATCGACCAGCGCTTCGGTCCGCGTCTCGACCGGCAGAACCGGACAACTGAAAGGCTCGAGCGCAAGAGCGATATGATGGCCGAGATACTGGGCCTGTTCGTGCTGCACCAGCTGACGCTGGTGGCCCACCAGCCCGCCTTCGATGCCGATACCCGCAGGCTGGGGCAGGCGCGCTACCAAGCGTTCATGCGGCTGGTGGAGCAGCGGCTGGGCCGGGCTGACAGTGGCGAGTCCAGATCCATCGTGGCGGGGGAGGAGATCGAATGAACATTGACTCCGCGCTGAAGCCTATCACCGTCCGTGTCAGGGACGCCTGTCGCATGACGGGTATCGGGCGGTCGAAGCTCTACCTGCTCATAGAGGAGGGGGAGATCGAGATCATCAAGGTAGGCAGCATGACCCTCATCCCGGTTGCCTCGCTCGAGGCATTTCTCGAAAGGCGCAAGGAGCGCCGGTAGTCCGCTCGTCGTCACTGGTACTCTGCCCCTGAGATTTGGCTTGCTTCCGCGGCCGAACCACGCAATCTGCTCCGGCTCCCATGACACGTGGGAGTGGGGCTTCGAAACCCCAACCTGTAGGAAGCTCGGTCATCCAGTTTTGGAGGCCGGGTGGCATGCGCGCATGTCCAGCCGGCTTGCCGGTAAAGGCGCATGCGCCTGTGCCTACGGTCAGGTTTCGAACATCCGGCTTTGGCCGTCGCCCCGAGAGGACATAGGTGCGACGAATAGGCCAAGGCTGAAGGCGTCGCCGCTCAGGAGGCGCGCATGGCATTGCCCAGCAGTTCAGGCTGGCATCTCATCTCCGAACTGCCTGCAGACCGCAAGGACGGTCGAAGGATGTTGCTTTGGGAAGAGGACCAGCCGGTCATCGGGCGATGGGATCCCGACCGGGAGGACTGGGAGGATCCCGAGAGCATGCAGATCTTCCAGGGGATAAGCTGTTGGGCGGATATTCATCCGCCGCATTGAGGGGGCTGACCGGTTTGCGCTAGAAGGGCTCAACGAATGGCGCATGAACCTCGGCGCGGCTGCGGTCGGCATCGACGAATGCGCCATCCAAGGCGTTTGACAGCGATATTGCTGCGTCCTGCAGCGGACATTGAGGTCAGGCCTGGTTTTGGGACTTTGCCGCCGTTCGGACGGGTTAGGCCGAATGGCATTTTCCGGCATAAGCGGTCATTCTAAGTCGAGGTGGCGGGCAACCCCGGGGCCATCAACCGAGAGCGCGCGAGGCAAGATCGGCTGCGGCGTCACGCTTCGCCTGTGCGGCCTTCCGTTCGGAGTAGCGGTCAATGAGCTGGTCGGCGTGCGGGCGGGTCAGGATCGTGAACCGGACCAGTTCCTCCATCACATCGACGATCCGGTCATAATAGCTCGACGGGCGCATGCGGCCCGCTTCGTCGAACTCCTTGAACGCCGTCGCCACGCTCGATTGGTTGGGGATGGTGATCATGCGCATCCAGCGGCCGAGCAGGCGCAACGTGTTGACCGCGTTGAACGACTGCGAGCCGCCCGACACCTGCATGACCGCGAGGGTGCGACCCTGGGTCGGGCGCATGCCGCCGAACTCCAGCGGCAGATGGTCGATCTGTGCCTTCATGATGCCGGTGATCTGGCCGTGGCGCTCAGGGCTGCACCAGACCATGCCTTCGGACCACAGCGCATGCTGCCGCAACTCATGGACGGCGGGATGATCGTCGCCCTTCACCTGATCGGGCAGCGGCAGGTCGCTTGGATCAAATATCCGCACCTCGGCGCCGAACAGGACCAGCAGCCGAGCCGCTTCCTCGGCCGCGAGCCGGCTGAACGAGCGTTCGCGCAGCGACCCGTAGAGTAGCAGGATGCGCGGCGGAGGCTGATCGTCGCCTATGCCGGCGCCGGGCCGGGTGATCGCAATGCTTCGATCGAGCGCGGGCAGATGTTCGGGGTCGGCCAGGTCACGTAGGCGAGTCATCCAACATCCTTGACGAGATAGGTCGCGCGCGGACCGCACAGCGACGTGAACTGCGCGGTCGCGGCGATGAACACCGGCGCCGCGTCACGATCGGCATCGGCGTAACCGAGCCTGCGAAAGAACTCCCCGGTGCCGCTGGTCAGGAGGTGCAGCCGCTCGACCGCGCCATCGGCGACGCCTTCAAGGCGCTCAACCAGCATCCGGCCATATCCTTTGCCGCGCCGGGTTGGCAGCACGACCAGCGAGCGGAGCAGCCGGTCAGCGCCTTTGCTTTCCAGACCGATGAACCCGATCGGCCCTTCATCGTCGGACAGGCTGAAGAACATCTGGTCGGGACCGCCGAGATCGTCGGTTGGGAGTTGCGCGGCGCCAAGCGCGAGCCGCAGGACATCATCAGCGTGCCGAGCTTCCGAGAAATAGATCTGCGTCATGCCCTCGCTCTCGCTTCGTACCAGGGCCGCGTCCGCTTCACGATCGAGACAACAGACAGCATCACCGGCACCTCGACCAGCACGCCGACGACGGTCGCCAGCGCCGCGCCCGAGTTGAGCCCGAACAGGCTGATCGCGGCGGCGACCGCCAGCTCGAAGAAGTTGGAGGCGCCGATCAGCGCGGCGGGCGCCGCCACGCACCACGCCACCCCGAACCGGCGGCTCAGCCAGTAAGCGAGCCCCGCGTTGAAATAGACCTGGATGAGGATCGGCACCGCGATAAGCGCGATGACAAGCGGATGGGCGATGATGGCCTCGCCCTGGAACCCAAACAGCAGCAGCAGTGTGGTGAGCAGCGCCAGCAGCGAGACCGGCCCGAGCCGGGCTAGTAGCCGGTCCAGTGCCGCTTGTCCGCCCGATCCGATCACGGCGCTGCGGATCACCTGCGCGACGATCACCGGCACGACGATGTAGAGCATGACCGAGATCAGCAGCGTATCCCACGGTACCGTGATCGAGGCGACGCCAAGCAGCAGGCCGACCAGCGGCGCGAACGCGAACACCATGATCACGTCGTTCAGCGCGACCTGACTCAGCGTGTAGGTCGGCTCGCCCTCGCAGAGGTTGGACCAGACGAATACCATCGCCGTGCAGGGGGCGGCAGCCAGCAGGATCAGGCCGGCGATATAGGAGCTGACCTCGCCTGCCGGCAGCAGAGGCCGAAACAGCCAGCCTAGGAACAGCGTGCCGAGCAGCGCCATCGAGAAGGGCTTCACCGCCCAGTTGATGAATAGGGTGACGCTGACGCCTTTCCAGTGCTGGCGGACCGAACCCAGCGCGCGGAGGTCGATCTTGAGAAGCATGGGGATGATCATCAGCCAGATGAGCACCGCCACCACGAGGTTGACGCGCGCCACCTCGGTCGAGGCAATGGCAGCGAACGGGCCCGGCAAAGCATAGCCGAGCGCAATCCCGACCACGATGCACAGCGCCACCCACACGCTCAGATAGCGCTCGAATGTGCTGATCGCCGGCTTGGCCGGAGCGGCGGTGGTCATCTGCCCATCCTGTTGCCCGTGTCGTCGATGACCTTCTCGCCGTCTTCCTTGGTGAAAGCACCGCGCTGCCAGGCC
>CAMLSA010000129.1 GCA_946482655.1 uncultured Sphingomonas sp. | reverse complement strand
GCGGCCGGTGAGTCGCAGTGTATCCTCTGTGAAGGTCACCATGGCGATGCGCGGATCGGTTTCCACGCGCGGGGATGCGAGCAGCAGGCGGACGTCGAACAGCGCACGTTCGGCGTCCTTGGCAAGCATCACGTTCCAGCTGTAGCGCGCGAAGACGAGGCCGAGCACCAGGAAGATGGCAGTGACGACGAGCCGCGTCGTCCCGATCTGCTTGATGGCCTTGCGCGTCGCGGGCACGAACTCGCGAAAGCGCGATCCGATATGCGCGGCTTCGACGCTGTTCGGCATCCCCCTGACTCCCCCGCCACAATACCCCGCGGCGATACTAGCCGTTTGGTCGAAGATGGAAAGCCCGGAGTTGGACTTGCAATCCTCCTTGACGCACGGCACGGTTCACTTTCTGTTCCCCGGGGAGTCCTTCCGATGTCCTTCGCTGCCGCGTTCGCGCTTCCGCTCTGTCTGCTGATCGGTCTCACGCTGGGCTGGTTCGCCCGCGGACGTATGGCGGGCGGCAAAGCCGACGAGATCGCCGAGTTGCGCAGGGCGCTGGATGCCGCGCGCGATTCACTCGGCCGGTCGGAGATCGAACGCTCGGGGCTGCTCGCCGAACGCCAGGCGCGGACCGAGGCGTTCGAAGCCCAGCTTCGCCAGCTGAAGGAAGCCAAGGAGCAATTGTCCGCACAATTCGCCGAGGTGGGCGGCAAGCTGCTCGATCAGGCGCAGCGCCAGTTCCTCGATCGCGCCGATCAGCGATTCCTTCAGGCCGGCGAGAAGAGCGAGGCGCAGCTCAAGACGCTGCTCAACCCGGTCGAAGCGACGCTCAAACGCTATGAGGAAGGGCTGCAGCGGGTCGAGAAGGAGCGGGTCGACAGCTATGCCGGCCTGCGCGAGGCGGTCGATCAGGTGCGGGTCGGCCAGGGCCAAGTCCGCGACGAGGCGGCTAGGCTGGTCAACGCGCTCCGGGCGAGCCCCAAGGCGCGCGGCCGCTGGGGCGAGCAGTCGTTGCGCAACGTGCTCGAACAGGCGGGGCTGTCGCCCTATGCGGATTTCGCCACGGAGGTGTCGATCGATACCGAGGACGGTCGGTTGCGTCCCGACGTGATCGTGCGTCTTCCTGGCGGGCGCAAGCTGATCATCGACGCCAAATGTTCGTTCAACGCCTATATGGATGCGAGCGAGGAGGTCGACGAGGGCCTGCGGACGACCTACCTCAAGGCACATGCCGCCTCGCTCCGCACCCACGCTACCCAGTTGGGCCAGAAAAGCTATTGGGACCGGTTCGGCGAGGCGGCCGACTATGTGGTCATGTACATCCCCGGCGAGCATTTCCTGTCGGCGGCAATGGAACAGGACCATCAGCTGTGGGAATGGGCGCACGAGCGCCGGGTACTGATCGCGACCCCGATCAACCTGGTCGCGCTCGCCCGCACGGTCGCCAGCGTCTGGCGGCAGGAGAAGATGGCCGAGGAGGCGCGGCAGATCGGCCAGCTCGGCAAGGAGATGTTCGAGCGGCTGTCGGTCGCCGCGACCCATCTCAAGCGCGTGGGAGGCGGGCTCAACAGCGCCGTCGAGAATTACAACAGGTTCGTCGCCAGCTTCGAGGGGCGTGTGCTCGTCACCGGCCGCAAGTTCCGGGATCTCAACATCGAGACGGGCGGCAAGGAGATAGAAGAGGCGGCGGCGATAGAGACGCGGGCGAGCGAGCCGGCGATCGATCTGTTGGCGGCGCCGGACGAAGCGGGCAAGGCCTTGCCCAACTGACGACCAATCCCCACGTCCCGATCCGGGTGCCTCCATTCAACACTATCCGGAGCAGGACATGGCCGATCTTTCCGTCTTTCCGATCACCAGGCGCTGGACGCCCCGGCATCCCGACAGGATCCAGCTCTATTCGCTGAACACGCCCAATGGCGTGAAGGCCTCGATCATGCTCGAGGAGACCGGACTGCCCTATGAGCCACATCTGGTCGACATCACCGAGAACCAAAGCCACACCCCCGAATATCTGTCTCTCAATCCGAACGGCAAGATCCCGGCGATCATCGACCCCGACGGGCCGGGCGGCAAGCCGCTGGCGCTGTTCGAATCGGGCGCGATCCTGATCTACTTGGCCGACAAGTCGGGAAAGTTCATCGGTCCCGATGCGGCGCGGCGCTACGAGGCGATCCAGTGGGTGTTCTTTCAGAATGCCGGAATCGGGCCGATGTTCGGCCAGGTCGGCTATTTCAATAAATTCGCCGGCAAGGAGATCGAGGACAAGCGGCCGTTGGAGCGATATGTCAACGAGGCAAAGCGTCTGCTCGGCGTGCTCGACAGCCGGCTCGAAGGCCGCGACTGGATCATGGGCGCAGACTACAGCATCGCCGACATCTCGACGCTCGGGTGGGTCCGCAACCTGATCACTTTCTACGAAGCGCGCGATCTGGTGGCGTTCGACCAGCTCAAATATGTCCCCGCATGGCTCGATCGCGGCCTCGCGCGGCCGGCCGTGCAGCGCGGTCTGGAGATCCCGAAGCGGGGCTGACCGTCGGGAACCGCGCCCATCTCCGATGGTTCGCCCCGGTGCGGAGGAATTGCGGAGCGAGACCATGGAAACCGAGACACTGCATCGCGGTCGGCTGATCGATCATATTCAGCTCGTCGTGGAGGACCTTCCCGCCACCAGACGCTTCTATGACGCGATCTTCAATGTGCTCGGCATCCCGCTCGGCGGCACAATGGACGATGCTTTCTGGTACGACGAGCTGTTCGTCTCGACCGCCGAGAGCGCCGCAGCGCTTGGCGAACTCACCGGCCGGCATCATCTGGCGTTTCAGGCGAGCGACCGCGCCATGGTCGACGCCTTCCACAAGGCGGCGCTGGCCCATGGCGGGAAGGACAATGGCGCGCCGGGCGAGCGGCACTATCATCCCGGCTATTATGCGGCCTTTGTGCTCGATCCCGAAGGGAACAACATCGAGGCGGTGTACCATGGCGAAGCGAAACGCTCCGCGCCGAGCGTGACGGTGAGCTTCTGAGCAGCGGGTCCTATTTCCTGGCCGGCACAGGTCCGTAGTCGACCGGATCGTTGGCCGCCACAGAGAGAAGCACCGTCCACGCCGCGACATTCTGGCGAAGCTGTTCGGGATCGATCTTGTCGAGCGTGTCGTCGGGTGTATGGTGGAGGTCGAAATAGCGGGTGCCGTCCTGGCTCAGCGCGATCACAGCCATGCCTTCCTTCTGAATCTCCGAAATGTCCGATCCGCTGGCGTCGCCATTCTGGCCGCCCTGAACGATGCCGAGCGGTGCCAGTGCTTCGCCGAGCGCCTGCATCCGCGGCAGGGCGGCTTCGGCGACCGACGTCTGGAAACGCCAGATGCGATCGGCGCCGAAGTCCGATTCGGCGAGAAAATGATGCTTCTCTCCCTTGTGCTTCTCGCGATAGTTGGTCCCGCCGAGCAGGCCGATCTCCTCCGCCCCGAACCAGACCACGCGGATCGTGCGGAGCGGCCGCCCCGCATCCATGATCCGCTTTGCGGCCGCGGCGGTAACCGCGACCCCGGCGGCATCGTCGACCGCCCCGGTGCCGAGATCCCAGCTATCGAGATGACCGCCGACGACGACGATCCCGGCCGAGGGATCGCGCCCCGGCACCTCGGCGATGACATTGCCCGATGGCCGCTTACCCGCGGTCTTCGCTGTGACGGTGAGCCTGATCGTCACCGGTTTGCCGCGCTTGAGAATGCGCTCGAGCTGGTCGGCATCGGGATTTGCCAGCGCCAGCGCCGGAATCGGCGCCGCTCCGTCCGTCCAGTTCTGTGAGCCGGTGTGCGGGTTGCGGTGATTGTCGGTGCCGATCGAGCGAATCAGGATCGCGGCCGCCCCCATCTTCGAGGCGACCGAGGGCCCGTTGCGGCGGATCAGGCCGATCGGGCCGTAGTGCGAACCATCCTGTGCCGAGGCCATGCGGTGGGTGACGAAGACGATCTTGCCCTTCACGCTCGCCGGATCGGCGGCCTCGAGCGCGGCGAGGCCGTCGAAGCGGATCAGCTCGGCCTCAAGGCCGTTGGCCGGGGTCGCCCCGCTATTGCCGAGCGCGGCGAGGGCGAGCGGCTGGGGATAGGGGCTCAGGATTTCCGCGCGCGCTTCGCCGCGTTCCCACCACGGCACCTCGAAACTCTCTATCCGGACATTGGAGAAGCCGAGCGCCTTGAGTTTCGCCACCGCCCATTCGCGCGCCCGCGCCTCGGCGCCGCTGCCGGCGTAGCGCGGGCCGATCTCGGTCGTGAGGCCTTCTGTGATCTCCCAGGCGAGATTGTCCTGCAGCGCGGCGTCGCGAAGACGGGCGGTTTGCTGGCGGTCGGCCTGGGCGAGAAGCGGAGTGGAAAGGACGGTGAGGGCGGCGAGTACCAGCATTGGAACTATCTTCATGGGGTTGGACGCTAGCCAGTCGCTCCCTATTTGCCAATCGGCCTGCTGTCGGTTAGTGGCGGCGGCACATTTCCAGCCTATACAGTCCGACGAGGTCCGCGCCCGATGGCCGTGCAATATAGTTTCGTGATGAAAGGTCTCACCAAGACCTTCCCCGGTGCCAACAAGCCGCTGTTCAACAATATCCACCTGCAGTTCCTGCCGGGCACCAAGATCGCGATCATCGGCGTCAACGGCGCCGGCAAATCGACGCTGATGAAGGTCATGGCCGGCATGGACACCGACTTTGTCGGCGAGGCGTGGGCCGCCGAGGGCGTCAGCGTCGGCTATCTGCCGCAGGAACCGCAGCTCGATCCGCTGAAGACGGTGAAGGAAAATGTCATGGACGGCGTCCGTGGCGTCGCCGATATGATCGAGCGCTTCAACGCGATTTCCGCCGAGATGGGCGATCCCAAGGACGACACCGATTTCGACGAGCTCATGGAGGAAATGGGCATTCTCCAGGAAAAAATCGACGCGGCCGATGGCTGGACGCTCGACAATCAGCTCGAGATCGCGATGGAAGCGCTGCGCTGCCCGCCCGGCGACCTGCCGGTCACCGGACTGTCGGGCGGTGAAAAGCGGCGCGTCGCGCTCTGCCGCCTGCTGCTCGAAAAGCCCAACATCCTGCTGCTCGACGAGCCGACCAACCACCTCGACGCGGAGAGCGTCGCCTGGCTCGAACAGCATCTGATCGACTATCCGGGCAACGTCATCCTCGTGACCCACGATCGCTACTTTCTCGACAACGTCGTCGGCTGGGTGCTCGAGCTCGATCGCGGCCGCGGCATTCCCTATGAGGGCAATTATTCGTCCTGGCTCGAGGCCAAATCGAAGCGCATGGAGCAGGAAGAGCGCGAGGATGCCGGCCGCCAAAAAGCGATCAAGGAAGAGCTGGAGTGGATTCGGCAGAGCCCCAAGGCGCGCCAGACCAAGTCCAAGGCGCGCATCCGGGCGTTCGACGAACTGGTCGAGAAGCAGAACAACCGCGCCCCCGGCAAGGCGCAGATTGTCATCCAGACTCCCGAGCGCCTGGGCGGCAAGGTTATCGAGGCTAAGGGGCTAAGCAAGTCCTATGGCGACAAGAAGCTGTTCGACGGGCTCGATTTCGTCCTCCCACCGGGCGGCATCGTCGGCGTGATCGGGCCTAATGGCGCGGGCAAAACGACGTTGTTCCGCCTGATCACCGGCCAGGAAACCCCCGATGCGGGCACGATCGATATCGGCCCCACGGTGAAGCTCGGCTTTGTCGACCAGAGCCGCGACGCGCTCGATCCCGGCAAGAACGTCTGGGAGGAGGTTTCCGAAGGTCATGACATCATGACGGTCGGCAAGTTCGAGATGTCGACCCGCGCCTATGTCGGCGCGTTCAACTTCAAGGGTCCCGACCAGCAGAAGAAGGTGGGCCAGCTCTCAGGCGGTGAACGCAACCGCGTCCACATGGCAAAGATGCTGCGCAAGGGCGGTAATGTGCTCCTGCTCGACGAACCGACCAACGATCTCGATGTGGAAACGCTGCGCGCGCTCGAGGACGCGCTCGAGAATTTCGCCGGTTGCGCGGTGGTAATCAGCCACGATCGCTTCTTCCTCGATCGCCTTGCCACCCATATACTTGCCTTCGAGGGCGACGGTCATGTCGAATGGTTCGAAGGCAATTTCGAGAGCTATGAAGAAGACAAGCGCCGGCGCCTAGGCGACGCAGCGGACCGCGCGAGCGCGGGGGCGTACAAGAAGCTGACGCGCTGATCTCATGTCGTCCCGGGGAGCCGGGACGACGTGCGGGGCAGGCGCCCGCCGCGATGCGATCACATGTATTTCATCGGGTCGGGCGCGGGCAGGTCGCAGACTTTCTGATAGCCCTTCTTGCACATTTCGACCTGTGCGCGCCAATCGCGCATCGCCAGCGCATAGGCGTTCTGCTGGCGGATGAAGGTGGCGTCGGTCGACAGGACCTCGCGATGATGGTTGCGCAGCGCCTGCTCATAGGCCGCCTTGTCGGCCTCATACTGAGCCTGGTTGGCTTCGTTCTGCGCCTGCGCCACCGCATTGGCGGTCTGCGCCGAAGTGACCGCGCCGCTTACCTGGTTGTTGAGCGCCTTGGTCTGAGGAATTTCGCGGGCGTCGGCGGCCTGGTGGGCGGCATCATTCCTGCCGCCGCTCTGCGCGGCCAGCGGGGCGACCGATATCAGTGCCGTAACGGCCAGAATCGAACGGGCGAACATGCTAAGCTCCTCTCATAGTTGGGAGCTCCAACGATCACACCGGATGGAAGTTTCCGCTATGCTCGTCCAGCAGGTGGAGCAGACCGTCCGCCACCGCGAAATAGGCACCATGGATCCGGATGCGGCCCTGCCGTTCGCGCGAGCGGATGCAGGGGAAGGTGCGCAGGTTCTCGATCGATACCTTGACGGCCTCATGCTCGAGCGCGTGGAGCGCTTCCTCGCCTTCGCCATGCTTGGCCACGACTCGTTCGCGCGCGTCGTCGAGCAACGACATCCAAGTGGAGATGAAGCCGCCCTCGCCGGGCGCCATGTTTTCGAAGCGTTGGGTCAGCGCCGCCGCGCAGCCGCCGCAGCTCTGATGGCCGAGCACGACAATCTCCGGGATTTCGAGTTGGGTGACCGCGAATTCCAGCGCCGCCGAGACGCCGTGGCGACCCGGCGTAGTCTCGAACGGCGGCACCATGTTCGCGACGTTGCGGACCATGAAGATCTCGCCGGGAGAGGTGTCGAAGATGATCGTTGGATCGACCCGGCTGTCCGAACAGGCGATCACCATCAACTTCGGATTCTGCGCCTCCGCCAGTTCGCTCCAACGCTGGCGTTGCTGCCGCCACCCAGTGGCCTTGAAGCGGCGATACCCGTCGATAAGCCCCGAAAAGTCAGTCATACGAGCGGACCTAATGAAAGCGAGAAGGGCTGGCAAGTGGAGCGGCTATCGCCTATCTGGCAGCGCATGAGCGAAGCCGATGCCGTTCCGATGCCTCCTCGCCAGCGCAAGCCCGACTGGATTCGGGTGAAAGCTCCGATGGGCAAGGCCTTTGCCGATACCAGGGCGCTGATGCGCCGGCTCAATCTGGCGACGGTGTGCGAGGAAGCGGCGTGCCCGAACATCGGCGAATGCTGGACCAAGAAGC
>CAMLSA010000128.1 GCA_946482655.1 uncultured Sphingomonas sp. | reverse complement strand
GTGCGCCTATCGGCGAACTCGGGATGCTCCGCGACGTCGGTCGTGCCCGAAATCTCATTCTCATGGCGGATGACGAGGACATCATCCCTGGTCATCACCAGATCGGGCTCGATGAAGTCTGCGCACTGCTCGATGGCGAGCGCATAGGCCGCAATTGTATGTTCGGGTCTGCTGCCGGAAGCACCCCGATGCGCGATGACGACAGGTTCAGCCAAGGCCACGGTCGCCATGGTCAGCGCCGCAAGCCAAAGAAGCAGGCGGCGCACGCCAAGAGCTCAGGCGCGAGCGACGCCCTTGTCCTCGAGAAGCTCGGCCAGTTCACCCGCCTCGTACATCTCCATCATGATGTCCGAACCGCCGACGAACTCGCCTTTTACATAGAGCTGCGGGATGGTCGGCCAATCGGAATATTCCTTGATGCCTTGGCGGATGCCGGGATCCTGCAGCACGTCGATCGTCGCATATTCGACGCCGAGATGCTCGAGGATTGCGATCGCGCGGCTCGAAAAACCGCATTGCGGAAAGAGCGGCGTGCCCTTCATGAACAGGAGCACGTCGGCCGCATTGACCGCCGTTGCGATACGGGCCTGAACGTCGTCACTCATTATCGTCGCTCCTCAATCAGGCGTCGCGGTGGTGAGCTGCAACGCATGCAATACGCCACCCATCCGGCCGCCCAAGGCTTCGTACACGCGCTGGTGCTGGCGAACGCGGGGCATACCACGGAAGCTCGCGCTCACCACCCGGGCCGCATAATGATCGCCGTCCCCAGCCAGATCAGTGATCTCGACCAGCGCATCCGGCAGCGCCGCCTTGATCATCGCCTCGATCTCGCCCGCGGTCATCGGCATCGATTATTTGCCTTCCATGAGCTGGCGGCGGGCCTCGATCGTCTTGGCTTCGAGCGCGGCGCGAATCCGCGCATCATCAATATCGACGCCCGCCGAGGTCAAGTCGCCGAGCAGCTTGCGGATGACGTCCTCGTCGCCGGCTTCTTCGAAATCGGCCTGGACCACCGACTTGCCATAGCTGTCGGTTTCCTCGGGAGTCAGCTTCATCAGCCCGGCGGCCCATTGGCCGAGCAGGCGGTTGCGACGCGCGGTGATCCGAAAGGCCATCTCCTGGTCATGGGCAAATTTGCTCTCGAAGCCCTTTTCGCGATCGTCGAAGGTAGTCATCACGTCCCCTGTGCGCCGGTAATTCACGTTTCAGATAGGCATGCCACAGCGCCCGCGCAACTGCGCAGAATCAGAGCGCAGCGAGCGCTTATAGCCAAGGCCGCTCCGCTGCCATTTTCGCTTCGAACGCCGAGATCGCACCGTCGCGGGCCAGCGTCATCCCGACCTCATCGAGCCCGTTGAGCAGGCATTGCTTGCGGAACGGATCGATCTCGAATTCAAAGCGATCCTGGAACGGTGTGGTCACCGTCTGATGTTCGAGGTCGACGCTGATCGGGTGAGTCTTCGCCACGTCGAGCAGCCGGTCGACGGCCGGCTGCGGCAACACCACGGTCAGGATCCCATTTTTGAACGCATTGCTTGAAAAGATATCCGAGAAGCTTGGCGCGATGACCGCGACGACGCCCATGTCATTGAGCGCCCAGGCGGCATGTTCCCGGCTTGATCCGCAGCCGAAATTATCTCCGGCGATCAGTATGTTGGCGCCGGCATATTCGGGATCGTCGAAAACATTGCCGGGCTGGGCGCGGATCGACTCGAAGGCACCCTTCCCCAGCCCCTTGCGGGTGATGACCTTGAGGAAATGCGCCGGGATGATCACATCGGTGTCACAGTTTTTGAGGCCGAGCGGGTAGGCGCGGCCCTCGATCTCGCGGATCGCTTTCATCATTCGGCTCCTTGCGGAAAGGCGGGAAGCTTGGCGATGTCGCGGGGATCGTGCTGTACGATCGAAACCGCCTTCAGCGAAGCTGCGAGCTTCCGGAAACGATCCATTGCGGCAAGCGAGTCGGCGCGGTCGGTGTTGAAGCCGGGCACGCCGTCACTATCGAGATTTTCCCGGAAATGCGCGACATCACCCGACAGGAGCACCGCGCCGGTCTTGGCTAGGCGCACGAGCAGACCATGATGGCCGGGCGTGTGGCCGGCCAGGTTCAGCATCACCACGCTGCCGTCGCCGAACAGATCCTTGTCGCCCTGCACCGCTTCGACCTTGGCGCCTTCGCCGAGCCAGGGCGCGATGGCCTTGCCTATGTCGGGATTCTTGCGGGCGATCTCCAGGTCGCCCGTTCCGATCACCAGCTTGGCCTTGGGAAAATCCGCCGATTGGCCGATATGGTCGTAGTGATGATGACTGACGCCGATCAGCCCAATCTGGTCGGGCTTGACGCCAAGCTCGGTTAGTTGTTCCATGATCGTCCTGTCGAGCCTGCCGGCCCCGGGCTTCTTCGCGTCCCCGGCCCCCTTCCTCGTGCTGGCGGGGAGGCCGGTATCCCACAGCATATAGGCGTCGCCATCCTTGATCAGATAGCAGCTTACCACCAGATCGCGGGCCTGACCCGGATAGCTCAGCGTATCCGAGAAGATGTTGAGATCCGCAACATGGAGCGAACCGCAATCGAGCCGCCACAGCTTGTCGACGGTGCCGGGCACCGGCGCGGCTGGCGCGGCACCGGCTATCAGAAGCCCGGCGATGGCGAACAATCTTTTCACTGGATCGGCTCGAGCGCACGCACATCCGCGAGATGACCGGTCACCGCCGCCGCCGCCGCCATTGCCGGCGAGACGAGATGAGTGCGCGATCCCGGCCCCTGCCGGCCCACGAAATTGCGGTTCGACGTGGAGGCGCAGCGTTCCCCCGGCGGAACCTTGTCGGGATTCATCGCCAGGCACATCGAGCAACCCGGCTCGCGCCATTCGAAACCTGCGTCGGTGAAGATGCGGTCGAGTCCTTCCTGCTCGGCCTGGCGCTTGACCAGTCCCGAACCGGGCACGACCAGCGCCTGGCGGACGTTCGGCGCGATCTTACGGCCGCGCAGCACGGCGGCGGCGGCGCGCAGATCCTCGATCCGGCTGTTGGTGCAGCTGCCGATGAAGATATTCTCGACCGGCACGTCCTGCATCCGTGTGCCCGGGGTCAGGCCCATATAATCGAGCGACTTCTGCGCGGAGATCTGCTTTGCCGGATCGGCGAAGCTCTTGGGATCCGGCACGACCCCGGTGATCGGCACGACATCCTCGGGGCTGGTCCCCCAGGTCAGGCAAGGCGCGACATCGGCGGCATCGATCACCACGCTCTTGTCGTAACCGGCGCCCTGATCGGTTGCCAGCGTGCGCCACCAGGCGACGGCCTTGTCCCACGCCTCGCCCTTAGGGGCCATCGGCCGATCCTTGAGATAGGCAAAGGTGGCCTCGTCGGGGGCTATCAGCCCTGCGCGCGCGCCGCCCTCGATCGACATGTTGCTGACGGTCAGCCGCCCTTCGATCGACATCTCACGGAAAACATTTCCGGTATATTCGATGACGTAGCCGGTGCCGCCGGCGGCACCGATCGTTCCGATGATATGGAGCACCACATCCTTGGGGGTGACACCCTCGCCGAGTGTGCCCTCCACGCGCACTTCCATCGTTTTGGACGGCGTCAGCAACAGCGTCTGCGTCGCCATGACGTGCTCGATCTCGGATGTGCCGATCCCGAAGGCCAGGGCGCCGAGACCCCCATGAGCGGAGGTGTGGCTGTCACCGCAGACAATCGTCGTGCCCGGCAGCGAGAAGCCCTGCTCGGGCCCCACCACGTGGACGATGCCCTGCTCGGCGGCGACCGCATCGATGTAGGGGACACCGAATTCCGCGACATTCTTCTCGAGTTCGGCGAGCTGGGCCGACGAACCGATATCGGCGATCGGCAAACGCTTGCCTGCGGCATCGACGCGTGGCGTGGTCGGTAGGTTATGATCGGGTACCGCGAGGGTGAGGTCGGGCCGCCTGAGCTTGCGGCCGGCGGCGCGCAGGCCGTCGAAAGCCTGCGGGCTGGTAACCTCATGAAGGAGATGGCGATCGATATAGATCAGGCAGGTGCCGTCGTCGCGGCGCTCCACGACATGGGCGTCCCAGATCTTCTCATACAGGGTGCGGGGTTTGCTGGACATGCGCGCCGCTCTACCTTCGCCCGCCATAATGTCAAAGCAGAGTGGCCATTGGTCGCGAAAGTTGGGCTATTCGCAATCGTCGCCAGCGTAGGCCGGGGCGATGCTGGATAGTCAATCCCCCAACTCCAGCCAATCCTTGAACGGCTGGTGGTAGAGCATGTCGAACACTTCAAGCTGCATGCCGGTCGGCTCGACCGCCTGCGAATTCCACAGCATGCCGACCCCCGCCTTGAGCACCGGATCGAACAGGATCAGCGACCGATAGCCGTCGACCGCGCCGCGATGGCCGATGAGTTCGCGGCCATTATAGTGCCAGATTCTCCAACCGAGCCCGTAGGAAGCGTCCTTGAGCGCCTGGTCGAGCGCGCGCTGGCGATGAATCGAGAAGGTCCGAATGCGCGGGCTATGGAGGGTGTTCAGCAGCTTGGGTGAGAGGATACGCGGCATCTCGCCCATTTGTGCGCGCATCCAGATGCCGAGGTCGATGATCGAGGAGTTGACCCCGCCCGCCGCCGGCACTCGATAATAAGCATCGCTCAACTCGAGTTCGCGCCGCCCTGAATGCGGCCGCGCCCAATTCGGCGAGGAGATGAGACCCTCACGGGTGATGCTCGCCGACTGCATGCCGAGCGGCCCGAAAATCTCTTCCTGGAGGAGCTGCGGATAGGGTTTGCGGCCGGCGCGTTCGGCCACCTCGCTCGCTGCGTCATAGGCTATATTTTGATAGCTGTAGCATTTGCCTGGCGGACACAGCAACGGGATCTGGTTCAGGCGGCTGCGAATCTCCTTGGGATCATTGCCGTCCTCGAGATCCTGGTCATAGGCGTTCTTCCAGATGCCGAGGCTCTGCGACAGGAGATTGTCGATCGTGGCGACCTGCTGGGCATTTTCGGGCAGCTTGAGCGACGGCGCCCAACGCGCCACCGGGTCCTTGAGGGAGAGCTTTTTCTGCTCGGCCATCTTCGCGAGCAGGGTCGCGGCCACACCCTTGGACACCGACGCCCATCGGAACACCGTATGCGCGTCGACCGGTTTTCCGTCCTCGCCATCGGTAGTGACGCCATAACCCTTGGCGAAGCTGATCTCTCCATTCTCGATGGTGACGATCGCGATCCCCACCACCGAACGATCGGCCGCCAGCTCACGCATCCGCCGGTCGAGCCGATCATAATCGATCCGCATCGGCCCGCTCTTGCTGATGCCGATGCGGCTGAGATCGATCGACAGCCTCGCCACGCCGGGCTTTGCCGTTTGATTGGTCTTGCGCAGATAGAAGCCGCCCGCCGCGATGAAGGCGATCAGCACCGCGAGCAACACCGCCCCGGCCACCACCAGACCGCGCTCGATCTTGATGACCGTTGGGACTTCGGGTTCGCGCGGCGCCCACGGATCAGCTTTGACTTGGGAGTCGGGAATCACGGCAAGGATCGGACCAGCAGACAGGAGGGACGGCACGCATAACAGTACGGACGGCGAACGCCCGCACCACAAGCGCCCGCTCAACGCGGGACATGCACCATCCGCCGCGGGACCGGAAGAGTGTCAGCTCAGATATTTAGCGCTGGTCTTCGCGGCAACCTCATCGGCAGTGACCCCGGGTGCCAATTCGATCAACCTGAACGGCGATCGATGGTCGAGCCGCTGGAACACGGCGAGATCGGTCACGACCATGTCGACGACATTCTTCCCGGTCAGCGGCAGGGTGCAGGCCGGAACGAATTTCGGGCTGCCGTCCTTGGAGACGTGCTCCATCACGACGATGATCTTCTTGACGCCGGCGACCAGGTCCATCGCTCCGCCCATGCCCTTGACCATCTTGCCCGGGATCATCCAATTGGCGATGTCGCCACTCTCGGCCACTTCCATCGCGCCGAGTACGGTCAGATCGATATGCCCCCCGCGGATCATCGCGAAGCTGTCGGCCGAGGAAAAATAGCTTGACGAGGGCAGCTCGCTGATCGTCTGCTTGCCCGCATTGATCAGGTCGGCATCCTCCTCGCCCTCATAGGGAAAGGGGCCGATGCCGAGCATGCCGTTCTCAGACTGCAGCGTCACCGTCATGCCCTTGGGAATATTGTTGGCGACCAGGGTCGGAATGCCGATGCCGAGGTTGACGTAATAACCGTCGCGCAATTCCTGCGCCGCGCGCGCCGCCATCTGGTTGCGGTCCCAGGCCATTATGCGGCCTCCCGCTGGCGTACGGTTCGAAACTCGATCTTCTTGTCATAGGGCGCGCCTAGAACGAGCCGCTTCACGAAAATTCCAGGCAAATGGATGCAATCGGGATCGAGGCTACCGACAGGGACGATCTCTTCCACCTCGGCGACGCAGATCTTGCCCGCGGTCGCGGCCGGATGGTTGAAATTCCGGGCGGTCTTCCTGAACATGAGATTGCCGCTCTCGTCGGATTTCCAGCCCTTGATGATCGACAGATCGGCGCGAATGCCGCGCTCGAGCACATAGGTCTCGCCATCGAACTCCTTGGTCTCCTTTCCTTCGGCGACCAGCGTGCCGACGCCGGTCTTGGTAAAGAAACCCGGAATGCCGGCGCCCCCTGCCCGCATCCGTTCGGCGAGCGTTCCCTGCGGGCAGAACTCGACTTCCAACTCGCCCGCGAGATACTGCCGCTCGAACTCCTTGTTCTCGCCGACATAGGAGCTGATCATCTTGGCGATCTGGCGGCTGCGCAGCAGCTTGCCGAGCCCCTCGCCGTCAATGCCGGCATTGTTCGACGCGACCGTGACATTCTTCACACCCGATGCCTGGATCGCATCGATCAGCCGCTCGGGGATGCCGCACAGGCCGAAGCCGCCCGCGCAGATCGTCATCCCGTCGAATAGCAGCCCTTCGAGTGCTGCAGCCGCGGTCGGATAGATTTTGGTCATGGAGCTTCTCCGGATCTTGCCGCCGCTCTACCGTGGGGCGGATCGGGCGGTCAACGATGGCTTGCCCCGTATAGCCGGTCGGACCATGACTGGTCGCGCCAATGCTGCATCGCAACAATATTTATTTGCGAACGCGTCATTAATGCCACAATGGCGCGGGAATCGTCCCGCCGGACGTTGACCGCCGCGCGAGCTTTGGACATCAGCGCGCAATCTGGAGACCGCGATGATCAAGGAATTGGCGGAAATCGATATCAAGCCCGGCGACGAGCGGGCTTTCGAGGAAGCCGCCGTCGAAGCCAAGAATCTGTTCCTGGGGTCCAAGGGCTGCATCGCGTTCCGCCTCCACCGTTCGATGGAGCAACCGAGCCGCTACCGCTTGTTCGTAGAATGGGAGACGATCGAGGACCATATGGTCGAATTCCGCAATTCGGAGGCGTTCGTCGCCTGGCGGCGCCTGTGCGGGCCGTTTTTCCAGACTCCTCCCCGGGTCGAGCATCTGATCATCGTGGTGGAGGGACGCAGCGACACCGACGATCACGGGGCGGCCGCCGGAGCGATGGCACCACACTAGGCCCTCCGCACCCTCCCGGCCGCCATGACCGCTCGCGATCGGATCGGCGTGTCGGCGAACTTCCC
>CAMLSA010000127.1 GCA_946482655.1 uncultured Sphingomonas sp. | reverse complement strand
ACAACACGCTGATCCTGCGCGAGACGATGAAGGATCTCGAAAAGCGCCTCGATCCGCGTCGCTTTCAGCGGGTCCACCGGTCGACCATCGTCAACCTCGATCTGGTCCGTCAGGTCAAGCCGCACACCAATGGCGAATGCTTCCTGGTGCTCGATTCGGGCGCGCAGGTGAAGGTCAGCCGCTCCTATCGCGAGGTCGTCGCGCGTTTCGTGCATTGACAACTTCATTCCTCCTCGAAAACGAGGAGGAATAATTGGGAAGCTCATGACCATGCGCCCGCGCCGCAGCGCGCTTTACATGCCCGCCTCCAACAGCCGCGCGATCGAGAAGGCGCGCGGGCTGCCGTGCGACGTCGTGATCCTCGATCTCGAGGATTCGGTCGCCCCCGAGGCCAAGGAGGAGGCGCGCGCCAACGCGGTGGCGGCGCTCAAGGCGGGTGGCTTCGGCGGGCGCGAACTGGTGATCAGGGTGAACGCGATCGGCACGCCCTGGGCCGAGGCCGATCTCGCCGCGGCAGCGGCTTCGGGCGCGGATGCGATCCTGGCCCCCAAGGTCGGCGATGCCGAGACGGTGCGGGCCTATCATGCCGCGCTGGGGCGCGCGCCGCCCGCGACGGGCTTCTGGGCGATGGTCGAGACCACGCGGGCGATCTTCCGCCTCGACGAGATCGCCGGGGCGATGGCGGCGCGGCCGGGCGCATTCGTGCTCGGCACCAACGATCTGGCCAGGGAGATGGGCGCGCGGCTGACCGTCGAGCGCACGCCATTCCTCGGGATGATGGCGCTCGCAGTCGCGGCGGCCAGGGCCCATGGCCTCGCCATCCTCGACGGCGTCCATAATGCGTTCGAGGACGATGCGGGGCTCGCGCGGCAGTGCGACGAGGCGAAGGCCTATGGATTCGACGGAAAGACGCTGATCCATCCGCGCCAGATCGATGCGGCCAACCGCCTGTTCAGCCCTTCTGACAGCGAGATCGCCTGGGCGAAGGCGGCAATCGCGGCCTTCGCGGCGCCCGAAAGTGCCGCCAAGGGCGCGGTCCGGATCAATGGCGAAATGGTGGAGCGCCTTCACCTCGATCAGGCGCGGGCGATCCTGTCGATGGCGGCCGACCGCCCAAACTAGGCATTGTCGGCCGGAGCGTAAAGGCCGTAAAAGGCGCAGGTTTTCGGCCTTTGGCGCTGATGATAGACTTGCGTTCAACATGACCGCCGTCATCCGAAGAGGGGGATACGCAGACGCGGGCCCAAAAGCTGATGCACCGCGCCCGGTCGCGGATGACCAAGGATCGTCGGACCATCGGTCTGGCGGTGCTGTTCTCGGTCGTGGTCATGGGCACGATCCTCGAGGCCGCGCTGATGCCTGTGCCGCCGCGTGACCTCCGGCATGGCGGGCTGATCCTTCTGCTCATGATGCTGGGCGGAGCGGGCGCGGCCGGGCTGATCTGGTCCTGGCGGACGCGCCCCGATGCCCAGCTCCGCCTGGCGCGACGCGAGCTGATGGACGCCGTCGAGCTTGCCGCGGTGATGGTGATCGATGACAGGAATATCATCCGCCACTGGTCGCGCGGGTGCGAGGAACTCTATGGCTGGTCGACGGCCGAGGCGGTCGGCAGGAACCGGCTTGAGCTGCTGCAGACCGCGTTAGAGGAGGCGGCGGAGGATCTCTGGCGACGCCTGCGGGCCGACGGCCGGATGGACAATGAGGTGATCGAGCGGCATCGGGACGGGCGCGAGCTTGTGATCCATGATCATGTCAAGCTGTTCGATCATGGCGATGGACGCGTCTCGGCGGTGATCGCCGTGACCGATGTCACCGAATGGCGCAGGGCCGAGGCCGCTTTGCGGCTCAGCGAGGCGCGGCTCGCTACCGCCGTCTCGGTGCAGGGAATCTTCATCTATGAATATGATCTTGCCGCGGAACGGATGATCTGGACGACGCAGGGCGACGATTTCGCCGCCTATCGCTGGAACAGCTCCGCCGAACTGAGCCCTCATCTTCGCAACGCCCTCGGCACCGCCATCGCCACGGGCCGCGATCGCACCCATTATGACTTCGAGTTCGTCCATCCCGACGGCACCGAGCGGCTCGCCGAGGGCTGGGCCCGGATCATCCGCGATGCTGCGGGCAAGCCGGTTCGCCTGCTGGGCACCCATCTCGACGTCACCGAACGCCGCCAGCGCGAACAGGCGCTGCGCACCGGCGAGGCCGAACGGCGCGCGATCCTCGCCACCGTTCCCGACGCGCTGTTCGTGTGCAGCGATCGCGGCATCATTCGCGCCTGCAGCGCTTCCGCTTCCCGGCTGTTCGGCTATGCCGAAAGCGAACTGGTCGGCGGTTCCGTCAGCGATTTCATCGAGGATCCGCGCGGCCCCGCCGCAGTCCGCCGTGAGCTCACCGCCGCTCTCAATCGCGGTCCCCAGACCACCTGGCCGCTGCCGCTCAACGTGAAATGCGCTTCGGGCGACGTGGTGCCGGTCTCGTTCGTGATCGGCGATGCCAAGTTCGACGGGGCACGGTTGTTCGTCGTGCTCGGGCGCGACATGCGGCCCACCATCGCCAATGAGGAGCGGTTCCATCGGCTGAGCAACGATCTCGCGCAGGTCTCGCGTCTCGGCATGATGGGCGAAATGGCGGGCGCCCTTGCGCACGAACTCAGCCAACCGCTTTCGGCGATCGTCAATTTCCTCGGGGCGGTCGACTTGATGCTCGACGATGAGGAAGCTGTCGACTCGCACCGCCTGCGCAACGCGGTGCACCGGGCGAGCGAACAGGCTTCGCGTGCCGGAGAGATCATCCGGCGCCTGCGCGCCTTCATCCTTCGCGGCGAAGCCGATATGCGCGCGGAGCCGCTCACCAGCCTGGTGCGCGAAGCGGCGGCACTGGCGCTGTTCAACACCAGTACTTTCGGGGTGCGGCTGTCCTATGATTTCGAGAATGAGGAGCGGCTGGTACTGGGCGATCGCATCCAGATCCAGCAGGTGCTGGTCAATCTGATCCGCAACGCTGCCGACGCCATGGCGGCGCATGGCGGCGAGCGGCGCGACCTGACGATTTCCACTCAGATGGCGAGGGACAATTTGATAGAGATTTCGGTGTGCGATTCGGGGCCGGGCGTCGCGCCCGAGATGCTCGAGCGGCTGTTCAGCCCCTTCGCCACGACCAAGCGCGAGGGACTCGGCTTCGGTCTCGCCATTTCGCGGCGGATCATCGAAGCGCATGGCGGCCAGCTCTCGGCGGAAGCGGCGCCCGATGGCGGCGCGATCTTCCGCTTCACCCTGCCGGTGATGGAAGAGGATCCGGTGGCATGATCACCCGGCACATCTACATCGTCGACGATGACGATGCGCTGCGCCAGTCGGTCGAGGTGCTGCTTGACGTGGCGGGCGGCTTCGTCACCCACAGCTTCGCCTCGGGCGAGGCGTTCCTCGAGCATGTTCCCGACGTGGACGCGGGCTGCGTTCTGCTCGATCTCAACATGCCCGGGCTCAACGGCCTCGAGGTGCTGCGCCGGCTGCAGACGCTCGACAGCCGGTTCGAGACGATATTGCTGACCGGCCAGGGTGACATCGGGGTCGCGGTGGAGGCGATGAAATCCGGCGCGGCGGACTTCATCGAAAAGCCCTATGACAACCGGATGCTGCTCAACGCGCTCGAAAGCGGCTTCGCTCGTATCGAGAATCGCGAGAAGGAAGCCAGTGCAATCCATGTGGCGCGTGAGAATATCGAGCGGCTGACGCCCCGCGAACGCGACGTGCTGCTCGGGCTGATCGACGGCAAGGCCAACAAGATCATCGCCTATGAGCTGGATATCTCGCCCCGCACGGTCGAGATCTATCGCGCCAACCTGATGGACAAGCTCGGCGTGCGCAGCGTCGCCGAGGCGGTGCGGATCGCCTTCGCGGCGGGGCTGGTGCCGGTGTTTCCGAGGTAATGTGGCGCGGCGACGGGCGATAAGCTTCGACTTGCCGCGCGTCGGAACTGTTGCGGCGCACCATAGTTTGACCCGTAACGAGGTTCAGGGATAATCAGCCACATGTCAGCCGCCGCGCCCAAGCCGTTCCCCGTCCTCGTCACCGGCGGGGCCGGCTATATCGGGAGCCATGCGGTGCTGGCGCTGCTCGACGGCGGGTGGCCGGTGTCGGTGATCGACAATCTGGTTACTGGTTTCCGCTGGGCGGTCGACGCCCGGGCGCGCTTTCACGAAGGCGACATCGCCGACGAGGCGCTGCTCGCCCGGATCCTCGCTCGGGACGGGATCGGCGCCATCCTCCATTTCGCGGGATCGGTGGTGGTGCCGGAATCGGTCGAGAACCCGCTCAAATATTATCGCAACAACACCGTGAACAGCCGTTCGCTGATCGAAAGCGCGGTCAAGGGCGGGGTCCGCCATTTCATCTTCTCCTCGACCGCGGCGACCTACGGCATCCCCGGAGATATCCCGGTGCGCGAGGACATGCCGACCCGGCCGATCAATCCCTATGGCATGTCCAAGCTGATGACCGAGGCGATGCTCGGCGATGTCGCGGCCGCGCACGCGATGAACTACTGCGCGTTGCGCTATTTCAACGTCGCCGGCGCCGATCCGCAGGGCCGTTCCGGCCAATCGACCGCGGGCGCCACCCATCTGATCAAGGTCGCGGTCGAGGCGGCGACCGGAAAGCGCGCCGAGGTGGCGATCTTCGGCACCGACTATACGACCCCCGACGGCACCGGGGTCCGCGACTATATCCATGTCAGCGATCTCGCCGACGCGCATCTCCACGCGCTCGAAGCACTGATCGCCGATCCGGACAGAAGCCATATCATGAACTGCGGCTATGGCCGCGGATTTTCGGTGCTCGAGGTGCTCGACGCGGTCGACCGGGTGACCGGCCAGACGATCGTCCGCCGGCTGAACCCGCGCCGTCCCGGCGATCCCGACGCGCTGGTCGCCGACAACCGCCGCATCCTCGCGACCACGCCGTGGCAGCCGAAGCTCGCCGACCTCGACACGATCGTCACGCATGCGCTGGCCTGGGAGCGGAGGCTGGCGGAGCGGGGATGAGGTTCCTCTCCGTTCCGGGAGGCATCAGAACTCGGCGTCCAGTTCCTCGACCTCCTCGGGTTCGGCGAGCGCTGCCCTGGCCCACTCCCTCATCAGCGGCCATTCGGTGATGGTCCGGGTATAGCCGCGGCAGACCGCACCGAGCCGTTCCGCATGCTCGCCGCCGCCGGGTGGCTCAGCGCCGATCGCCCGCCCTAGGGATCGATCATGTTGTCTCCGGCAGCCGCGAAGTGGATTGGCCTTGGCCGGAACGGCGATGGAGGCCGTCATTCCGAACCAAAAAAAGGGGCCGGTCCGTGAGGACCAGCCCTGAAAGTTTTTAGGAGAGGATGCCTGAAAGGCCCGACCTTTGTGCATCTGCGAACAGATATTTGCAAGGGAAAAAAGGAAATCCCCCAAAAAAATCTTGTATCCTGCTGATTTACAAGGCAATATTATGTTCAGCGATGTAAGTCTGTTGCGAGTGCGGTCAATTTCTTTCGCAGAAGCAAAATAGCCGTTGATTCATTCCATTGCCAGCCCGTGACGGCGCCGCCATGCTCGGCGTTTTGGCCCGGAGCGGATATGGCGGTACGAAGCGACGGTGTCCCGGTTTTTCGCGAGCTGACCGTCAGGGGGCTGCTGCTCGGTGCGCTGATCACGCTCGTCTTTACCTCGGCCAATGTCTATCTCGGGCTGCGGGTAGGTCTCACCTTCGCCACCTCGATTCCCGCGGCGGTGATTTCGATGGCGGTGCTGCGGCTGGTCCGGACCGGCAACATCTTCGAGAACAACGTCGTCCAGACGGTCGCGTCGGCGGCGGGTTGCATCGCCTCGATCATCTTCGTCCTGCCGGGCCTCGTGATGATCGGCTGGTGGCAGGGCTTTCCCTTCTGGCAGACCTTCCTGCTCTGCGCCTCGGGCGGGTTGATGGGGGTGGTGCTGTCGGTGCCGCTCCGGCGCGCGCTGGTGACCGGATCGGACCTGCCCTATCCCGAGGGCGTCGCCGCCGCCGAAGTGCTGCGGGTCGGCACCGGGACCCGCGAGGGCGCGGCCGAGGCGCAGGCGGGCCTGCGCACGATCCTGGCGGGTTCGATCGTCTCGACGGGCTTCGCGCTGCTCGCCGCGACCAAGCTGGTGGCCGCCGAGGCCGCGACCTGGTTCCGGATCGGCAGCAGCTATGCGGCCTCGGGCCTGTGGACCTCCCTATCCTTCGCGCTGCTCGGCGCCGGCCATCTGGTCGGGCTGTCGGTGGGCCTCGCCATGGGGCTGGGGCTGGTGATCGGCTTCGGCATCGCGACGCCGGTCCTGAGCGCCATCGCGGCGACGCCGGGACCGGCGGAGACGGCCGCGCTGGCGGTGTTCACCCGCGACGTCCGTTTCCTGGGCGCTGGCGCGATCGGTGCCGCGGCGATCTGGACGATGGGCAAGCTCGCCCGGCCGCTCTGGCGCGGGCTGGCGAGCGCGATCGCGGCCTCGAAGGCACGCACGACCGCGGCCGAGCTGCCGCCGGTCGAGGAGCGCGATGTCGGCGTCGGTTGGCTCGCGGTGATCGTGACGGGGCTGGCCCCGCTGATCGTCGGCCTGCTCTGGCATTTCGCGAGGCAGGGGCCGCTTGCCGCCTTCGCGCTGCCGCTGTCGTTCGGTTTCTATCTCTACGTGCTGGCGATGGGGGCGGTTGTCGCGGCGGTCTGCGGCTATATGGCGGGGCTGATCGGTTCGTCGAACAGCCCGGTCTCGGGCCTTGCGATCCTCGGCGTGCTTGGCTCCGCGCTGCTGCTCGCGGCCGGGGTCCAGCCGTTGGCCGACGCGACCGCCGGGCCGCATCTCGTCGCCTTCGCGCTGTTCGTCACCGGTCTGGTGCTCGCCTGTGCGGTGATCGCCAACGACAATCTCCAGGATCTCAAGACCGGCCAGCTGATCGGTGCCACTCCCTGGAAGCAGCAGGTCGCGCTGATGGTGGGGGTGCTCGCGGGCTCGGCGGTGATCCCGCCGGTGCTCGACCTGCTCAACGCCGCCTATGGCTTCGCGCCCTTGCCGGACACCGGCCTGCCGACTCCCGAAGCGCCGCTTCCCGCCCCGCAGGCGACGCTGATCGCGACCCTCGCGAGCGGCATCCTTGGCGCGGGGCTCGACTGGGACATGATCCTCGTGGGTGCCGGGGTCGGCCTGCTGCTGATCGCACTCGACGCGCTGCTCGGCGCCAGAGGCGGGCTCCGCCTGCCGCCGCTAGCGGTAGGGATCGGCATCTATCTGCCGATGTCGGCGACCCTGCCGGTCGTGATCGGGGCGGTGATCGGCACCTGTTACGAACGGCGGCGTCCCGACCCTGTGTCGCGACGGATGGGCGTGCTGCTCGCCTCCGGCTTCATCGTCGGCGAGAGCCTGTTCGGAGTGCTGCTCGCCGGCGTGATCGTGGCGACCGGCAGCGGTTCGCCCTTCGCGCTGACCGGCGAAGGCCACGAGGGTGCCGCGATGGCGATGGGAACGGCGCTGACGATCGCGTTGCTGTTCGCGCTGTACCGGTGGACCGCGAAAGTGGCGGCGCGGGTTCAATGAGCCGGGAGCCGCCTTGCCCTTTCCCCGCCTTGCGAGTATGGCCCCGCCGGCTCTTTCAAATCCTCACAGTCAGGTGAATCATGAAGATCAGCGGCGTGGACATCCGTCCCGGCAACATCATCGAATATGAAG
>CAMLSA010000126.1 GCA_946482655.1 uncultured Sphingomonas sp. | reverse complement strand
CGACGGCATCGTCGAGCCGCGGCTGGCGGAGAACCCTGCAAGCTGATCGAGGTCAGGAGCTGCAATGGATCGGATTCGAGTGGGCATATTGGGCTGCGCGGACATCGTCGGCTGGGGCCTGATGGATCATATGGAGATGCTGCCCGAAATCGAGGTGATCAACATAGCCTCGAGGCAGCGCTCGAAAGCCGAGGCGTTCGCGGCTCGCTTCAAGATTCCGCGGACCTCTACCTATGAAGAACTTCTGACGGACCCGGACGTCGATCTCATCTATATTCCGCTGCCGAACGGCCTCCATGCCGAATGGACGATCAAGAGCCTGAGGGCGGGCAAGGCGGTGCTTTGCGAAAAGCCCGTCGCCGCGAATGCCGAGGAAGCGTCGCGCATGGCCGAGGTGGCAAGGGAGACCGGCGTCCCTTTGATCGAGGCGGTTCATTACCGCTACCATCCGCTGGCCCGGCGGCTGGCCCAGCTCCGCAGCTCCGGCGCGCTGGGTCCTCTGCGCAGGATCAAGGCGCAATGCTATATCGCCGACGATCTCCTGAAGCCGGAGGACATCCGCTATCGCTATGATATCGCAGGCGGAGCGACGATGGATCCCGGCTGCTACACCATCAACGTCGCGCGACTGATCACCGGCGAGGAGCCTGCGGTACGTAGCGCACGGGCGCTGCGCGTCCATGCGGAAATCGACCTCGAGATGGAGGCGCAGCTCGAATTCCCGAGCGGTTGTATCGCGGATCTCGGCATGTCGTTGAACGGACGGGCCGAGACCGAGATCCGCTTGAAGGTCGAGGGAGAGAAAGGCGAATTGGACGTCACGAACTTCTTCATTCCGCATTGGGGGCATGAATGGACCATGCGCGTGGGAGGCGAGACGCTAAAGGAAAGATTCGACCCGACGCCCACGTTCGTTTTCCAGATGCGAGACATCGCACAGGTCCTCACTCACGCGAAACCCGTACAAACGACGATCGAGGATGCTGTACGGAACATGCGGGTGATCGACGCCATCTACGATGCCGCCGGGATGCGTCGGCGCGGGCAATGATACACATGTGCCGACAGGTGGCGGCAAGCCGTGGGGATGTGGCTGGACCGGCTTGACGCGCATTGCCGTGTGGACGAACAATTATTTGCCCTTTCCTTCCCGGCAAAGCTTGTGGAAAGCTCGCTGCCGTCCTTTAAATCGATGCAAGAAGGGGGCGGACGCGCTGCTGCGAACCGACCGGCCAAAAAGGGAGATGAGATGACCGATGCCACGCCCTCCCCGGTTCGCTATCGTGTGCTCGGCCTGCTGCTCCTGACATATATCTTCAGCTTCATTGACCGGCAGATCCTCGGCATCCTCGCCCCCCGGATCAAGGCGGACCTCCATCTCACGGACACGGAGCTTGGGCTGCTCGGCGGTCTGGCCTTCGCGCTACTCTACACCACGCTCGGCATACCCGTCGCGCGACTTGCCGACCGGTTCAGCCGAGTGTGGATCATCACTGTCTCGCTTGCCCTCTGGAGCGCGTTCACCGCGGCCTGCGGCGCGGCGGCGAACTTCGCACAGCTGTTCGCCGCGCGCGTCGGCGTCGGCATCGGCGAAGCGGGCGGCGTGGCGCCTTCCTATTCACTGATCGCCGACTATTTTCCGCCTGCCGAGCGGGCGCGCGCCTTCGCAGTCTATTCGCTCGGTGTGCCCATTGGCGGTGCGGCGGGAATCCTCTTTGGCGGTCTGATCGCGAGCGCGGTCGACTGGCGACTGGCGTTCATCGTGGTTGGCGCCGCCGGGGTGCTGATCGCGCCGGGGCTTCGCCTGCTCATCACCGATCCGCCGCGTGGCCAGTTCGACCCGCCTGTCACCGAAGCATCGGCGACGCTGGCACAGACCCTCGTTTTCCTTGCTGCCAAGCCTAGCTTCTGGGGCCTGTCCGTCGCGGCAGGCTCGGCCGCTATACTGTCATACGGTCTCACTTTCTGGCTGCCTTCCTTCTTCATCCGCAGCTTCGGGCTCGATCTGCTCGAAGTCTCGTTGCTGTTCGGGGGCGTGCTGGTGGTCGGCGGTTGTAGCGGCATCTGGTTCGGCGGGTGGCTGTCCGATCGCCTCGGCCCGGCCCGGCCGGCGGCCTATGCGGCACTGCCCGGGGTATGCTTTCTAGTCGCCATCCCGTGCTATGCCGCATTCGCTCTGTCGAGCCGGGTGGAACTGGCGATCCTCTTCGTCCTCGTGCCCCAGGCGCTGGGGCTCGCTTGGATCGGGCCCGTGGTCGCCGCCGTCCAGCGCCTCGCGCCGGCATCAGGCCGGGCGACGGCATCCGCCGCCTTCCTGCTGGTCAGCAACGTGATCGGGCTGGGTTGCGGGACGCTTTTCTTCGGCGCGATCTCGGACGCGCTCACCGTCCGGTTCGGAGCGGAGGCGCTCCGCTATGCGATCCTGTCGGGTCTCGTCTTCTATCTTATCAGCGCGGTGCTCCTGCTGCTGACGGCACGGCGGCTCGAGCGGGACCTGATCTAGGTCCGGATCTCTTACTTGCAATCGCTCGCACGGTTCACTTCGCCAAACGGCTCAGGACGCTCATCGGTCTGGTTTTCAAGGTCGGCAAGCAGTCCGTCGGGCATGTCGTCAAAACGACGCTCGCTTCCGAGGATGCGATGCGCAAAGGGTTTTCTAGCGCGCGTGTGCGTGAAGCAGGCGCCGTCGGGCGCTGGAACCTCCTCCGCCGTCTTGAAGACATTCAAATCCAGGCGCCGCGCGCTCGCGGCGATGTAGGCGTGACGCATGATGAACAGCAGATCGCATTCCGCCCCAGGCGCGATACTCTCCCGGTGCCATGATCCCACCTTGTACAAGGCACGTCCGGCAAAGCGTTCCGGACTCTCGATAATGCCTTCGACAAGCATCCAGCGGTCGTGCACCTCCCCGTCCTGCATCGTCACGCACTCGCGACGATCGACGGCGTCCGCTGAAATGGTCATCGTCACATCGTAGCGCCGTTTGACGATACCCCGTGCCGCGGCCGCGATCGCCAGCGCGGCGGCGTCCACCATGTGAGTGCATTGACGGTTCGCCTCGATCTGCTTGAGCACGTCGAACGGCGACGGCAGGAGCGCCTTGCCCACAAGCGCGCAGAGAACCTCGGTGGCCATCGGACAGGTGGCCCAGGGGACCCTTATCGCCCGGCCGCCAATGCCGGTGACGTGGTTTCCGTCATGTATGATATCCACGCCAAACCTATGTGGATCGTCTTCCATGTCGCCCGTTGCGGTGGTCTGGTCCGAACGAAGGAGTACGCGTCGACGATACAGTCCGGGTGTCATGGGGTGCGGAGCCTCCGGGCAGCGGGCAGGGCAGACAATGCCCTGGGTGGCAGTCTAGTTCGTCATCTACTTGATTGAAAGTTCCTTGACCGCCCACTGATCTTCCGCGCTTTTCCATGCCGTTACCTGATCCGCCTCCGCGACATCTCGACCACAGCGGGGCCGGTCGGATCGGCGCATCGTCCGGTCGCAGCCCGAGGAGACTCCCTTTTCCGTCCGGAAAGGTTGCGTAATCGGCTGATCTGATCATAGTCTGCGGCGCCACGCGAGAATCCATAACGACAGCCGGAGGGATCATGAACGACCAGAGCATTTCAGCGGCCCGAGCCGAACGATCGGCGGCCGTCGCGGACGACAATCGGACCGCGGATCGCCAGGCGATCGTCGATGTGGCGCTGCGCTATGCCTCGTCCATCGATCTTCGGGATTTTGGGCGCCTTTTGACGTGCTTTACCGACGATGCGGTGTGGACGAGCAGCGTCCACCACGCCGAAGGCCTCGAGCAGATCGATCGATGCGCCCGCGGAAACCTGGCAAACCTCGAGATGACTCAGCACGTCACTACCAACTTCGAGATCGCGTTGGATGGCGATCGCGCGCGGATGCGCTGCCTGTTCCTCGCCACACATCGCCTGACCAGCCGTCCCGATCACGAACTTTACGTGATGGGCGGCTATTACGACGATGAACTGCGCAACGGCCCGGCGGGCTGGAAGCTCAGTCGGCGTGCATTGACGATTCAGTGGACGCAGGGCGATCCTCTGAAATTCGTCTGACCGCCTGAAGGAAGTTGCCGTTCACGAGAAGTCGGTGGCGATAGCCGTTTCCCGCCAAGACTCCATCTCGTGCTTGAGCGGGGAGATTGCTCCCCTTTTCCTGGGCGCGAAAAATCGCCCTATTTGAGCATCCGTTCGGTGATCGGCTCGTAATATCCGGACCGGTTCTGCGCGATGTCCATGGCGTCGCAGGTCGCCATTGCATCGGTACCGGCACGGGCGCGGATCTCGTTGCCCACCGCGAACACATCGTCAGTCTCCACTTCGTAGATCGCGAGATAAGTGGGAAGTGTCTGCTCGGCCCCCTCCCACCGCGATGCCGCGAATTTGAAGCGCTGCGCGGCTACGACGCCTGGAACCTTCAGGGCGTCGGGCAGGTGCACGTTCGAGTACCATTCATTGAACTCGTCCTCCCTCCCCTCGATGGCGTCGGAAAGAACGATGTACGTGTATTTTTTCATCACAATACCCTAGCTGGAGTTCACGATATTTACATGGAGCCGACGCAGTCTCACCGGCGCGCGTCTTCAAGGACCATTTCCGCGCCCTTTTCGGCGAGCATGATCGCTGCCGCACTCGTATTTCCGGATACGATGGTCGGCATGGCCGACGCATCCATGACGCGAAGACGTTCGACGCCACGGACGCGAAGTCGCTCATCAAGGACCGCCCTCGCGTCCTGCCCCATGCGGCAGCTGCTCGTCGGATGCTGGCCGGAACGGCCGATTCTTCTCGCCATATTCAACAGCTCGGCGTCGTCCAACCGAGTGAAGTCGCCAATTTCCTTCGGCTCCATATACTCGCGCAATGCCGGCATGGAGAGGATGCGGCCGAGCTTGCGCATCCCGGCGACAATGACGTGATGGTCCGACACGGCTGACAGATAGTTGAACGATATATCGGGGCTGTCCGACAGCTTCGGCGATCTTGGCCGGACGGAACCGCGGCTCTCCGGGCGTAGTTGGCAGACCGCGGGCGTGAATGCGGAAACCGGCAGCAGCTTCTTCGTGGTGGCGTCGCCAGCGAACGGCATCAGATGAACTTGGACATCCGGCGTATCAGCACGTTCGCTGGCCCGCAGAAACGCGCCAGCCGTCGCCGCACCATGGGAAATCGGGCCGCGGCGCCGAAGGGAATAGTCGAGGCCCATCTTCGCCGCCTTGAACCAGTTGTTCACCGAGTCGTTGAGCGTTACCCGCTTGCGTGAGCGAAAGATCACCGCGACGTTGAAATGATCCTGCAGTTCGGCGCCGACACCCGGCGAGTCGGCCACGACCGTTATTTCATGCCGGGCAAGATGCTCGCCGGGCCCGACGCCCGATACCTGCAGCAGATGAGGCGATGCGATCGTGCCGGCGGAGACGATTATCTCCGCGTTCGCGCCTATCTTTTCCTCGCGGCCATCCCGGTTCAGGGCGACACCGACCGCGCGCTTGCCCTCGAACAGGATGCGGTCCACCGTGGCATTGGTGACGATCTCGAGGTTGGCGCGCCCGCGCGCCGGCCGCAGGAAGGCGGTGGCGGTGCTGAAGCGCAGGCCATTGCGCGATGTGGTCTGGAAATAGCCTGCACCTTCCTGCGAGGCACCGTTGAAGTCCGGGTTCCGGGGGACCCCCGCTTGACCGGCGGCCTCGATGAACGCCTCGGACAATTCGTGCCTGTCCGCCGGCCCTGAAACCGGGAGAGGCCCACCCACTCCGTGAAAGGCATCGCCGCCGCCGATATGGTCTTCCGACTTGCGGAAGTATTTCAATACACTCTTGTAATCCCAGCCCGGATTGCCCAACTGGCGCCAATGGTCGAAATCCTCGGCCTGGCCACGGACATAGAGCAGCCCGTTTATCGCGCTGCAGCCGCCGAGCACCTTCCCGCGCGGCATGACCGCTGACCTGCCGTTGAGCTCGGCCTCAGGCTGCGTTTGATACAGCCAGTTATAGCGGGGATCGCCGTAAACCCTTCCATATCCGATCGGCAAGTGAAGCCAAATGCTTCGAGCGGCACCCCCCGCCTCGATCAGCATCACGGAATTGCGCGGATCCTCGCTAAGCCGGTTGGCCAACACACACCCTGACGAGCCGGCCCCAATGATGATGTAATCCGCCTTTCTCGAGTAATCGGGCGTGCTCATTTAATCTCCCTTCAATCGCGCTACTGCCGGCGAATCCGGCTTCCGGAAAGAGGTCGGAAAAGCCTATGAAGCTTCGCCTTCGTCTCCTTGCCGGTGATCACCAGCGCCGGTAGCCCGACAGGTCCCGCGCATGCATGGGCGCGGCCGCGACAAGGTGTCGCAGAGCGTCTCTGGCCGAAGCCGACATGCCATGGACATCATTCCTCGATCAACGAACCGGACGGATCGGCATCGAAACCTATTCCCATCGATCGTTCTCACACAGCACTTTTGTGGCTCCTTAAGCCACATCCGTATATGCGGATGCACGCTTATCAATGGGCGATCCCCTGCCGCCATCGGCGTCGAGCGTCTCCCCGTCGGGAAACCGAGGTCCATCTCGAACACCCGGCGCCACGTCATGAGGAAGCCGGAGCGGCTTGGGAGGCGGTGGCGGAAGGCTCGCGGGGCGGCTCGTTCCAATCAGGATATTTTCCGAGCGTGAGCAGGAGCGGCAGCGTGATCGATCCGCCGATGATCCCTGCGACGAAATACCAGAAATAGCTGCCCGTGTGGTCGTAGATCAGGCCGCCGAGCAAGGGGCCGCCTCCAGTCGCAAGCCCGAACAGCGCGATCATCATCCCGAACAGAGCGCCGAAATGGCCAACGCCGAAATATCGGCTGATGAGATAGGCCGCGACATCCGCTTCGCCGCCCAGAGCCGCTCCATTGAAGCAGACGATCGCCACAGCCATAAGGACGGAGCCGTCGTAGAATAACGAAAGTACCTGCGCGATGACCGCAAGGGAGAAGACGAATGTACCGACGAAGGGGGCGTGGAAGCGATCGAGGAGGTAACCGCATGTCAGGCGGGTGACGATCACCGCTATGCCGGCCAGCGCCGCCAGGCTGCTGGCCATTCCGCGGCTCAAGCCGGCCCCGGTGAGAATGGGTACCAGGTGGACCGTGAGTCCCAGGGAGATCGCCGTTATGATCGTGCTCGCTATGGCGATATTCCAAAAGCGCCATGAACGCACTGACTTGGCAAGCGTGAAGCCGTTGCCCCGGCGCGCGATCCGCGCCGCCGCACCGGGCCGCTTTCGATCCAAATCCTTGGTGCCGTAAAAGAAGAGAACGCAGAGCGGCACCGCGATCGCCGCCCAAGTTCCAGCCGACGCCATATATGCCAGCCGCCAGCCCAGGTTCTGCGCGAAGAAATTGACGAGAACCGGATTGACGATCGAGGCGATACCGCCCCCGCTCAGCACGATCGCAAAGGCGAGGCCGCGTCCCTCCGTGAAACGGCCAGCCACGGCGGCATTCCACACAGTCGCCTTGACCATTTGCGCGCCCAAGCCGACCAGGAGCCAGATCGCCCACCATGACCAGACCGACACCGCAAGGCCGACCATGGAAAAGGCCAGGCAATAGGGTATCATACCGAACAGTGCGATCCGTCTCGGGCCGACGCGGTCGATTAGCACGCCCACGAAGGCCGCGCAGATGATCGACACCGCCGACACCACGGTCAGCGCCGATGCCACTACGCCGCGCGACCATCCCGTCTCGTGGATGATCGGCCCCATGAGGATGCCCACCGAGTGGATGTGCATGTGCCCGA
>CAMLSA010000125.1 GCA_946482655.1 uncultured Sphingomonas sp. | reverse complement strand
GGTCAGGATCGAGATGAAGATCAGATTGTCGATCCCGAGCACCACCTCCATCGTCACCAGAGCGGCCAGCGCGGCCCAGTTGGCGGGGTCGGCGAAGATGACGGCGATGTCCTGCATGATGTCCTTCGATATGGTGAGGCGGTGTCGCGACTCGGATGAGGCGATTTTCTCCTAAAGCCGAACCACGTGCAAAACGATGGCCGGAAGCGTTAGAAAACACGGTAACATTTTCGTCTCGGCGGCACTTTGTCTCCTATCGTCGCCCCCGTTCCGGCCGAGGCATGGCAAAACCGCTCGCAGACGAGGCCTATTTGCTTTATGGCTTTTTTTGGCGTGGCTGAATTTCTGCGCCCGAAGGATGATGCGCCAGCGCCCGGTGCAGCGTCCTTTCGATGAATGGGGCGAGATTCGGGAAGAACTGCAAGGCATGGGTTTCGATAGAGGTAAGCGCGGTCCGCGCGGCGGCAGGGATAAGCGCGACGGCTTCGGTGACGAAAGTTACGGCGGCTATAGTGGAGGCGGTTTCGGCGGCGGCGGCGATCGCTTCGGCGGCGGCGGCGGCGGTTACGGAGGCGGTGGTGACCGCTTCGGTGGCGGCGGCGGTGGAGATCGCTTCGGCGGTGGCGGCGGCGGCGGCGGTTTCCGCGGCGGCGGCGGCGGTGGTTTCGGCGGCGGTGGCGGCGGTGGCCGCGGCGGCATGCCGGCCCAGGTGATTGGCGAAGGCAAAGGTGTCGTCAAATTCTTCAATGGGCAGAAGGGCTTCGGCTTCATCGTTCGCGATGATGGCGGCGAGGATGTGTTCGTTCACATCTCCGCGGTCGAGCAGGCGGGCCTGACCGGCCTGGCCGACGGCCAGCCCCTCGAGTTTACGCTCGTCGATCGCGGAGGCCGGGTCTCGGCCACCGATCTCAAGATCGAAGGCGAGCCGATGCCGGTCGAGGAGCGCGCTCCCCGCGAGCCACGCGAAGGCGGCTTCGGCGGCGCTCCGCGTGGCGGCGGCGCAGGCGGCCCTCAGCGGCAGCTCACCGGCGAGAAGGCGACGGGCACGGTCAAGTTCTTCAACGCGATGAAAGGCTTCGGCTTCATCCAGCGCGACGATGGACAGCCGGACGCCTTCGTCCACATCTCGGCGGTAGAACGCGCCGGCATGACAAACCTCAACGAGGGTGACCGACTCGAGTTCGAACTCGAAGTCGATCGCCGCGGCAAATATGCCGCGGTGAACCTCACTCCGATGAGCTGATCTTCGGATCAGCGACGAAAAAGGCCCGGCTTCCGCGAGGAGGCCGGGTTTTTTCGGAGAAGATCAGGCTTTCGCCGGCACGAAACCCAGCGCCACACCGTTCATGCAATAGCGTTTGCCGGTCGGTGGCGGGCCGTCGTCGAAGACATGGCCGAGGTGACCGCCGCAGCGGCGGCAATGGACCTCGGTGCGCGGATAGCCGATCGCGTAATCCGTCCTGGTGCCGACCGCGTTGGGCAGCGGCGCATAGAAGCTCGGCCATCCGGTGCCGCTCTCGAATTTGGTGCGAGAGGCGAACAGCGGCAGCTGGCACCCTGCGCAGATGAAGGTGCCGCGCCGCTTCTCCTGGTTGAGGAGGCTCGAATATGGCCGCTCGGTCGCCTCGCGGCGCAGCGTTGCATAGGCGGCGGGGCTCAGGCGCTTCTGCCATTCGGCATCCGACAGGGTGACCTCGAAGGCTTCCTTGCGGGCAGAGATCGCGCCTCCGCCGATGATCGCAGCCACCGCGGCCGCCATTCCCGCGCCCAGCAATGTCCTGCGATCGACCATCTCGAAACTCCTGCTCCTTCCCCGTGGTGACGGACAAGATACGCATCAACCTTGGCCAAGGTTACAAATCGTCTCTAGATTGCGCGCGTGACCGACGATCCGCTCTCCCTGCGCGAGGCCATCCGGGCCGAGGCGCTGACGCTGGGCTTCGCCGTCTGTGGCTTCGCGCGCGCCGATGCGGCGCCCGAAAGCGCGGCGCGGCTCGATGCCTGGCTGGAGTCCGGCGCGCATGGATCGATGGAGTGGATGGAGACGCGCAGGGAGCAACGCGGGCGGCCGCAGGGGCTATGGCCCGAGGCGCGAAGCCTCGTCATGCTCGGGATGAGCTATGCTCCGCGCGAGGACCCGCTGCGGCTTGCCGACGAGCCCGGCATCGGTCGGATCTCGGTCTATGCGCAGGGCGCCGACTATCATGATGTGGTCAAGAAGGCGCTGAAGGCGCTCGCCCGCTGGATGGTGGAGCGCGCCGGGGGCGAGCTCAAGCTGTTCGTCGATACCGCGCCGGTGATGGAGAAGCCGCTCGCCGCCGCCGCCGGTATCGGCTGGCAGGGCAAGCATAGCAACCTCGTCTCGCGCGAGCATGGCAGCTGGCTGTTCCTCGGCGCGATCATGACGTCGCTCGATCTGCCGCCCGATGAAGGGCATGACGATCATTGCGGCAGCTGCCGCGCCTGCCACGCCGCCTGCCCGACCGACGCCTTCCCCAGCCCCTATGTCGTCGATGCGCGGCGCTGCATCTCCTATCTGACGATCGAGCATCACGGCCCCATCCCGGCGGAATTCCGCGAGGCGCTGGGCAACCGCATCTATGGCTGCGACGACTGCCTCGCGGTCTGCCCATGGAATAAATTCGCGGAAACCGCCGCCGCCCATCGCGCCTTCGCCGCGCGCGCCGAGCTGGCGGCGCCCGAGCTGGTCGACCTGCTCGGGCTCGACGATGCCAGCTTCCGGGTGGTCTTCTCGGGCTCCCCGATCAAGCGGATCGGACGCGACCATATGGTGCGCAACGCGCTGATCGCGGCGGGCAACAGCGGGTCGGCGAGCTTGCTGCCGGCGGTCCGCGCGCTGCTCGACGATCGAGCCGGCGTCGTGCGCGGCGCGGCGGTCTGGGCCCTGTCGCGGCTCGATCCGGCGGGCTTCGCCGAGGAGCGCGGCTGGCGGGTGCCTGACGAGGACGATCCGGCGGTCATGGCCGAATGGGATGTGGAGATTGCGGTCGCGCCCTCCGACCGATAACAGCGCGTGAACGCCGATTCGGGAGACAGCTATATGGTGGACATCGTCGGAGTCGTCGGCGCGGGGATCATGGGCGCGGGGATCGCCCAGATCGCGGCGCAGTCCGGCATAAAGGTGTATATGTCCGACGTCTCGATCGACGTCGCCGCCAGGGGCAAGGCCGGAATTCTCAAACAGCTCGACAGGGCGGTCGAGCGCGGCAAGCTCGACGCCGCCCGCCGCGACGCGGCTGCCGATCTGCTCGTCCCTGTCGCCGATCTCGAGCCGATGCGCGAGGCCGATCTGATCATCGAGGCGGCGACGGAGCGCGAGCCGGTGAAGCGGATGATCTTCGAGAATGTCGGCAAGGTGCTGCGCTCGAACGCGGTCCTCGCGACCAACACCTCGTCGATCTCGATCACCAGGCTGGCGCAGGCGGTTTCGGATCCCGCCCGGTTCATCGGCATGCACTTCTTCAATCCGGTGCCGCTGATGCCGCTGCTCGAGCTGATCAAGGGCCTGCCGACGGGCGAGGCGGCGGTCACCACCGCCGAGGAATTCGGCAAGCGGACCGGCAAGACGACAATCGTCGCCGCCGACAGCCCCGGTTTCGTGGTCAACCGCGTCCTCGTGCCGCTGATCAACGAGGCCTGCTTCGTCGCCGGCGAACGGCTCGCCTCGATTCCCGACATCGACGCGGGCATGAAGCTCGGTTGCGGCCACCCGATGGGCCCGCTGACCCTTGCGGACCTGGTCGGGTTGGATACTCTCCTCGAGGTGCTGCGCGTCTTCCAGGGAGACTTCGGCGACCCGAAGTACCGGCCGGCGCCGATTCTCCTCAAGATGGTCGAGGCCGGCTGGCACGGGCGCAAGACCGGCAAGGGCTTCTACGATTATTCGGGCGAAGTGCCGGTGCCGTCGTTTTAATCGGCCCCAGGCGCCGGCCGCACCCGCGGCCTTGGGCGCCTTCAGGTCCGAACTGATCAGGCCACCCGATACGGCACCACGTCCCGGCGATCCGCGTCGACCGCGATGGCGCGCCCCGCCGGCGGGAAGGCGCGCTGGTCGCAGTTCTGGCGGGGGCAGAGGCGGCAGGAGACGCCGATCGGGGTCGCGGCATCGAGATTGGCGGTGTCGAGCGCGTCGGCATAGATGAAGTCGCGTCCGTGCTCCACCTCGCAACCGAGGGCCACCGCATAGCGGCGTGGGGAGCGGGTGAAGCTGCCCGAGGGTTTGACGAGGCCCTTGGCCATCGAGACGTAGCGGACGCCGTCGGGCATCTCGGCCAATTGCACGAGAATACGGTCTGGGATCGCCACCGCCTCATGGACGATCCACAAGGGGCAGGCGCCGCCGAAGCGGGCAAACTGGAGCCGCGTCGCGGAATGGCGCTTGGTGATGTTGCCGGCCATGTCGACCCGGCAGAAGAAGAAGGGGATGCCGCGCTCGGCGGGGCGCTGCAGGGTCGAAAGGCGGTGGCAGGCCTGTTCGAAGCTGACGCCGAAGCGCTGGCACAGCCGGTCGATGTCGTGGCGCATCGCCCGCGCGGTGTCGCGGAAGCGGCGATAGGGCATCAGCAGCGCGCCTGCAGCATAATTGGCCAGCCCGACCGAGAGCAGCGAACGGCCCTCGGCGGCACGCAGCTTCGCCTGGGCGGCGACGGCGGCGATCTCGCCGGAAAAGGCGAGCAGCGCGAGCTGGTGCGCCATCATGAAGCGGCGCGTCTCGGGCGGCTGGGCGGCGCCGATCGTCAACAGCCCGCGCGTCCGGTCGAAGCGGCGCAGCATGCCGCCATCGTCGCTCGCGGTGACGACGTCGACACCGTGGCGGGCCCTGAGCACATGCGCGATCAACGGTTCGGACAGGGGTTCGGCGTCGAGCTCCTCCGCGAGCGTCTCGGCGGCGCGGTCGATGCTGTCGACATAATTTCCTGCCCCGTGAAACCAGTCGCGCACCTCCTCCCACGGCAGCCGATCGTCGCCGGGCACGCCGCTGGCGATTCGGTCGTCAACCATCTGAAGCCGCTCCCCGGCGCGGCGATAGGCGTCGTGGAGGCGGACGAACCGGTCCACGAACAAGGGCTGCTGCTCGACCGCGCGGTGGAGCGCCTGCGGGCCGAGATCCTCGGAAGCGAACAGCGGATCGCCGAAAGCCTCGCGCAGCGCCGCCAGCCGCCGCCCGGCATCCTCGGCTTGGGCCGCGTTCCAGTCGATCGGAAAGGCGCGGGCGAAGGCTTCGGTTACCGCCGGGGTGATCGGCCGGTCGTCATTCTCGAGCTGCGAGAGATAGGAGACCGATAGCCCGACGCGCGCCGCCATCGCTGCCTGGCCCAGCCCCGCGCGGTGGCGTAGCGCGCGAAGCTCGTGTCCGGCGAAGAGGCGGGTTCGTGCGCGTCTGGCCATCTTTTCCTCCCGACGTCCAAGCCTTCCCCTGAGGGGTTTTTGCAAATAGTTACTTCGCAGTTCCGCAATTTCACATTTGCCTTATCCGCCAAAGATTGAAAAGGGGCGCCCAACGATCCACCAAGTTTCACCGAGGAGCGAAGTGCCCAGATGCTGGCGATCCTGCAGAAGCTCGAAGAGAAACGCGCCGCGGCCCGGCTGGGCGGGGGGCAGAAGCGCATCGATGCGCAGCACGGCAAGGGCAAGCTGACGGCGCGGGAGCGGGTCGAGGTACTGCTCGACGAAGGCTCGTTCGAGGAGCTCGACATGTATGTCGAGCATAATTGCACCGATTTCGGCATGGATCGGGAGCATATCCCCGGCGACGGCGTCGTCACGGGCTCCGGCACGATCAACGGCCGGCTGGTGTTCGTCTTCAGCCAGGACTTCACCGTCTATGGCGGCGCGCTCAGCGAACGCCATGCCCAGAAGATCTGCAAGATCATGGACATGGCGATGAAGGTCGGAGCGCCCGTGATCGGCATGAATGATTCGGGCGGAGCCCGCATTCAGGAGGGCGTCGCCTCGCTGGGCGGCTATGCCGAGGTGTTCCAGCGCAACATCCTGGCTTCGGGGGTGATCCCGCAGATCAGTCTGATCATGGGCCCTTGCGCGGGCGGCGCGGTCTATTCGCCGGCGATGACCGACTTCATCTTCATGGTGAAGGATTCCTCCTTCATGTTCGTCACCGGCCCCGATGTGGTGAAGACCGTCACCAACGAGGTGGTGACCCAGGAGGAGCTGGGCGGCGCAATCACCCACACCACCAAGACCTCAGTCGCCGACAACGCCTTCGAAAACGACATCGAGGCGCTGCTCAGCGTCCGCGACTTCGTCGATTTCCTTCCGCTGTCGAACCGGCACGAGCTGCCGGTGCGGCCTACCGATGACCCGTGGGACCGTATCGAGAACAGCCTGGACACGTTGATCCCCGACAGCGCGGCCAAGCCCTACGACATCAAGGAGCTGATCAACAAGGTTGTCGACGAGGGGGACTTCTTCGAGCTTCAGCCGAACCACGCCGCGAATATGGTGATCGGTTTCGGCCGGATCGAGGGCCGGCCCGTCGGCATCGTCGCCAACCAGCCGATGGTGCTGGCGGGCTGCCTCGACATCGCCTCGTCGAAGAAGGCGGCGCGCTTTGTCCGCTTCTGCGACGCCTTCGACATCCCGATCATCACCTTCGTCGACGTGCCCGGCTTCCTGCCCGGCACCGCGCAGGAGCATAACGGCATCATCAAGCATGGCGCCAAGCTGCTCTTCGCCTATGCCGAGGCGACCGTCCCGAAGATCACCGTGATCACCCGCAAGGCCTATGGCGGCGCCTATGACGTGATGGCGTCCAAGCACCTGCGCGGCGATCTTAACTATGCCTGGCCCACCGCCGAGATCGCCGTGATGGGCGCCAAGGGTGCGGTCGAGATCATCTTCAGGAAGGACATCGGCGACAAGGACAAGATCGCCGCGCGCACCAGGGAATATGAGGATCGCTTCGCCAACCCGTTCGTGGCGGCGTCGAAAGGCTTCATCGATGAGGTGATCATGCCGCATTCGACGCGGCGGCGGATCGCCGTGGGACTCCGAAAGCTCCGCAACAAGAGCCTCGAAAATCCCTGGAAGAAGCACGACAATATACCCTTGTAGTCGCTTCTCGGCGCTTCCTCGTTCCCTGCGGGGCGGGATGACGAAGAATCGAGAGCAACTCTCCCGTCCGCGGGCATGGAGCTGGAAGTGATGGTTCAAATGAAGCTGGGACGCCTCAACCATGTCGGGGTCGCGACCCCCTCGATCGAGAAGAGCATCGCCTTCTATCGCGAGGTGATGGGGGCGGAGGTGATCCGCGAGCCTTTCGACCTGCCCGCGCAGGGCGTGAAGGTGTGCTTCGTCGACACGCCCAACAGCCAGATCGAGTTGATCGAGCCGCTCGGCGACACCTCGCCGATCCAGGGCTTCCTCGCCAAGAACCCGGCGGGCGGGCAGCATCATATCTGCTATGAGGTGCCCGACATCCACGAGGCGAAGGCCTGGTTCGAGGGCAAGGGCGCCAAGGTGCTCGGCGAGCCGCGCATCGGCGCGCACGGCACCCCGATCTTCTTCGTCCACCCCAAGGATATGGGGGGGGTGCTCACCGAGATCATGGAAACACCCAAGGCGGGCCATTGAGGAAGCTGCGATGAGCGACGAGAAGTCCGATCTGGCCCGATGGGAGGCCGCCGCCGCCAAGGAGGTCAGGGGCAAGGACCTGACCTGGCACACCCCCGAGGGGATCGTGGTCAAGCCCCTCTACACCGCGGATGACGTGGCGGGCATCGATCCGGGCTTGCCCGGCTTCGCCCCGTTTACGCGGGGCGTGCGCGCGACGATGTACACTGGCCGTCCCTGGACGATCAGGCAATATGCGGGCTTCTCGACCGCCGAGGCATCCAACGCCTTCTATCATCGCAACCTCAAGGCGGGGCAGAAGGGCCTGTCGGTCGCCTTCGATCTCGCCACCCATCGCGGCTATGACAGCGATCATCCGCGCG
>CAMLSA010000124.1 GCA_946482655.1 uncultured Sphingomonas sp. | reverse complement strand
CCCGACCATTTGCCGAACAGGATCTTGTCGCCGGCCTTGACGTCGAGCGGGGTGACCTTGCCATCCTCGGCCTTGGCGCCGCCGCCGACGGCGACGACCTCGCCCTCCTGGGGCTTTTCCTTGGCGCTGTCGGGGATGATGATCCCGCCGGCGGTTTTTTCCTCGGCCTCGACGCGGCGAACGAGCACGCGATCGTGCAGCGGACGGAAACTCATGTGCTTCACCCTTTCCTTACAATGACCGACCGCGGCGGGTTCAGCCCACGGCCAATTTTGTCGGTTGGAATTTCTAGCACTCACCCGTGTTGAGTGCTAGCGGTGATATGCGAGACGGCCTCGAGGCTGTCAAGCATCCCCTTTGCGGATTTTTATTGCATGTGCGCGACGCGCCACCTTCACGGCGGCACGGTGGTCGCGATATGGGGGTGCCCCTCCTATCCACAAGCCGGTGATGCACAGACTGACCCCGTTCAAATATCCGGCTATCGCGTTCGGCCTGGGGCTCGCCTCGGCGCTGGGCTTCGCGCCGCTCAACTGGTGGTTCGTGACCTTGCTTTGCATGACTGGCCTGATGTGGCTGGTGCGGGACGCCGATCGCGGACCCGCCGCGCTGGTCCGCGCCTGGTGCTTCGGCGTCGGCCATTTCACCTTCGGCAACAACTGGATCGCCACCGCCTTCACCTATCAGGAGTCGATGCCGCATTGGCTGGGCTGGATCGCGGTGTTCCTGCTCGCGCTCTATCTCGCGGCTTTTCCGGCGCTGGGCGCGGGCTTGGCCTGGTGGCTCAACCGCCTGCCGATCACGATCGCGCTGCACCGGCATCGCCGGGAGCTGGTGAAGCGGCGCAGCAAGCTCAAAGGCCTGATCCCCGAAGGCATGGAAAGCCCGGTCGCGATTGAGCCGCCCGAGCCCGACCCTTATGGCTTCATCCTGCTGTTCGCGGGCAGCTGGATCATCTCCGAATATCTGCGCAGCATCGCCTTCACCGGCTTCGCCTGGAATCCGCTGTCGGCGATCATGATCGCCCCCGGCAGCGCCGAGCCCGCCTGGGTCGGGCTGACCCGGCTGGTGGGCACCTATGGGCTGTCCGGCTTCATGGTCCTGCTCGCGTCGATCTGGCTGCTCGCCTTCCTGCCGGGTCCCAAGCGGGTCCGCTGGCAGCGGGTCGGCTGGGCGCTGCTGATCGCGATGCTCGCGCAGATCCTGTCGGCCTGGATGCTGCGCCCGCTGCCACCGCGCGACAGCCCACGCGTCGTCGTGGTCCAGCCGAACATCAACCAGAACGAGAAATGGGACCCCAAGCTCCAGCAGGCCAATTTCAACCGGCTGAGCGCGCTTACCGGCAAGCCCAAGCCGGAGGCGCCGCCGCGGCTCGTCCTCTGGCCCGAAGCCGCGACCGCCGACTTCCTGGAGCTCGAACCCGAAGCGCGGCGTCGCATCGCCGCGCTGCTAGGGCCTCGCGACATGATCCTGCTCGGCGGCGACGCGCTGATCTTCGACAAGGCGGGCGAGCTGATCGGTGCGCACAACAGCGTGTTCGGTCTCAATGCCGGGGGCGACATCATCGGCCGCTATGCGAAAGCCCATCTCGTTCCCTATGGCGAATATCTGCCGGCCCGTTCGATCCTGTCGGCCATCGGCCTGTCGCGGCTCGTCCCCGGCGATGTCGATTTCCGGCCGGGTCCCGGTCCCGCCACTCTGGCGGTGCCCGGTTTCGGCAAGGCGGGAATCCAGATCTGCTATGAGATCATCTTTTCGGGGCAGGTGATCGATGCGGCCAACCGGCCGGATTTCCTGTTCAATCCCTCGAACGATGCCTGGTTCGGCCGCTGGGGGCCCCCGCAGCATCTGGCGCAGGCCCGGCTGCGCGCCGCCGAGGAGGGAATACCGGTCATCCGATCGACGCCGACCGGTATTTCGGCGGTGATTGACGCCGACGGCCGCCTGCTCCACAGCCTGCCCTGGCGCAAGGCGGGGGCGATCGAGGCCGCGCTGCCGGCGCCGCGGCCGCCGACCCCGTTCGCGCGCTTCGGCAATCTGCTGCCCATGCTGTTCGCGCTGCTGCTCATCGCAGGTGGAATTGCCATAGCGCTCAAGCGGCGTTAAGGACCATATAACGAAGTCTTTATATCCGAATGTCCGCCCAGGCATTATCGGGCGGCGTCATCCCAAGAGGGTCCGTCAGCACCAATGCGCAGCAATTATCTCTTCACGTCCGAGAGCGTGTCCGAAGGCCACCCCGACAAGGTCGCCGACCAGATTTCCGACGCGATCGTCGATCTGTTCCTGTCGAAGGACCCCGAGGCCCGCATCGCCTGCGAGACGCTGACGACCACTCAGCTCGTCGTGCTGGCGGGGGAGATCCGCTGCAGGGGCATCTACGAAAATGGCGCCTGGGCGCCCGGTGCCGAGGCGGAGATCGAGAGGACGGTCCGGGAGACCGTCAGGCGAATCGGCTATGAGCAGGACGGCTTCCATTGGGAAAGCTTCACCTTCCACAACAAGCTCCACGCCCAGTCGGCGCACATCGCCCAGGGCGTCGATGCGAGCGGCAACAAGGATGAAGGTGCGGGCGACCAGGGCATCATGTTCGGCTTCGCCTGCGACGAAACCCCCGATCTGATGCCGGCGACGCTCTATTACAGTCACAAGATCCTCGAGCGGATGGCTGCTGACCGCCATTCGGGCAAGGCTCCGTTTCTCCAGCCCGACGCGAAAAGCCAGGTCACGCTCAAGTTCGAGAATGGCAAGCCGACCGCGGCGACCGCGATCGTCGTGTCGACCCAGCATGGCATGGGCTATGATGAGGGGCCGAAGGAAGCCGAGCTCAAAAATTACGTGAAGGCGGTGGTGGCCGACATCCTGCCCGCTGCGCTGCTGTCCGACCAGACCGTCTACCACATCAATCCGACCGGCAGCTTCGAGATCGGCGGCCCCGACGGCGACGCGGGCCTTACCGGTCGCAAGATCATCGTCGACACCTATGGCGGTGCCGCCCCGCATGGCGGCGGCGCGTTCAGCGGCAAGGATCCGACCAAGGTTGACCGCTCGGCGGCCTATATCACCCGCTACCTCGCCAAGAACATCGTTGCCGCCGGCCTCGCCCGCCGCTGCACGATCCAGCTCGCTTACGCGATCGGCGTGTCCGAGCCGCTGTCGCTCTATGTCGACACCCACGGCACCTGCGCCGAGGGCGTGACCGACGCCGCGATCGAACGGGCGATCACCGGGATCAAAGAGCTGGGTGGCCTCACCCCACGCGGCATTCGCACCCATCTCGGTCTCAACAAGCCGATCTATGCCAAAACGGCAGCCTATGGCCATTTCGGCCGCAAGCCCGAGGGCGACTTCTTCCCCTGGGAGAAGACCGACCTCGCCGACAAGCTCAGGGCGGCGCTGGCCTGATCGCGATGGCCGTGGCGGGATCGCCGTCGGGACGATCGGGTTGGAACAGCCATCGGCCGGGGCGTGCCCGGCTTAGGCGATGATTTCGATGCGATTGATTTCGCTCGTGAGCCGATCGCGATGCAGCAAGGCTCTTTCCCCTTGCACCGACTGCCTCTAGGGCATGTCGGTCTATGGCGACGCGGAGCATGCCCATGTCCGATCTGGCGGCCTTTCTGCGGGCCTGGGCGAAGGATCCGCTCGGTATCGCCGCGGTCGCGCCGTCGAGCCCGGCGCTGGCAAGGCTGATCACCGCCGAGATCACCCCCGACATGGGGCCGGTGATCGAGCTGGGCCCAGGTACCGGCGTCTTCACCAAGGCGCTCCTCGCGCGCGGGCTCAAGCAGTCGGATCTGATCCTGGTCGAATATGAGGCCGATTTCGCCCACCTCCTCGCCGCGCGCTTTCCGCAGGCGACGGTGCTGCGCGGCGATGCGGCGCGGGTTCGCAAGCATCGCGGCGCACTGAACGGCGCGCTCGCGGGGGCGACCATTTCCGGCCTGCCGATCCTCAACATGAACGCGCGCCAGCAGATGATGATCATGCGCGGCTGCTTCGAGCTGATGCGCCCCGGCGGCCGCTTCTTCCAGTTCACCTACAGCCCGGTCTGCCCTATCCACCGTCCGGTGCTCGATAGGCTGGGCCTCAGGGTCCGGCGGCTGTCGAGCACCTTGCGCAACCTGCCGCCGGCCGCGGTTTACGAGATCAGCCGACGCGATGAATGATCCCCTCTCGATCCGCCGGCTCTATGGACGCCGGCAGGGTCACAAGCTGCGCCAGGGCCAGGCCGAGCTGCTCGAGCGGCTGCTTCCCGGAATATCGGTGCCCGGCACGGGCAAGCTCGACGCCGAGGTGCTGTTCGGCGATGGCCGCCCGCTTGAAATCGAGATCGGCTTCGGCAAGGGCGAGCATATGGCGTGGCAGGCGAGCCAGCGGCCGGGCCACGGCTTCGTCGGCTGCGAGCCCTTCCTCGACGGGGTGGCCGGCGCGCTGATGAAGATCGACGAGCTCGGCCTCGACAATGTCCGCCTTCATATGGGCGATGCGATCGAGGTGCTCGAACGGTTGCCCGACGCCTCGCTGGACCGTGCCTGGCTGCTCCATCCCGATCCCTGGCCCAAGGCACGCCACGCCAAGCGCCGCTTCATGAACACGGGACCGGTCGGCCTGATCGCACGGAAGATGAAGGTGGGCGGTGAATTCCGCTTCGGCACCGATCATCCGGTCTATGTCCGCTGGGCGATGATGGTGATGGGCCAGTCGCCCGACTTCGAATGGCTGGGCGAGCGCCCCGCCGACTTCCTCGTCCGCCCCGACGACTGGCCCGAAACCCGCTACGAGGCCAAGGCGCGCGCCAAGGGGCATGAGGTCTGGTACTTTCGATACAGGCGTCGGTAGCCGGACGCTGTCACTCGGTGGTCTCGCCGTCCCAATGGTCGCCGTCGTGCTGGGCCTCGGCCTGGGCCTTGTCCTTGTGGACGACCCCGTCGCGATGTTCGGGCGGTCCGTAGAGCGTGTAGAGCCTGAGCGGCGCATTGCTCGTGTTGACGACATTGTGCCGCGCGCCTGCCGGCACGATGACGGCGAAATCATCCTCCACCTTGTTGGCCACGCCGTCGATCAGTATCTCGCCCGCGCCCTCCTCGATGCGGAAGAACTGGTCGCGATCCTCATGCACCTCTTCCCCGATCTCCTCTCCGGGCCGCAGCGTCATGAGAACGAGCTGAAGATGCCGCCCCGTATAAAGCACGCGGCGGAAATCGTCATTTTCCACCGTGCGCCGTTCGATATTCTCACAATAGCCCTTCATCGCGCATGTCCTCCTGCTTTCGACGGCCAACCGGCTCGGCATCGATCGGTTCCAATAAAGCCTAGCGAGTTTTTTCGGGAATTTGAGCGGATTTTGGTGCAAACCTCGATTTGGCCGCGGTGACGGCCGAGTTGGACAGGAAGGTTAGAGAGAGATGAGCCACCCACCGGCATTCAAGATCGTCGCTGAGGACCTCGCCTTTCCCGAGGGCCCCGTGATCATGGGGGACGGCTCGATCATCGTCGTCGAAGTGGCCGGTGGCCGCGTGACCCGGTGCTGGGAAGGCGGCCGGAAGGAGGTCCTCGCCGAACCCGGCGGCGGTCCCAATGGCCTGGCGGTCGGCGCCGATGGCGCGCTCTACCATTGCAACAACGGCGGCGTCGATTTCGCCAAGCCCGGCTATCGGCTCGGGCCGGGAACCGAAGGCCGCATCGAGCGGATCGACATCGCCACCGGCCGGGTAGAACGGCTCTATGATCAATGTGACGGCGTGCCGCTCTCGGCCCCCAACGACATCGTCGTCGATCAGGCCGGCGACTTGTGGTTCACCGACCTCGGCAAGCTGCGCGATCATTCGCACGACATGAGCGTGCTCTATCACGCGCGTGCGGATGGCACGTCGATCCGCGCCGTGCACCGGGGCCCGGGCGGGTTCAACGGCGTCGGCCTGTCTCCCGACGGCAAGACTGTCTATGTCGCGGAGACCTTCACCGCCCGGCTGATCGCGGTCGACATCGATCCCGGATCGCTCCAGGGGAGTGTCAGGATCGTCGGCACGGCCCTTGGGCCGGTCTCGCTCGACAGCCTCGCCGTCACCGCGGCCGGAAATATCTGCGTGGGGCGGATCGGCCAGGGCGGAATCGTCACCTTCACGCCCGGCGGGGAGGTCCGCGTGCTTCCCTTGCCAGATAGCCACGTCACCAATATCGCCTTCGGCGGGGACGATATGCGTGACGCCTATGTCACCATGTCGGAGAGCGGCAGGCTCGTCCGCATGCGATGGGACGAACCCGGATTGCGCCTGCATTTCAACGCGTGACGATGAGGAAGGCGGGTAGGACAAGGCCGAACGTATGACGGCGAGGTTATGCTCGGGGAATTGGCGAATCGATCCTGAAAGGAATCCATATGTTCGAAGCGCGGATCGAGGACCGGCTGGAGATCCAGGCACTCGTCTACCGCTGGTGCCGCAGCCTCGACCGGCGCGATTGGGATCTGATGCGCAGCTGTTTTCATCCCGACGGCCATGACGATCATGGCATGTTCGTCGGCGGCGTCGAGGACATGATCGCCTGGCTCAAGGAGCGTCACGCCGAGATCCGCCAGTCGATGCACCAAGCCGGCAACATGCTGATCGAGTTCGCCGGTCCCGACCGCGCGGTCGTGGAAACATATGTCATCGCCGAACAACATTATCCGGAGTCCGCTCGCGCCGCGCGTATCGCGATGCTCGGCGAGGAGGCCGGCGCCCTGAAGGGCGAGGTCGTGACGCGTGGCAGCGGTCGCTATGTCGACATCGTCGAGCGGCGCGACGGCGTGTGGCGGGTGCTCAGACGCACCGTGGTCTACGAGACGCTGTCGGCGCACGTCGCGCCCGAGCTTCCCAAGATCAATCCAAGCTTCGTGGTTCAGCGGCGCGATAAGGAGGATGCGATCTATCGCGCGCTGAGGGAGGAGGGGCTTTTTTAAAGCAAAGGCTCCGTTCGCGCGGCCAAGCCGCGATCACTCGCCAGATTAGCAGGTTCCGCAGGACGCCGCTTGGTTTATGCTGCGCGCGGCGGCAGACGGGAAAATCCGTCCAAGAAACGCATCCGAAGCGGTGAGCCGGCCGCTTTCCGGGGGAGAGAGGTTGGTCTGAAATGAACGATACACGCAAGCTTCACGAATCGCTCAATCTGCTCGATCTGCGTGCCCACGCGGCTGCGGTCGGCGTGATCCAGCTGTCGATAGAACTGATCCGGGCCGGGGTGCTCGACGAGCCGGCGCTGGGCCGGATCAAGGACGCCATTTTCGGCGAGCTCAGCCTGCGGCGCCCCGTTTCGGTGCCGAAGGACGAATATGATCGCACGATGCGCCACCGTCTCGATGCGCTCTTCGCCGGCGACGAGCTATTGGGCAGTACGCCGCCGCCGGCGGTCGCCGCCGTGGTCGAGCTGGAATAGCCTCCCGGGCGAGGCGCCTGGCAGCGCCGCTGTCGCGAGCCGCCCCGGTAAGTCGAGGAGGAGAGGGCGCTACCGCAGAGCCGCGTTGACCTTCGCCAGCGCCGCTGAGGGCGGCGTCAGCTCGCGGTCGGACAGTGCGTTCAACGGCTTCTGCACCGTGCCGAGCGCATCGTGCAGGTCCTTGGCCTCGGGATCGACATAGAGCAGGCCGGTGACGATCTCACCCGCCGCCTGGCGCTGCTGGAGATAGTTGATCGCACCGACGTGATCCGTCGGATCATAGTCCGCCGCCACTTTGCGCAGCATGAGGACCGATCCGTCATGCTGGGCCACTTCGACGAGCTCGCCCGGATTATAGGCGGCCTTGATCGGCATCCGGCTGAGCATCACGTCCAATCGGTTGACCGCCTCATTATGCTCGCGCACCCAGTCGAAACTCTTGGTCGAGCCCTTGTGGTTGTTGAATGCGACACAGGGGCTCAGCACGTCGATGAAGGCGGCGCCCTTGTGGCGGAGCGCGGCCTTGATCAGCGGCACGAGCTGGTCCTTGTCGCCCGAAAAACTGCGGCCGACGAAGGTGGCGCCGAGCTGGAGCGCGAGGCCGACCATGTCGATGCCGCTGTCCGAGTTGACCACGCCCTTCTTTGACTTGCTGCCCTTGTCGGCGGTCGCGGAGAACTGCCCCTTGGTGAGGC
>CAMLSA010000123.1 GCA_946482655.1 uncultured Sphingomonas sp. | reverse complement strand
CTCAACGGTAGGAGAACAATCAGACTGAGCCACGTCACCGTCAAACCCATCGTCAGCGTGAAACCCGGCAATATCCGCATGGCCGGGCGGCCCTTCGCCCTGCTCGTCATATTATGCCCACCTTGGATAAGAAAATGGATGACAGGGGCCGGACGGTGCCCGGCCCCGACGCTGTTTCGCCTCGATCAGAAATCAACCTGCAATCGCGTGCCGATGACGTCCCCCTTCGCGGTCGTGCCCGGCCCGTTGAGGCCCGTGGCCGGGATCGGCGGGAAGACCAGGGGCGAATTCTGCCCCTTGAAGCGGATATAATTGGCGACGAACTTGAGGTTCGGGTTGAGATACCAGTTGAGGCCGAGCGTCCAAGTCTCGCCCTTGCGACGGACGGCCTGGCCCGCGATGCTCTGGAAATCGGCGTCGGTCAGGTCGAGCGTGTCATAGCGCGCGAGCAGCTCGAAGGCGCCCCAGCCGCCGCCCGGCTCGAAATCGTTGAACGGCTTGACCCGGTCGGCATTGCCGTTCTTGAACAGGCGCGATTCCCCGGTGAGAAACCAGCTTCCGAAGATGTAGAAGCCGTCGGCATCGACGTTCGATGCGGTGCCGTAGCGATCGATCTTGAGCCGGTTATATTCACCCTGGAGCGAGAAGGGCCCGAACACCACCGCGCTTTCCAGGCCCCAGTAGGTCGCGTTGCGCGCGCCGGCCGGAACTCCGCCCGACGGAGCGGTGCCGTTGATGTTGATCGACACCAGCCGGCCGCCGTCGACCCGACTGTTCGGGCGGTCGCCGAGGCCCGAGATCGTGTGGCCGGCGATTCCCGCCACCCTGTAGGCCGAGGCGCCGAGATGGACGATCTTGCCGGTATCGAGGATCGGATCCCAGGTGACGCGGGCGTTGACGCCATAGGTCTCGTCCGGCGTCGACTCGTTGCGCTGGACCGCCTCGCCGCTGCCGAACACGCCGATCGTGGCGTTGAGCTTGTCCGACTGATAGGCCGCCGTCACGCCGACCCGACGCTCGGCGCCGACCGCGCCGAAAGCGTTGTTCGCCATGCCGCGTTCGAGGAAGCTGTTGAGCGCGTCGGAGGTATTGGCCTCGAGGCCGAAAGGCGCCTTCTGCTGGCCGACCGTGAACACCCAGTTCTTGATCCCGCCATAGCTGACATAGGCGTCGAGCAGGTTGACCGAGCCCTTCACGAACTCGGCCTCGATGCGATATTTTAAGTTCTTGTAGAAGGTACCGTCGAAGCCGAAGCGGCCGCGCCGGACATCGGTGCCGCTATTATAGTCGTAGCGGCCGGCGCCACGGCGATTGTAGCTCGCATAGTCGATCTGGAAGGTGCCGCGCGGCTTGAAGGTGAAATTGCCGCCGACGTCGGAGAAGGTGGGCGCGGGGCCGGCCTGAACGGCGCGGGCGGCGCGGACCTCCACCTTTTCGACGCGGGTCCGGGTGGCGAGGGCCTCGTCTTCGAGCTGTTTGTTGCGGGCTTCGAGCTGCTGGACCTTGGCTTCGAGCGCATTGAGCCGGTCGAGGATCGCGTCGCCGGTCCTGGCTGGAGCCGCGGCCGGCGCATCCTCGGGCGCCATTATCGTGTCGATCGTGTTGCCGCTGTCGGGGAAGGCCTCGACCGTATCCGGAATAGGTGCCGCTTCCTGTGCCAGCAGGGGGGCCGGCAGAAGGGTGAGGCAGGCTGCGCCCGCCAGCAGTTGGTGCCGCATGTTGTTAACTCCCTAGGACTTTTCGGGACCCCCGGTTGGGGAGAACAGGGCGGACGCCTGCTCTCCCCAACCGGGGAGACTATTTCTTGGCGTCTTCGAGGATCTGGTCGAACAGCGCGCCATCGTTGAAGTGGACCGATTGCGCTTTCGCCCAGCCCCCGAAATTCTTGATCGTGAACAGCGCGACGTTGGGGAACTGCTTCTTGAACTGCGCGGCGATCTCCGGATTGCGCGGACGATAGTAATTCCGGGCGATGATCTGTTGCGCGGCCGGCGTGTAGAGGAAGCGCAGATAGGCTTCGGCGGCCTTCCGCGTGCCCTTCTTGTCGACATTGGCGTCGACTACCGCGACCGGCGGCTCGGCAAGCATCGTGACCGAGGGGACGACGATGTCGAACTTGCCCTTGCCGAACTGGTTCACCGCGAGGAACGCCTCATTCTCCCAGGCGAGCAGGACATCCCCCTGGCCGCGCTGGATGAAGGTCGTCGTCGAGCCGCGTGCGCCGCTGTCGAGGACGGGAACGTTGCGGAACAGCTTGACCAGATAGTCGCGCGCCGCCTGGACATTGCCGTATTTGCGCTGGGCATAACCCCAGCCCGCGAGATAATTCCAGCGGGCGCCGCCGCTGGTCTTGGGATTGGGCGTGATCACCTTGACGCCCGGCTTCACCAGATCGTCCCAATCCTTGATCCCCTTGGGATTGCCCTTGCGGACGAGGAAGACGATCGTCGAATAATAGGGCGCGCTGTTGTTGGGGAGGCGCGCCTGCCAGTTGGCGGGAAGCAGCTTCCCCCTCGAGCCGATCTCGTCGATGTCATAGGCGAGGGCCAGGGTCACGACGTCGGCGGGGAGCCCGTCGATCACCGAACGGGCCTGCTTACCCGATCCGCCATGGCTCTGCCGGATCGCCACATCCTGGCCGGTCTGCGCCTTCCAGCTTTTCGCGAAGGCCGCATTGACCGCGACATAGAGTTCGCGCGTCGGATCATAGGACACGTTGAGCAGCGATACCGGAGCGGCGTTGGCGAGGCTGGCGGGAGCTGCGGCAAGAGCAGCTGCGACGGCCGCCATTAGGGCAAGGCGCTTCTTCATGAGGTCTCCCTTCGAACTGCCGCGACCATATCTCTACCAAAGGAAAAGAGAACACAAGAAAATCTTTTCGGTAGAGAATGAGTTGAAGCCCTGCGCGAAACGATTGAACGCGGCGCCATGGGAGGCGTTCCGGCCAAGCCGGCCGACCTCAGGCGAGCGCGCGCCAGAGGCTGAAGAGGCTCGTCGCGATCAGGACCGCGCCGACCATCGTCAGCAATCTCTTGGCCGGAATCCGCTTGACCAGAATAGCGCCCAGCGGCGCCGCGAGCAGACCGCCGATGATCAGGCCGATGGCGGCAATGGTGAAGGCCTCGAGCCCGAGGGTCGTGATGAAGGCGAGGGAGATCGTCATGGTCAGGAAGAATTCGGCGGCGCTGACCGTTCCGATCGTCTTGCGCGGCTCGGTTCCCTGCACCAGCAGGTTGGAGGTGACGACGGGCCCCCAGCCGCCGCCGCCCGCCGCGTCGAGAAAGCCGCCGACCAGCCCGAGCGGGGCGATGACCCTGGCGGGCCTGTGCTCGCCGCCATGACCGAGCCGCCAAGCCCGCCACAACAGGTAGAAGCCTATCGCGACCAGATAGGCCATCACGAAGGGCCGAGCGACCGAGCCGTCGATATTGGACAGCAGGTAGGCACCGGCGACGCCACCGACCATGCCGGGGAAGACGAGCTGCGAGAACAGTCTCCAATCGACGTTGCGCTGCGTGATGTGGCTGACGGCGGAGGCGGCGGTGGTGAAAGCTTCGACCAGATGGACGCTCGCCGAGGCGCGCGCCGGGGCGAGCCCAAGCACGCTGACGAGCAGCGTGTTGGTGATGACACCGAACGCCATCCCCAGCGCGCCATCGACGAGCTGGGCGAAGAAGCCGATCGCCAGGAACGGGGCGAGCGCGCGGAGATGTTCGAGCGACAGCTCAGGAAGGGTTTCCATGGGTTCTTATCGTCCGTTTGCCCGCTGAAGGAAGGAGAGCGAGGGGTGCCCGCAGGGGAGCGCAAGGCGGTCGATCATAGTGCAGGCCCGAAGGTCAAAGCCATAGCGACGCCGGCGTCGTGATATCCGACGTCAGGCCGGCTGCACCCCATCCACGTCGACATGATCGGGACCGATCAGAACGCCGATCAGCCGCACTCTTTTTTCGACCAGATCCACCGGGGTCCGATGCAGTTCGAGCCGGTAATAGCCACCGTGGTCGCGCTTGAGGACGAAGCCGCCGCCATCGCGCAGCAGCATGCCCGTTTCGTCGACGCGTGCGCCGTTCAGAGCGTCGCCTCGATCGCACGGGCCGCGCTGTCGGGATCCTCGGCCCCGGTGATCGGCCGCCCGATCACCAGAATCGATGCGCCCTGATCGAGCGCCTGCCGCGGCGTCATCACCCGTTTCTGATCGGCAAGTCCATTGCCGCCCAGCGCGCTCTTGGCGGCCGGGCGGATGCCCGGCACGACGAAGAAACCCTGCGGCCACAGCTTTTTGGCGGCCTTGACCTCATTGCCCGAGCAGACCACGCCGTCGAGCCCGGCTTCCCTGGCGAGCAGGGTGAGCCGCTCGACTTGGGCGTGGATGTCGGGCGCCACTCCGATCGAGCCCAGATCATCGCCGTCGAGACTGGTGAGCACGGTAACCGCGACGACCTTGGTGCCGACTGGCGCCGCCGCCTTGGCGTCCTCCATCATGGCAAGGCCGCCGGCGGCATGCACCGTCAGGATCGCGGGCTTGAGCCCGTTCAGCGCCTGCACCGCCTTGGCGACGGTGTTGGGAATGTCGTGAAGCTTGAGGTCGAGGAAGATCGGCAGGTCCAGCGCGGCCATCTCGCGGACCCCGGCTTGGCCGTGTGCCGAGAAGAATTCGAGTCCCAGCTTGATCCCGCCGACGTGGTTGTGGACCCGGGAGACGAGCTCCTTGGCGCGGGCGATGTCGGGCGTGTCGATCGCCACGTAGATGGGGCTGCGCGTCATATTTGGGGGCCCGGTCGGGAATCGGCCGGGGCGACGGCCGGCGCCGGCGCCCCGGCCGGCAGCGTGTTGCGCTCGAGCGTTTCAATCCGGCGCTTGAGCCGCCACAGCTTGGTGCGGTGGACCGCGTAGGTGGGCAGGAAACCGATCAGGGCGCTGAGCACCATCAGCACCGGCAACTTCACGTCGGCGGTCAGCCCGGCCCACAGGCTGATCGGGACCGGCGACCAGTTGCGCAGCGAGAAAATGACCGCGATCACGGCGAGAATTACCCAGAACAAGGTCTTGAGAAAATGCATGGGCCGCTTGTCCTCCAGCGATCCGGCCGGGTCAAGACCAGCGGGCTAGGGCATCGATCGCACTTCCTGCTCGATCGTCGCGAACAGATCGGGAATCGCGGTCAGCCGGCAGCGCTCCTCGTCGAGGATCGCCTGGAAAAACGCTCGCTTGATGTCGCGCATCTCGTCCTCGGGGATCATGTCGGCCGGCGGCAGCGTCGAGACGACGATGTCGATCATCCGTTCGGCACCGTGGAGCCTGCCCCACAGATAGTCATTCTCACGGTAGGCGCGGCTGAAGAAGGCGCCGAACAGGTTGAACTCGATTCCCTTCAGCGTCGCCGCCGCACCGCCGCTGCGGATCGATGCGGCGTCGTCCGGTGAGATGCGATCGACCTGGATCGCGTGGAATTCCTGCGCCCCCTGCACCCGCATCAGCGACAGGGTGGCGAGATCGTAGAAGCTGAAACCGAGGTAGGCGAGCAGCAGTGCCCGCCGGTCGCTCCTGGCCAGGAGGGGCAGTACGCCGGCGATCGCGCGGTCGGTATCGAGGTCGAGCGCCTCCAGCTGGCGGTCGGTGGCGAGGCTCGCCAGCGCACTTTCCGGATCCTCGGCGAAATGCTGCGCGGCGGCGACCACCGAGGCCTCGTAATGATCACGCATCTGCAGATCGAGAAAGGGTGCGAGCGACCGGTAGATCGCATCTCGCGCCGCTTGGAGCGCCGCTTCGCTGCTGCCGCCATTGCCGGCTTCGATGTCGGTCAGCCGATCGGCCAGGAATCGCAGCCGGCGAATGCGGAAGCCGAGATCATGCTGGCGCAGGAATTGGACGAGCGCCTCGCTCGTCCCGCTTGCGCTCAGCGCATCGGCATCCTCGAAGCCGCGGCTCCACATATGCGCCCCGATGGCGTCCCGGATCATGTGGCGTTCGGCGGCATCCTCGATTCCACCGAGCAGCGCGATCGTCGAAGCGAGCTCATCGGCGATGACCGTGAGTTTGAGATGGCCATAGCCGGCATAGGTGAAGCCGGCGCGGCGGGCGGCATGTTGGTGGGCTCGCTGCCGCCAGCCGCCGATCCGCTGGGGGCTCGGGCGATAGAGCAGCACCTGCCGCCCCATCGCACCCTCGACCGCGGCATCGACCTCGGTACGGATCGCATCGATGATCCGCCGCGTCTGGGCGATGCGGATCGAGCGTTGCTGGATCAGCTCGAGATTGTCGCGGATCGGCTGCTCGCGCGGAATGGTGGACATCGCGCCGAAGATCGTCGCGAAGAAGCCGGGCAGGCGGACGATGCCGTCCCGATGGCGCTCGGGGGGGGGCTGCACATTGGCGGTCGGATCGAGATAGATGAAGCGCCGGTCGACCTCGCGCCGGGCAGGGCGGTTGCGCAGCGACTCGATGGCCTGGCGGAAGGGGGCGTTGGCGAGCACCGAGCCGTCGATCAGCACCAGATCCTCGGGGCTGCCGCTCGCGGCGGTGCGCGGGAAGATGCGGTCGAGGAAGGTCTCGCGTCCCGGCCAGTCGCGCGCGCGGCTCTTGAGCACCTTGTCGAGCTCGGCGACGTTGAAGGGAGGGAAGGCGCCCGGAAAGCTTGCCGTGGCACGTGCGGCGAAGACCAGTTCGGCGGGATCGGCGAGCGTGTCGCCGTTGGTGCCGCGGTCGACGAAACTGATCGTCAGCCGATGTTCGCGCTCCTCGGCCAGCGCCGGGCTGTGCAGCCGCAGCCGTTGATCATAGCCGTGAAAATCCGTGACCGTGACCGCCACGTCGAGCGGCTGGCGCTCGGGCAGAAGCCGCGGCCCGGCGGGCGAGGCGGCCATCGCCTCGAACGCGTCGAGAATCAGGTTGGTGAAGGTCGCTCCGCCGAACGGCGGATGAAACCACCGCGCGCGGACGAAGCCCGAAAGCTTGCGGCGGACCTCGGCGCGCGTTTCGGGCGAGACGGTGCGCTCGACCGTGCCGCCGCGCCGGCGCGCCAGCGTCCATGCGAAAGGCAGCGCCCAAAATTTGGAGAATCGCGACAGCGGCCGCGCGTCGGGATCGAGCAGCACCTCGACATCGGCGCAGTCGAGCCACAGCTGGGTGAGCGGTTCGAGCGATTGGCCGGTCGAGATCGCATGGCCGAGGAACAGGCCGTTCATCCCGCCAGCGCTCGCGCCCGCGATCACGTCGATCAGCACCCGGAGCTTCAGGCCCCTGCCGATCTCGATCCGCTCGAGCAGGCGGCGGTAAATCGCCTCGCTGCCCGACGATTCCGGAGCGCCGTCATGGAAGGCGCGGCTGGCACGGGCGAGCCGCCAGAGCTCCTTGGTGATCCCATGCATGTAGACGGCCAGGCTGACCCCGCCGTAGCAGACCAGCGCGAGCCGCAGTTCCTTCTCCCGCATATCGATGCGGTGTCACATATTCCCCCTTCCCTGCCAAGAGAGGGGCGATGGAGCATTGCCGACCTTCCTTACCCAGGCTATGTTCTTGCTTCGTTCGTATAGAGGATCGCAATGGCCAAGCCGCAGAAACGCTATGTCTGTCAGGCCTGCGGCAGTGTCGCGACGCGCTGGCAGGGGCAGTGCGGGGACTGCGGCGAGTGGAATTCGCTGGTCGAGGAAGCCTCGAACGTGACCATTTTTTCGGCCAAGCACGATCTGCGCACCGGCGGCCGGGCGATCGCGATGGTCGGGCTGGATGCCGATATCCCGCTGCCGAAGCGCTGGTCGACGGGAATCGCCGAGTTCGACCGGGCGATCGGCGGCGGGCTGGTGCCGGGTTCGGCGACCTTGATCGGCGGCGATCCCGGCATCGGCAAGTCTACCCTGTTGCTCCAGGCCGCGGCGCGTATGGCGCTCGCGGGGCAGCCGGTCGCCTATATTTCGGGCGAGGAGGCGGCCGATCAGGTGCGGCTGCGCGCGCGGCGGCTTGGCCTGGGCTTGGCGCCGGTTCAGCTCGCCTCGGCAACCTCGGTGCGCGATATCCTGACCACGCTGGAGAAGACGTCACCATCGCTGCTGGTGATCGATTCGATCCAGACGATGCATAGCGACCTGATCGAAGGCGCGCCCGGTACGGTCAGCCAGGTCCGCGCTTCCGCGCAGGAGCTGATCCGGTTCGCCAAGGATCGCGGCACCGCGCTGGTGCTGGTCGGTCATGTCACCAAGGACGGCGCGATCGCGGGTCCGCGCGTGCTCGAGCATATGGTCGACACCGTGCTCAGCTTCGAGGGCGAGCGCAGCCA
>CAMLSA010000122.1 GCA_946482655.1 uncultured Sphingomonas sp. | reverse complement strand
GCACCGGTAAGAAGCCGATCACCGTTCCCGCCGGCGTCACCGCCAGCGTCGAGGGCGGCAAGATCAGCGTCAAGGGGCCGAAGGGCGCCCTTTCCATGCCGACCGCCGACGACATCTCCTATGAGGTGGGCGACGGCACGATCACCGTGAAGCCGGCGAACGACACCAAGCGCGCCCGCGCCTTTTGGGGCATGCAGCGCACGCTGGTTCAGAACCTGGTGACCGGAGTGACCGACGGCTTCTCGAAGAAGCTGCTCATCACCGGCGTCGGTTATCGCGCGAACGCGCAGGGCAAGAAGCTCAAGCTTCAGCTCGGCTATTCGCACGACGTCGATCTCGAAGTGCCGGAAGGCGTCGAGGTCAAGACGCCGGATCAGACCACGGTCGAGATCTCGGGCAACGACAAGCAGAAGGTCGGCCAGGTCGCGGCCGAAATCCGCCGCTGGCGCAAGCCGGAGCCCTATAAGGGCAAGGGCATCAAATATGCCGGCGAGTATATCTTCCGCAAGGAAGGGAAGAAGAAGTAATGACCAAGGGTCTCTCTCTCTTCGAACGCCGCCGCCGGCGCGTTCGTTCCGCGCTTCGTGCCAAGGGCGGCATGCGTCCGCGCTTGTCGGTGCATCGCTCGGGCCGTCATATCTATGCGCAGGTGATCGACGACGAGGCCGGCCGCACGGTTGCCGCGGCGTCGACCCTCGACAAGGATCTGAAGGGCCCGACCGGCGCCACCGCCGATGCCGCCGCCTCGGTCGGCAAGGCCGTGGCCGAGCGCGCCAAGGCGGCGGGCATCACTCGGGTGGTGTTCGATCGTGGCGGCTTCCTGTTCCATGGCCGCGTCAAGGCGCTGGCCGATGCTGCCCGCGAAGGCGGATTGGAGTTCTAAATGGCTGACGAAACAGAAATCCAGGCGGGCGCGCCCGCTGAAGCCATTCCCGGCGTCGAGGGCCAGGGTGAGCGTCGTGGCCGTGGCGGCCGCGGCCGCGGCGGCGGTGGCGGCAGCGATCGTGGTGGCGGCCGTGGCGGCCGCGACGGCAATCGTGGCCGTCGTGACGACCGCAGCAAGGGCGGCGAGGATCAAGGCGAAGAGCTGATCGAGAAGCTGGTCCACATCAACCGCGTCTCGAAGACGGTGAAGGGCGGCAAGCGCTTCGGCTTCGCCGCGCTGGTCGTCGTCGGTGACGGCAAGGGCCGTGCGGGCTTCGGCCATGGCAAGGCGCGCGAAGTGCCGGAGGCGATCGCCAAGGCGACGGCCGCCGCCAAGAAGGCCATGGTCCGCGTGCCGCTGCGCGAGGGCCGGACGCTTCATCATGACGGCAAGGGCCATTTCGGGGCTGGCCGGGTGACCGTCCGGACCGCGCCTCCGGGCACGGGCATCATCGCCGGCGGTCCGATGCGCGCGATCTTCGAGAGTCTCGGCGTCCACGACGTCGTGACCAAGTCGGTCGGCACTTCGAACCCCTACAACATGATCCGGGCGACCTTCGAGGCGCTCGGCGAACAGACTTCGCCGAAGTCGGTATCGCAGCGCCGTGGCAAGAAGATCGCCGACCTGCTGGGTCGTGGCGGTGCTTCCGCTCCGGTCGCCGAGGCCGAAGCGGCGGCGATTACGGAGTAATCGGACATGGCTGCCAAGACCCTCAAGGTGACTCAGACCGGTTCACCGATCCGTCGTCCCACCGATCAGCGGGCGACGCTGATCGGCCTCGGCCTGAACAAGATGCACAGGACCCGCGAGCTCCCTGACACGCCCGAAGTGCGTGGCATGATCCGCAAGGTCCAGCACATGGTCAAGATCGAGGATTGATCCTCATCCCGCCTTCCCCCTGACGGGGGAGGGTGTTCAGCGCGAACATAGCGAAAGCGAGTGCACAATATGAAACTCAACGATCTCCGCGACAATGCAGGCGCCCGCAAGGGCCGGGTGCGCGTCGGGCGCGGCATCGGCTCGGGCCTAGGCAAGACGGCCGGGCGCGGCCAGAAGGGCCAGACGAGCCGCTCGGGTGTCTCGATCAACGGCTTCGAAGGCGGTCAGATGCCGCTGCACATGCGGCTGCCGAAGCGCGGCTTCAACAATATCTTCGCCAAGGACCACGCCGAGGTGAATCTCGGCGCGATCCAGAAGCTGGTCGACGCCAAGAAGCTCGACACCAAGGGCGTGATCGATCACGAGGCGCTCAAGGCGGCCGGCGTGGCGCGGGGCGGCAAGGACGGCGTGCGCATTCTCGGCAAGGGCGAGCTGACGGCGAAGCTCTCGTTCAAGGTCGCGGGTGTCTCGGCCGGTGCAAGAGCCGCGATCGAGAAGGCCGGTGGTTCGGTCGAGGTGATCGAGGTGGTCGCCGCCGCGGACAAGGCTAAGGCCAAGCACCGCACCGTCCAGAAGGCGCGCGCCGCCGACAAGGAAGCCAAGAAGGCCGCGGCCAAGGCTTGATCGCCTCATCCTCGGCCAGAGGCGTGAGGCAAGCCTTGGCCAAGGACGTGGATCAGGTTCGTGGCCTAAGCGCGCCGCCCATCGCTTTCGGCTTAGACAAGCTGGAAGCAGACACTATATGAGGCGGCGGCGGGACCTGTGAGGTTCGTCGCCGTTTCTATTTTCGGGGTCTGAGAACAGTATGGCATCCGCAGCCGAACAGATGGCCGCCAATATCAACCTGGGCCAGTTTGCCAAGGCGACCGAGCTCAAGAAGCGCCTGTGGTTCACGCTCGGCGCGCTGATCATCTTCCGTCTGCTCAGCCATGTGCCGTTGCCCGGGCTCGATCCTCGGGCGCTGGCTTCGCTGTTCGACACGACGCGCGGCGGCGTTCTCGACTTCTTCAACGCTTTTTCGGGCGGCGCGCTCGAGCGCATGTCGCTGATCGCGCTCGGCGTGATGCCCTATATCACCGCCTCGATCGTGGTGCAGCTCGCTACCTCGCTGTCGCCGACGCTCGCCGCGATCAAGAAGGAAGGGGAGAGCGGGCGCAAGAAGCTCAATCAATACACGCGCTACGGGACGGTGCTGCTGACCGCCATCCAGGGCTATTTCATCGCGGTCGGGCTCGAGACATGGGGTACCAGCGCGGGCATGGACGCGGTGGTGGTGGATCCCTATCTCTTCCGCGCCACGACGGTGATCTCGCTGATCGGCGGCACGATGTTCCTGATGTGGCTGGGTGAGCAGATCACGAGCCGGGGCATCGGCAACGGCGTTTCGCTGATCATCATGGCCGGCATCGTCGCCCAGCTTCCCACCGCGCTCGGCAATCTGTTCGAGGGCGGCCGCACCGGTTCGCTGTCGGCGATGTTCATCGTCCTGGCGGTGATCGGCGTGGTCGCGCTGGTTGCTGGCATCGTCTTCATGGAGCGCGCCCAGCGCCGGGTGCTGATCCAATATCCCAAGCGCCAGACCGCGCGCGGGCATATGCAGGCCGACAAGAGCCATCTGCCGCTCAAGATCAACACCGCCAACGTGATTCCGCCGATCTTCGCCTCCTCGCTGCTGCTGATGCCGTTGACGGTGAGCCAGTTCGCCGGACAGCGGACCGCGGGTGAAAGCGGCTGGGGCGATTTCATCATCGCCTTGAACCAGTATCTGCAGCACGGCACACCGCTCTACATGGCGCTCTATGCGGTGGGGATCATCTTCTTCTGCTTTTTCTATACCGCCGTCGTCTTCAATCCGGAGGAAACCGCGGACAATCTGAAGCGCTATGGCGGCTTCATCCCCGGCATCCGGCCGGGCAAGAATACCGCCGACTATCTCGATTATGTGCTGACCCGGATCACGGTGGTCGGTGCGGCCTATCTGACCTTCATCTGCCTGGTGCCCGAATATGTCACCGCGCAATATGGTCTGGGGCTCGCGCTGGGCGGCACCAGCCTGTTGATCGTCGTCAACGTCACGATCGACACGGTCACACAGATACAGAGTCATCTGCTCGCCCATCAATATGGCGATCTGATCAAGAAGGCCAAGCTCAAAGGGGGACAACGTCGGTGATCATTCGGAGCTTCGGGTGGGGTAACGCCTCGTGAACATCATCCTGCTGGGACCGCCCGGCGCCGGCAAGGGAACCCAGGCGTCCAAGCTCGTCGCTGAACGCGGCATGGTACAGCTTTCGACCGGCGACATGCTGCGGGCGGCGGTCAAGGCGGGTACGCCGGTGGGTGTCCAGGCCAAGGCGGTGATGGATGCGGGTCAGCTCGTCTCCGACGAGATCGTCTCGGGCCTGATCGGCGAAAAGCTCGACAGCATGGCCGCGTCGGAAGGCGCCATCTTCGACGGTTATCCGCGCACCGAGCCGCAGGCCCGCGCGCTCGACGAGATCCTCGCCAGCCGTGGCCGCAAGCTCGCGCATGTCATCGAGCTCGAGGTCGACGAGGATGCGCTCGTCGAACGGATCACCGGCCGCTTCACCTGCGCGAGTTGCGGCGAGGGCTATCACGACAGGTTCAAGCAGCCCAAGGTCGCCGGTCTCTGCGATAAATGCGGCTCGACGGAGTTCAAGCGGCGGCCCGACGACAATGAGGAAACCGTGCGCACCCGCATGGCCGAATATCGCGCCAAGACCGCGCCGATCCTGCCGGTCTACGAGGCGCGCGGGCTGGTGAAGCGGATCGACGGCATGGCGGACATGGACGACGTGTCGACCGCCATCGCCAAGATATTGGACGCCTGATCCACAGCTTTCTTCCAGTGACGCGGAGACAGCCGCGAAGCGGACGCTAAAGCCGCTTTGGCTTTACGGTGGTTTCGTGCATGTTCCCGGCGCAATGGAACAGCAACCGGTCAGGCGACGCAGGCGGCGGCGACGGTCCTCGAAGGCCAAGCGCGAAACTATTGCCTGGCTGACCTATATCTTCAGCCTTGGACGGCGCGCTTCTCACTGGCTCGGGTTGCTGCTCATCCTGGCGGCAATCCTGTTCCTTGGGCTTGGCGCGCCGATCACGCCTTTTGATACGCTGCTCGGCTGGTGGGGCCATTGGTGATCGTTTGAGGGCCGATCGCAACCTCATGTGACGCTTTTCTGAAGATATAGTTTCCGAGCGGCGGCGGTCGGGGGTGTAAAGCTGAATTCTCCTGCAATAGCGTGCGGAAAGTCCTTGCTCGCATACGAAAATCGCGGGATGCCTAGCGGTACGGACGCCGAGTCCCGCCAGGGGCGGCACCGCGTCTGAGGAGCAGGGGAATAAGCAAATGGCCGTTTCCGATCATGTCGACTTGGCGACGTTCGTCGAGGGTGTAAAAAAGCGCAATCCGGGCCAGCCCGAATTTGCCCAGGCGGTGCAGGAAGTCGCCGAGGATATTTTCGACTTCATCGCCGACAAGGAGCAGTATCACAAATATCAGATCCTCCGCCGCATCGCGGAGCCCGATCGCGTGATCAGCTTCCGTGTCTGCTGGGAAGACGACAATGGCAACATCCGCGTCCAGCGCGGCTGGCGCGTCCAGAACAACAACTCGATCGGGCCTTACAAGGGGGGCATCCGCTTCCATCCGTCGGTCACCGAGAGTGTGCTCAAGTTTCTGGCGTTCGAACAGACCTTCAAGAACGCGCTTACCGGTCTTCCCATGGGCGGCGGCAAGGGCGGCTCGAACTTCAACCCGAAGGGCAAGAGCGCCAATGAAGTCATGCGCTTCTGCCAGAGCTTCATGAACGAGCTCTATCGTCACATCGGCGCGGACGTCGATGTTCCCGCCGGCGACATCGGCGTGGGCGGCCGCGAGATCGGCTATATGTTCGGCCAATACAAGCGGCTGACCAACGAGTTCACAGGCGTGCTGACCGGTAAGGGCCTCGAATATGGCGGCTCGCTGATCCGCACCGAGGCGACCGGCTATGGCGCGGTCTACTTTCTCCAAGAGATGCTCAAGCACAAGGGCAAGGATCTGGTCGGCCTCAACGCCGTCATTTCGGGTTCGGGCAACGTTGCCACCCATGCGGCGGAGAAGGTCAACCAGCTCGGCGGCAAGGTGCTGACCCTGTCGGACTCGGAAGGCTATATCTACGATCCGGACGGCATCAGCCAGGAGAAGGTCAACTGGGTCAAGGATCTCAAGACCCGGAAGCGCGGCCGCATCTCCGAATATGTCCAGGAGTTCAAGAGCGCCCAATTCCATGGCGGCGGCGCGCGTCCCTGGAACGTGCCCTGCGACGTGGCGGTGCCTTGCGCCACCCAGAACGAACTCAACGAGTCGGAAGCGGCGATGTTGGTCAGCAACGGCTGCATTGCGGTGGCGGAGGGCGCCAATATGCCGACCACGCTCGAAGGCACCCATGTCTTCAAGAAGGCCAAGGTCCTGTTCGCACCCGGCAAGGCCGCCAACGCTGGCGGCGTTGCGGTGTCGGGCCTCGAGATGAGCCAGAACTCGGCACGCATCTCGTGGAAGGAAGAGGAGCTGCAGCGTCTGCTTCTCGACATCATGCAGGGCATCCATTCGCGCTGCCTCGAATATGGCGGTTCGGTGGGCACCGATCACATCGACTATGTCAAGGGTGCCAATATCGCCGGCTTCAAGAAGGTGGCCGACGCGATGCTCGCTTATGGCGTGGTGTGATCCACCGCCAGTGACGGGTTGAGGATGGGGCGTCCGCTCGAGGCCGAGCGGGCGCCTCTTCCTTTTCGGGACGATGTTCGTCGGGTTTGGCGCCATGATCCAGAAAATGGCGCTCGACGATCCACCAGCTGGCCGCCCCGGCCACGAGCGCGAGCAGCATCGAAGCCGCCATGAAGATGGGGAAGGGCAGCTCGAACGTCGCGACCAGCATCTGCTGGATGACGAAGGCGTAAAGGTAGGTGCCGTAGGAGAAATCGCCGTAGCGCGCGGTGCCGGTCAGCCGTATGCGCGGATGGAAGGCGAACCAGAAGACCAGATAGGCGAGCACCGGCGGCACCAGCAGATGCGCGGCGATCATGCCGCCGAGGCCATGCCCGCCGATATGGAAGGCGGCGAAGCAGGCGATCAGCCCGACGATCAGTGCCGTCGTCGAACGCGGGATACGCTCGCGGTGCAGATAGACGATCATGCCGCCGAGGAAATTGGGCAGGACCCAGAACCAGCGATAGGGAAAGCCGATGATCCCGGCCACGGCCTCGGGGCCGCCTGGCCTGCGGCCGGTCGCATCTAGCCAGCACCATATGGCCACCACCGCGACATAGATCAGCGGCACCGCGATGCGGCGGAAACTCAGCGTAAGCAGCCCGAGCAGTGCGAGGCCGAGATAGCAGAGAAACTCGAACTTGATGCTCCACAGCGCGCCGTTGACCGCGGCTATCGGGTTGCCGCTGAACAGGTCGGGTATCGGAAAGGCGTTGGCGAGCAGCAGGTTGGCGCCGATGATACCGGCGACATCTCCGGGGTGAAGGGAAAAGCCGGGCGGCGCGAACAGCGGCGTGACCAGAAAGGCGCAGACCATCGCCGCCGCCAGATAGCCCGGATAGATGCGCCGGATCCGTTTCGACAAATAGGCGGGCAGCGAGGCGGTCCGCTCATGGCTGTGCGCGATCAGGAAGCCGCTGACGATGAAGAACACCCAGACGCCGAGATCGCCGCTGTTGTAATGGCCGTTGGTCGCGATCGACAGCGGCTCGCCGGCCTCGCTGCCCAGCGCAAGCGCGTAGCAATGCGAGAAGACCACGAGCAGCGCCATCATCAGGCGGATGCAATCGAAGTTGTTCCGGTAGAAGGCGGCGCGATCGCTCGGAATCAGTGGGGGAAGCGCCATGCGGTTGGAGGCCTGCGCGGCCGGTCCGATCACTCCTGGTCCGGCAAAGCCGTTCCGCATTCCCATTCCTCCCTGCTCCGATGTCGGCTATAGGACGAGAGGTCGATGGCTCCAAGGAGATGCGCGCCTCGCAGCGCGCGACCGAACCGCTGTAATCGACTCCCGTCGCCCGCTTGACAGCCTCGAACTCGCGCATTAGTGACCCTCGCTCCCATACCGCTCTGATCGGTGCCGCTTTGCGCGCGTGCCGTGTTTGTCGCGTTCTGGGGGCGGCCCCGGTCCGATGGGGCGAGCGTCGAGATGGAGCGGATTGCCAGCCGCTCCGTGGAGCAGGAGAACAGCACAGTGGCACGTATCGCGGGCGTTAATATCCCGACCAACAAGCGCGTCGAAATCGCGCTTACCTACATTCACGGCATTGGTGCGACCAAAGCCAAGGAAATCACCGCCAAGCTCGGCATCGAGCCGCAGCGCCGCGTTCAGGACCTTAGCGATCAGGAAGTTCTCCAGATTCGCGAGGCGATCGACGCCGGCTATACCGTGGAAGGCGATCTCCGCCGCCAGGTGGCGATGAACATCAAACGCCTGATGGATCTGGCCTGCTACCGCGGCCTGCGTCATCGCAAGGGTCTCCCGGTCCGCGGCCAGCGCACGCACACCAATGCGCGCACCCGCAAGGGCAAGGCCA
>CAMLSA010000121.1 GCA_946482655.1 uncultured Sphingomonas sp. | reverse complement strand
GGGGCCGTAGCTCAGCTGGGAGAGCGCTGCAATGGCATTGCAGAGGTCAGGGGTTCGATCCCCCTCGGCTCCACCATTTTTCGTCCCACATCATGTATGCCGCACCATTATCTTTGCGTATCGGCGATCGGATACGATGGCGTATGTTTCACACGGCAGCTTTTTGATCTGATGGCGCAGATCGCGTTCGCGACCGTGCGATGTCGTCACACGCGTATCAGTGGCAGGCATAAGCCCCGTCGATAAACATGCTCTCCCCCGACATATATGTCGCTTGGGACGAGCACATGAACAGAACCGCACTGGCAATATCGTTCGGCTCTCCTATCCTACCCATGGGCGTTTCTCTAATCATCTTGTCGAGAGCGCCGGGATCATCACGGAAGTGCCCATGGAGCTGGGGGGTCGATATGAGCCCCGGACAGACGGCGTTCACCCGAATCGAATCCGATGCATATTCGCGAGCGGCAGTTTTCGTCAGTCCCAGCACCCCGTGCTTGGCCGCACAATATGGCGACAAATACGGCTGAGGCACCACGCCCGCGCCCGAAGCATTGTTGATGATGACGCCTCCACCCGACTTCAGCATCTGAGCAATTTCATACTTCATGCCCAGAAAGACCGCAGTCAGGTTGGTTGCGATCACTTCCGCCCAGTCTCCGAGCGATTGGTCGCCAAGCTTCGCCGCGTCACCCGTAATGCCGGCATTGTTAAACGCGAAATCGACGCGCCCGAACTCGGCCACGGTGCGATCCACCATGGCTTCGACCTGTTCGGCCCTGGCCATGTCCGCTTCCACGACAATTGCGGTGCCGCCAGCGTCGCGAATGGCATCAAGCGTAGCCTGTCCCCGCTCGTGATTTCTGACCACCACCGCCACCTTGGCGCCATGCCGCGCAAATAACAATGCGGTCGCCTGGCCGATGCCGCTTCCGGCTCCCGTTACGAGTGCGACCTTCCCTTCGAACGATTCACTCACATCAAATCTCCCAAATTAGGAACAGGGGACCGGAGGAGCCAGCAATACTCGCCAGCCGCCGCGCTCAGAACTGACGGCTCAGTCCCAGCCGAGCCAAAGGCGATCGATCGAAAGCACATGTCCGCCAGTCGACTTGATCATCCCTTGGGCCACCCGGAACTGCGGGATACGGGCGAGCCATTCCTCATAGGCGATCTTCAGTTCCACGCGAGCAAGGTGCATGCCGACGCAGCGATGCGGACCGACGTTGAAGGCGAGGTGCGGCTTCCTTGCGCGATCGAAACGGACCTCCAGCGGGTCGGCGAATATTTCGCTGTCGAGGTTGGCCGCGGTCAGCATCACGTAGACACGGCCCCCCTTCTTAAGCCTCACACCATCGAGATCGACATCGGCTGCGACGGTCCTTCCCGGCTGTGCGGGGCTGAAGCGACGGAGCAATTCCTCGGCCAAGTCGCCGATATCGACGCCTCCTTCCCGAGCCTGACGCTGAAGATCCTGGTGCTGCGCGAGATATCTGATCCCATAGGACATCGACACCGTAACCGTGTCGAGACCCGCCGTAAATAGCAGCATCGTCATGTTGAGCGCTTCGTCGAGAGTCGCGGGGCGCCCATCCACCTCGGAGCTTATCAGTTTCGAGATGACGTCGTCGGCCGGCCTGGCCTGCCTCTGGCGGATCACGTCCGAAAGCTGCGCCGCGATCCATTCGCCAGCCCTGGCCTTTCCGGCGAGTTCCGGCGCGGAAAGATAGGTTTTGACCGCATCACGATATTCGGGAAGATTCCGCTTCGGCAGACCAAGCAAATCGAGGAACACCGAGACGGGGAACAGCTCGGCGAAGGCTCCGATGAACTCGCACGATTTTCCCTTGGCTATATCTCCGATCAACTTCTGAGCCGTCGTGCGGATGGACGCGGCCATCGACACGGCCGAGGCGGGCGTAAAAATCCTGTTAAGGACCGTCCGGTACGCGGTATGCACGGGTGGATCGGTGAATAATGGCAGGAGCGGCGGCTCATCGAGAAACGTCGGGACCGTGTACGGCTTGTTTGAAAAATGCTCGACGTCGCGCCCAGCGGCGACAGCGGCATCATATCCGGCGACCACCCAGTGGCCGCCGTTCAGCGGAGTGAAGAATATCTTTTCATTTCCGTGAGATTGCTGTGCGGCAGCCTCGATCATATCCGTGGCGGCGCCATGCCGAAATATATCGAAGTACCGCACCCGGCCAGGCGGCACATGTGCCGGAACTGGTAACATCATCGTGGCTGAAGCCATGCGATCCTCCTCCGAAATCGACGCGTCATTCGGCTTGACCGTCCTTGAAACGCTCGGCCCGTCGCATGATCGAAGGCCATGGTTGCCGGCCGTTACCTCGCGCACTTAATCGAACGCGACGACACCCCGTCCGTGGAGCTGGCCCTTCTTGAGCAGGTCATAGGCCGTTTGGACGTCGTCGAAGGCGAAGGTCTGCTTTTCGATCGTCAACCTGCCGGCTGCAGCAAGCTTGCAGACTGCGCTGAGGTCGGCCCGCGTACTGCCCATCGAAATCGCGACCTCGCAGCTGGTCGCCAATGTTCCCCAGCCGAAATTCAGATATCCCCCCGCCATGCCGACCAGGATGATCCGCCCTTGCGGCCGAGAGATCCTGGCCGCCAAGGCCAAGGTCTCGTTGGAGCCGACGAAGTCGATGATGGCATCAGCACCGTTGCCGCGCGTGAGTTCAAGGATCCGCTCAGCCGCCGTCTCATCGGAGGCCAGCACATGCCGTGCGCCCAACTCGATGCCAGCGGTTCGCCTCGCCTCCGATACATCGAGCGCGATGATCTCGGCGGATGTCAGAAGCTTGAGGAACTGAATGCCATATGTTCCGAGGCCGCCGATGCCGATCACCACCGCCACCGCTCCGGGCTTGAGGACGTTCAGCACCTTTTGCACGGCGTGATAGGCCGTGACGCCGGCGTCGGTGAGCGGCGCCATGTCCACCGGATCGATGGATCCGATCGAGACGAGCTCGTGGCGGGGAACCACGAGAAACTGAGCCAGACCGCCGTCGAGCCCCAGGCCGCGCGTCAGCGACACCGCGCCCCGGGCATAGGTTTGACAATGCTGATCGATACCGCCGAGGCAGAAATCACAATGTCCGCAGGAATGCATGTGATGGACGACGACGCCCTCGCCCACCTTGAGATCAGTGACGCTCGAGCCGAGCATCTCGACGATGCCGGCATTCTCGTGACCCAGGGTAAAGCCCGCCGGCAGCACCGAAGCATAAGGCTCTTCACCAGGCGCCGCCTCCATGATGTCCAGGTCGGAACGGCACAGCCCGGCACCACGCATGCGGACCAGAACCTCATCGGGCCGAGGGGCGGGAACCGGAACATCGACGAACTCGGCCTTGCGCCCCCATTCGACCAACCGAAAGGCTTTCATCAGTGCCATTCTCAACCCTCTCTCAACCCTGGCGCCGATCCTGGCCGAACATATAGCCGCGCCGTTTCCGATCTGCGCTCGACCCGCCCGTCGGCTCGGCCGAGCATATTACGTTTGGTGATTATGGGTTCATTTTGGTATTGGTGTCAATTATGCTCTTTGCATTGGGTTCGCTGTAAATCTTGAACAGGGCTCACAGACATATTTGAGCTTCGTTGCTTAATTATTGAATGCATGTTCATTAATCCGTGACAAAAACGAGTCACCTGCTTAGATGCTCCGGTGGAAGGACCGGCAAGCGCCTGGCCGGCCCAGACTCGGGAAGGAGAATTTCGGATGCAAGTCCTGCCGATGGGAGCGCGATCAACTTTCGTGAACCCGCCTCGCAACCGGCGCATCGGCATCATCGGGGCCGGGCCCGGCGGGATAGCCATCGCACAGCGGTTCAAGACCGCCGGCTATGATAATATCGTCATGTGGGAGCGAGCCGACGATGTCGGCGGCACATGGTTTCACAATCGTTATCCGGGGTTACAGTGCGATGTCGCTTCGCACCTCTATTCCTTTTCCTTCGACCTAAATCCGGCATGGTCGCGGACTTTCGCCCCCCAACCGGAGATCCTGGAATATATCAAGGCCGTCGTCGACCGGCATGACATCCGTCGCCATGTTCAGCTCGCCACCGAGGTGGTCGCCGCCGCCTGGGATGACGAATGCACGAAGTGGCGCGTGACCCTGGGATCGGGCCGCGAGGAAAGCGTGGACATCCTTTGCAGCGCCCAGGGCATGTTCAACCAGATCCGATGGCCCGACATCGAGGGATTGGACAGCTTCGCGGGAGACGCATTTCATACCGGGCGGTGGCGTGACGACGTGAGTCTCGCCGGCAAGCGCGTGGCCGTGATCGGCACCGCTGCCACTTCCGTACAGATGCTTCCCGTCATCGCCGGCATGGTCGGCCAACTCGACGTGTACCAGCGGACCCCCGTCTGGGTTATGCCCAAGGACGATCCGGTTTTCGACGAAGAAGCCATCGCCGCTATGACGGCACAGCCGAGCCTGGCTCGCGCGGAACGGCTGCGGCTGTATCGGGAACTGGATGACTTTGTCCGTTGGACGGAGCGCACCGACGATTCCGATCTTATCGCGCTCTGCCGCGAAAATCTGAAGGTCGTCGAAGATCCCGAGATCCGGGCCAGGCTCACTCCGTCCTTCAACTGGGGCTGTGCCCGACCGCTCTTCTCGAACGACTATTATCCCACCTTCAATCGACCGAACGTCAGCCTCATCACCGATGCGATTGCACGAGTGACGGCCGAGGGAATCATCGACGCGAAGGGAACGGTTCGGCGCTACGACGTTATCATTTGCGCGACCGGTTACCACGTCGACAAATTCCTATCGGCGATCGACGTGCGCGGCGCTGGCGGCATCGACATCAAGGAAGCTTGGTCGGACGGCGCCCGCGCTTATATGGGGATCACCACCTCGGGCTTTCCCAACCTGTTCATGTCCTATGGGCCCAACACCAACAATGGATCGCTGATCACCATGGCGGAATATGAAGCCGCCTATATCGTTCGCCATGTGGAGTGGATGGATGCCAACGATGTCGCCTGGATCGACGTCAAAGCCGAGGCCGAAGAGCGGTACAACGAGGATCTGCAACGCGATATCGGCAAGGCCGTTCTTTGGCATGGCGCCTGCCACAATTATTATTTCAGCCGGACGGGCCGGATCATCACCCAATTTCCACTCAATATGAGCGCGTATCGGGAAATGATGATGCTTCCCGACTGGCATAATTACACATATCAGTTCGGCATCCCTCTCTAGTGGATGAAATCTGACGATTGAAACCGTTTATGGATTCGGCCGGGCATTGGGGTGTGCGAGTCGGTGTCATGCGCACTGGAATCACCCTGACAGTTTCTCCTGTGGATCGCGGCCGTCTCGAGGCGCTGACCCGCGACCGCAACGCCGCTCAGAAGCACGTCTGGCGCGCGCGCATCGTACTGCTCAGCGCCGACGGGTTCGGCACGATCGAGATCATGCGCCGGACGGGCAAGTCGAAGACGTGCGTCTGGCGCTGGCAGGAGCGCTTTGCGCAAGAAGGTGGGGATGGGCTGCTGCGCGACAAGACCCGGCCCTCGCGCATCCCGCCGCTGGGGCCGGAGGTCGCCGAGCGCGTCGTCGCGCTGACCTTGTGCTCCCCGCCGTTCGAGGCAACCCACTGGACCGCCGCGATGATGGCGGGCGAAGTCGGGATCAGCGTCAGTTCGGTTCAGCGCATCTGGCGTGCCCATGGCCTCCAGCCGCACCGTGTGCGGCAGTTCAGGCTGTCGAACGATCCGCAGTTCGTCGAGAAGCTCAGGGATGTGGTGGGCCTCTATGTCGACCCTCCCGCCCACGCGATCGTCCTGTCGTTCGACGAAAAGAGCCAGATCCAGGCGCTCGACCGCACCCAGCCCGGCCTGCCGCTCAAGAAGGGACGCGCCGGCACCATGACCCATGATTACAAGCGCAACGGCACCACCACCCTGTTTGCCGCGCTGAACATCCTCGATGGCACCGTGATCGGCCGTAACATGCAGCGCCACCGGCATCAGGAGTTCATCCGCTTCCTCAACACGATCGAGCGGCAGGTACCGGCCGGCAAGAATGTCCATGTCATCCTCGACAACTATGCCGCCCACAAACACCCCAAGGTCGGCGAGTGGCTCGCCCGCCATAAGCGCTTCGCCTTCCACTTCACCCCGACGTCCTGCTCCTGGCTCAATGCCGTCGAGGGCTTCTTCGCCAAGCTCACCAACCGGCGCCTCAAGCGCGGCGCCTTCCACTCGCTCGTCGATCTCCAGGCCGCCATCAACCGCTTCGTCGCCGAGCAGAACCCCAACCCAAAACCCTTCGTCTGGACCGCCAACCCCGATAAAATCATCGCCGCCGTCAAACGCGGGCATCAAGTGTTAGATTCTGTCCACTAGCTTATGCCTCATTCAGCCGCGGCTATAATACGGGTGGTTTCAACGGCCGGCCGGGCAATGTCGTCTCCGCGGTCTCGCCGTACCAGCCGGAGGTCATGGATGCCTATGAGATCGGCTTCAAAAGCGAGTTCTTCAATCGCCGTGTGCGGTTGAACGTCTCGGCGTTCCACAGCACGCTGAAGGACAAGCAGGAGAATGTTCTGCGCATTTTCCCGGCGCCCGGCGGCGGACTTCTCAACGTCACGACGACGCTCAACGTCGCCAAGGCGCGATACAAGGGGGGTGGAAGCCGAACTCGGAGTCGCGCCCGTTCGTGGCTGGACGATTTCCGGTTCGGCGGGGTATCTCGACGCCAAGTACAAGAACTTCTTCGCGGATCTTGGCCAGGGTCTTGCGGACTTAACCGTCTTGAAGCTGCGGCGTACGCCGAAGTGGACGGGCGGTCTGATCTCGGATTACGAGTTCGCAGCCGGTAGGCCAAATCGGACTGAACGGCGCGCTCACCTACACGTCTCGCTACGAGACCGACGTGTTGAACGATCCGCGCGCATCCATACCGCCGGTGGCAAAAATCGATCTGGGCGTTCGCTATACCTTCCCCGTCCGCTCGGCGCTCGAGCTTGAGCTCGCGGCGTTCGTGAAGAACATCACGGACAACGCGACCTACGACGGCTTCACCTCCGGCGCCGGGCAAGGATCGTCATCGATTGGGCGAACCCGGGCATTGGCAGAACATGGGGCGTATCGCTCGGCGCACGCTTCTGAGGATCGGATCGCGAACGCCTCGCTCGGAGCATTCCAAGTTAGGCGGAATTCACGTGACGCCTAGCGGAACATGGAAAAAATCCAAGCGGTGCCCGATTCTACCTGATCGGGCCGCTCTGGCGGCGAGTCGTTCGCCTATACCGGCTTGTATCTGGAGCGTACCGGACGGCTGCCCCCGGCAGGGAAGCGGTTTGCGTTGCGGGACCAGGGCTCGGCCAGATCGTTCCTCGGCGCAGGAACATCGAATTTCCATCAGACCCGCCTGTTGCGCCATGCTTCCTCGTCCCAGACGACGCGCGTCGCGCTCAGCGCCTGTGGAAGCTCGCGGACATGTGCCACCCCGACGTGTAGAAATCGGTGCTCCCGGACTTGCGAAAAGCCCGGGAGCACCGATTGGGCGCAAAGCCCAAAGGGATCAGAAATTCACGCGCACGCTTGCGCCATAAGTGCGCGGAAGGGCCTGAACGCCGTATACGCCACCACCGTTGGGCAGGGATCCGGTTTGAGAGTTTGTCTGCAGCTGATCATAATAATGCTGCCGGAACAGGTTGTTGACATACCAGGAGATCTGCAAGCGCTCGCCCGGTGGCGTGATGAAACCCGTCAGGTTGACCACGGTGAAGGATTTCTGCCGGGCGTAACGCTGAGGTCCTCCGGCGCCGGCCTGAAAGTCATAGCTGCTGCTGTGCCGCGCCGACAGAGTGACGCTGCCCGACCATTCCCCGACGAGGGGGAATTCGTACGTCGCCGCGCCATTCATCGTCCACTTGGGCGACAGAGTGGTGGGGAAGCCCTTCAGATCCTCAACGAATCCGCCCAGCAGATTCCGTCCAAACAGCGGATTGAAGGCCACGTTGAATACGGAAGCGTTCGGGAAATTGGTGAAGTGAGAGTCCAGATAAGCAACGCCAGCTTGCAGAATGAGCGCGTCGTTCGGCTTGAAGCGGAAATTGGCCTCCGCGCCATCGGCCTTGGCGGAAGCGGCGTTCTGCTGCACGACCGATCCGATCGAGGTGTCGATGGCGGCGACCTGGATGTCCTTGGTCTTCGTGTGGAACGCCGCAACGTCGAGCCACAGACGATTGTCCAGGAGGCGAAGCTTGGCGCCGGCCTCGAAGCCATCGATCTTCTCCGGGCTCAGCGGCGTCTGCGGGAAGATGGACGGCGCATTGAAGCCGCCGCTCTTGAAACCCGCCGAATAGCTCACATAGAAGTTGGCCGGCCCGGTATCATAGGAGACGACGACACGTGGCGTGAAGCTGCTCCAATGATCCTTCTGAAACACGGTTGACGGCAGGAAGGCTGCCGGCACTCCAAATGCCA